>NZ_JAUSBZ010000001.1 GCF_030651755.1 Phenylobacterium sp. | reverse complement strand
GGCGTAGGCCAGGGTTTGGTGGCGAAGACGCAGGTCAGCACCTCCGAGGCCCCGGAATCGCGCACCAGGCGGGCAGCCTCGCTGAGCGACAGGCCGGTGTCGATCACATCGTCGACAATGAGGGCCCGGCGGCCCTCCAGGGGGCGTTGCAGGTCGGCGCGCACCTCGCAACGGCCCAGGCTCGCCCGGGCGTCCCCATAGGAGGCCAGCCACAGGGCGTCGAAGCGCACATGACGTCCGGCCCGCGCCAGGGCCCGGGTCAGGTCGGCGCAGAACCAGAGCCCGCCGGTGAGCAGGCAGATCGCCACCGTGTCATCGTCGATCCGTGGGACGATGGTCCTGGCCAGGGCCTCGACCCGACGGGCTACCTCAGCCTCGTCCAACAGGACCTCGATATCCCGCTCAGTCATTCAGCGCCTGCGACGAGGGTGCGTTCGGCAGGGGGGTGGCCTCGAGGATCGGCCGGCGGGCGGCTTCGGGAATGCTCGCCTCGGCCGCGCCACGAAGGTCCAGAAGCTCGGCCGGCGCGGCCGGGGGCTCGGCGGCGGCGCGCAGTTCGGCGAAGGTGATTTCCAGATCGGCCGCCGCCCCGGGAGGATCGATCAGGGCGATGGCGAAGTGGCGAGTCTCCCCGGGCGGGATGACCGGATCGGCCGGGCGGGCGATCTTGGTGGCCACGGCCACGCCATTCTTGTCCAGCAGACGAATCTGCAGCGGCGGGGCGGTGATGGTCCTATCTTCGATATTGCGGATCATCCCTGAGACCGAGAGCGCGGCGTAGCCGTCATGCAGGGCCGGCTCGAATTCCACCCCCTCGATGGCCAGGCCGACGCTGTTGACCGGCAGGCCGACGCTGGCGAAGGCGCCCGCGGTGCTGGGCCACAGGCGCACCACATCCACACGGAAGACGACAGCCACCATTATCATCAGGGCCAGGGCCGCCGACATCCCGGCCCAGACCACGCCGGTGGCGGCGGCCTCGCGCAGACGTCGGGAATCGTCGGCCTTGGCCCGGAAAGCCCGGGGCAGAGCCTCGCCCGATCGGCCGCTCGGCGGCTCGTCCGGGAGGGAAGGATTTTCAGCCGCGGCTTGATCGACCGGCGGCGGGGGGCTATCGGCGGAGGCGGGCGCAGGGGCGGCGGCCGTCGGCGGCGGCTCAACGAGAACCTCGCGGCGGGCCGTCCACCGGTTTCCACAGCTCGCGCACTTCACGACGCGCCCTTGTTCAGGGATCTTCGCGTCGTCCACGAAATAGCTGGCGGAGCAGTCTGGACAGGTCAGTATCATGGCCGCTGTATCGGACCCTCCAGCCCACCGTATCGAGGTCGCCGATTCCGGTCTCCATGTCCAGAAACCCGAACGCCGCAGAGACGGCCGACGCCTGGGACGCCGTCGTGCGTTTCGACGACGTCTCCATGCGGTACGGACGCGAGCCTGAGACGCTCAGGGACCTCACCTTCTCCTTGCCGCAAGGGTCTTTCCATTTCGTCACCGGCCCGTCGGGGGCGGGCAAAACCTCTTTGCTGAAGCTGATCTATCTCGCGGCCCGCCCGTCCAAGGGACTTCTGCACCTGTTCGGACAGGATGTGGCGCAAACTCCGGCCGAGGTGCGGCCCTTTCTGCGCCGCCGTATCGGGGTGGTCTTCCAGGAATTCCGCCTCCTCGATCATTTGAGCGCCTTCGACAACGCCGCCGTGCCCCTGCGGGTGGCCGGCGCCAAACCTGACTCCTACCGCCAGGACGTCGCCGAGCTGTTGACCTGGGTTGGGCTGAAGGACCGGATGCATGCCCTGCCCCCGACCCTGGCTGGGGGCGAGAAGCAACGCCTGGCCATCGCCCGCGCCGTGGTAGGTCGTCCAGACATCCTGCTCGCCGATGAGCCGACCGGCAATGTGGACCATGAGATGGGCCTGCGCATCCTGCGCCTGTTCCTGGAGCTCAACCGCCTGGGAACGACCGTCCTGATCGCCACCCACGACCAGGACCTGGTGGCCCGGTCCGGCATGCCCGTCCTGCATCTGGAGGAAGGCCGGCTGGTCCATATGGGGCAGGTTCCGGCGGGGGGCGGGTCATGAGCCGCCGCGGCGGGGGCGGTCCCCTAAATCTGGACCGCTGGCGGCCGGCGCCCTTCCTGCCGGAGCGCGACACCCGCGACAGCGCCCTGGTCTTTGTGGTGGCGGTCCTCTGCTTCCTCGCCTGCCTGACCGCCCTTGGGGTGATCGCTTCGGACCGGGCCGCCAGGGGCTGGTCCCATCAGCTGAGCGGCGAAATGACGGTGATCGTTCGCCCCAAGGCCAATGAGACTCCCGATTCAGCCGCCGGCCGCGCGGCGGAAACCCTGGCCGGGGTCGCAGGGGTGGCCGAGGCCCGCGCCCTGGAACGGGAAAAGGCCGAGGCGCTGATCGCCCCTTGGCTGGGAGAGGCCGCCGATCTGGCCGATCTTCCGGTGCCGCGGCTGGTGGCCGTGGTGCTGGACCGCGAGGCGCCGGCCAACGCCCAGACCCTGCAGCGGGCGCTGCAGGCCCGAGGGCTGGACGCCGTGGTGGACGATCACACGACTTGGCTGGCCGACATCCAGCGGGGGGCGGCCATCGCCCGGTGGGTCGGGCTCGGGGTGTTCCTGCTGATCTCGGCCGCCGCCGCCGCCGTGGTGGCCTTCGCCACCCGCGCCGGCCTGGCGGCCCGCCGCGAGGTGGTGGAGCTCCTGCACCTGACCGGCGCCGAAGACGCCTTCATCGCCCGCCTGTTCCAGGCCCGCTTCGCCCGGATGGCCGCCGGAGCGGGGCTCACCGGCGCCTTAGCCGCCGCGGCCCTGGGCGCGGCGCTGCGCCTGGGGGGCGGAGGACAGGGTCTGACGCCGGTGCTGCCGGTGGCTTGGAGCGACCTGCTGGCTGTTCTACCTTGTCCATTGGCCGCAGCCCTGGTGGCGGCGGTGGCGGCGCGGCTGACGGCCGCGAGCCTCATTCGCGAGCTGTCCTGAGCCGGAGCCCCATGAAAACGCTCGCCATCCTCTTCGTGGCCGCCCTGATCTGGGCCGCCGGACTGCTCGCCTTCGCCACCCGGGTGGAGCAGTCGACCCCGGCGCGGGAGCCGCGAACCGCCGACGGCATCGTCGCCCTGACCGGTGCGGGCTCCAACGAGCGCATCGCGGCGGGTATGCGCCTCCTGGAAGCCGGCAAGGCCGACCGGATGCTGGTCTCAGGCGTCAATCGCGAGGCCAGCCGTCAGGACATTCGCGTCGTCAGCCGGGCGGCGCAGCGCCTCTATGACTGCTGTGTCGATCTGGGGTTCGAGGCCGCCGACACCTTTGGGAACGCCCAGGAGACCGCCGGCTGGGTGCGGGCCCGGCGTTATGACAGCCTGATCGTGGTGACCGCCGACTATCACATCCCCAGGGCCATGCTGGAGCTGGGCGCCGCCCTCCCCGGCATCGACCTTCAGGCCCATCCCGTCGCCACCCCCAGCCTGGACGCCCGCCGGTGGTGGCGCACAGCCGGCGGGGCGCGGCTCATGGTGTTCGAGTATTCGAAGTACCTGGCCATACTGGGTCGCGAAATGATTCTGAGACTGGGACCCAAGGACGCCAAACCCGCCGCCGCGCCGGCCCCCACGGCCCAGGGCGGCTAGGCGGCGGCCACACCCGGTCCCGGGGGATACTGAACGAATGAGGCTCGCCTTGACGGCTTTGCGCTCCCTGCTCTTCGTGGCGCTCTTCTATCTCTGGTCAGCGACCCTGGCGATCCTGATCACGCCGCTGTTGCTGGCGCCCAGAACCTGGACCCTGCGCGCTCTGGATTTCTGGAGCCGCGGGGTCATCGCCCTGCTGCGCATCTGCGACATCCGCGTCGAGGTCCGGGGGCGTGAGCACATGCCCGCTGGCAAGGCCCTGGTGGCGCCCAAGCACCAGTGCATGTTCGACGTCTTCGCCCAGTTCGCCTGGCTGCCCGACAGCTGCTTCGTGCTGAAGAAGGAGCTGATGTGGATCCCCTTCTTCGGCTGGTTCGCCCAGAAGGCGCGCATGATCGTGGTCAACCGGGAGGCCCAGGCCGCGGCGCTCAAGAAGATGGTGCGCGACACCGAGGATCGCCTGCAGGAAGACCGGCAACTGGTCATCTTTCCCGAAGGCACCCGAGGCGAGCCCGGCGTGCGCGGCAGCTACAAGCCCGGCATCGCGGCCCTTTATCGGGAGCTGAACCTGCCGGTGCATCCGGTGGCCACCAATTCCGGCGTCCACTGGCCCAAGCACGGATTCCTGCGCAAGCCCGGCGTCATCGTCTTCGAGTACCTGGAGCCCATCCCCCCTGGCCTCAAGCGCGCCGAGTTCATGCGCACCCTGGAAGACCGGATCGAGACGGCGTCGATGAGACTACTGGATCTCTAGGCGAGCGTGGGCGGCCTGGCGCTCCACGCGGATCAGCAGGTCTTCCATGGCCCGGTCGCGCACGCCCTCTTCGCGGAGATGGCCCACCAGGTCGCGGAGGTAGTCCTCATTGGGGCCAGACAGGCCCACGGCGCCGGTGATCAGCTGCGCCTGCCGCTCCAGGGACAGGGCGCCGGCCCATTGGGGATGGCCGACATCGGAGAGGAAGACGAGGCTCTCCACCCGCCGGCCATCGGCCAGGCGCACCGGCCGCCTGGCCTCCACATAGGTCTCAGTGGGCTGTTCGCGCTCCATCAGATAGGCATAGACCTCGGGCCAGTCAGCTTCCGCCACCCGATAGGCCGCGCCCCGGACCGCGCCGCCGGGCGCCAGGCCCAGCACCAGACCCGGACGCTCATAGGTGCCCCGGTGATGGACCGAATAGATGCAGAAGGCCCGGCGGCGGCCGTGTAGGATGGCGCTTGAGCGCTCGACAAAGCTGAAGCCTGGCCGCCACATGAGCGACCCATAGCCGAACACCCAACCGTCCCCGCCGCCCGCCATTCCCGATCCGCCAGAAGAAAAGCCTGCAAAGCCCTCCATGTCTGTGCCTGATACCGCGCCCGCCCGCAAACCCCGCCGCCTGGGTCTGTTCCTGCCCTTCGCCCTGCTGTTCCTGGCCATGATTGTCTGGAGCGGCTTCTGGTTCTGGACCCGCATCCAGACCGGCGACCGCATGGACGCCGTAGCGGAAAACCTGCGCAGCGCCGGCTATGAGGTCAGCTGGGGGACGCGCAGCATCGGCGGCTATCCCTTCCGCCTCAACGTCACCCTGACCGATGCGGTCATCCGCGAGCCCTCCGGCTGGGCCCTGGCCACCCCACGGCTGGAGTCCGAGGCCTATATGCATGCGCTCGGCCGCTGGATCTTCGCCGCGCCAGACGGCCTGACCTTCACCCGCCCCCGCAGCGGCGCCGTGCGCGTGACGGGTCGGCTGCTTCGCGCCAGCCTGGGCGATGTGAACGCCAAGCCGCCCCGTTTTGATTTCGAAGGCGCTGAGCTGATCTTCACGCCTGAGCCCGGCGCACAGCCCTTCGCCCTGTCCCAGGCCCAGAAGGTGGCCTTTCATCTGCGCCCCGGCCCCGAAGACCAGGGCGCGCTCTTCCTGGAGGTCCAGGATGGTCAGGCCCAGATGTCGGGTCTGTTCGCCCGCATAGCCCAGGACGGCGATATCGACCTCAAATGGGACGCCCTGCTGACCCAGATGAGCGCCTTTGAGGGCGCCGACTGGCCCTCGGCGGTGCGCAACTGGAGCCAGGCTGGCGGCATGTCCCAGGTCCGCGAGGCCGGCCTGACCGCCGGCGAGGCGGTGATCGGCGTCAATCGCGGCCAACTGTTCGTGGGACCTGACGGACGACTTCGCGGGACCCTGGACGTCACCCTGCGCCAGGCGCCCGAGGCCCTGGCCGCCCTGGGGGCCGGGGGCGTCCTACCCCCTGAGACCGCCGAGACCGCCGCCGCCGTCACCGCCGCCCGCCAGGGCGCCGACAATGTCGCCCAGGCGGCCATCACCTTCCAGGCGGGCCAGACGACGCTGGGGCCGGTGGCCATCGGGCCGGCGCCGCGGGTCTATTGAGGTCGATGGTTTCGACTGCAACTTTATTGCGCGAAGGCCGCCTATTGCGCGCCTCCGCGCAATGACTTAGGTCGCGGCTTTCGTTTCGGGAATAGAAATGGCCGACGCCCAGCAAGCCGCGCCCGTCTCCCCGCCTGGGGAGGCCCTGCCTCTGGAGGCCGTGCGCGCCCGGATCGACGAGATCGACGCCGGCCTGCTGGCCCTGCTGGACGAGCGCACGGCGCTCGGCAAGCAGGTGGCCGCGGCCAAGGCCGCCGCCGGCCAGGCCGACCGCTTTGGCCTGCGTCCTGGCCGGGAAACCGAAATCCTGCGCCGCCTGCTGGCCATGCCCCGCACTGGCGCGAGTGACGCCCTGATCATCCGGGTCTGGCGCGAGCTGATGGGGCAGAGCCTGGCCCTGCAAGGCCCCTTCAACCTCACTGTCTGGGGGGGCGCGGCTGCGACCCGCGCGGTGGAGCTGGCAAGGTTACGCTTTGGCGCAGCGCCACCCCTTCGCCTCGCCGCCAAGCCAGAAGACACCCTGGCGGCCGCCAGACTCAAGGGCGGCGTCGGCGTGGCCATGCTGACCGAGTCCGCCTGGTGGGGCCGGCTGCTGGCCGAACCGAAGCTCAAGGTCTTCGCCGTCCTGCCCTGTCTCAACGCCTGGGGTCCGCCCTCGGCGCTGGCCTTTGCCGAGGTGGAGGTGGAGCCCACCGGCGCCGACGTCACCCTGTGGGTCACCGACGCGCCCGGCCCGGCTGCGAAGGTCGCCGAAGCCCTGAGCCGGGATGGCGTGGCTGCCGAACTGCTGAGCGAGGCCGGCGGGCTTAAGCTCTTCACCCTGGCGGGCTACTACCAGGCCAATGATGAACGCCTGGCCCGGGCGCCTGGGCGCCTGAGCGGCGTCATCGGGGCTGCGCCGGAACCATTCGACGTGTAAGAGCCAGGGCCTGATACGTCCAAACCCAGGCCCTCTCATGTCCCAGTCCCCTGATCGCGCCGCCGCCGACCGTCCGGTTCCCAAGCCGGGCATCCTCGACATCTCGGCCTATGTCCCCGGCAAGGCCAAGGTCGACGGGATCGAGCATCCCCTGAAGCTGTCGGCCAATGAGAACATCCTGGGCTGCAGCCCCAAGGCCAAGGCCGCCTATGCCGGCGCCCTCGACCAGCTGCACATCTATCCCGACAGCCGCGCCACCCCCCTGCGCCAGGCCATCGCCGCGGAGTTCCGCCTGGAGCCCGAGCAGCTGATCTTCGGCTGCGGCTCCGACGAGATCTTCCACATGCTCTGCCAGGTCTATCTGGAGCCGGGCGACAACATCGTGCAGGGCGAGTTCGCCTTTGGCGCCTACGCCATCGGGGCCCGCGCCTGTCAGGCGCAGGTGCTCAGCGCGCCTGAGCCCGACTACCGCGTCGACGTGGACGAGCTCCTGAAGCTGGTGAATGACCGCACCCGGCTGGTCTTCATCGCCAATCCAGGCAATCCCACCGGCACCTATGTCGGCGGCGAAGAGATCCGCCGCCTGCACGCCGCCCTGCCCAAGAGTGTGGTCCTGGTGCTGGACGGCGCCTATGCCGAGTTCGTCGATGATCCCGCCTTCGAGGACGGGACGGACCTGGCGCGCACCAGCGACAATGTCATCGTCACCCGCACCTTCTCCAAGCTGCACGGCCTGGCGACCCTGCGGGTGGGCTGGGCCTATGGGCCGACCGAGATGATCAGCGCCCTGGACCGCATCCGCCAGCCGTTCAACACCACCATCCCCGGCCAGCTGGCCGCGGTCGAGGCCCTGGCCGACAAGGACTTCCAGAAGGCCTCCCTGGACCTGCTGGCCCAGTGGCGGCCCTGGCTCGCCCAGCAGCTGGGGGGGCTGGGCCTGTCGCCGGTGCCCAGCGCCACCAACTTCGTCCTGGTGGGCTTCCCCACCACGGGCGCGAAGAGCGCCCAGGCGGCCGAGGCCTATCTGGCCAGCCGCGGCCTGATCGTCCGCGGGGTCGGCGGCTATGGCCTGCCCCACCACCTGCGCATGACCATCGGGCTGGAGGCGCATAACCGCGCCGTGGTCGAGGCCCTGGCCGACTTCATGCAGGCCGATTGATGGCTGAGCCCGTCTTCGCCCGCCTGGCCATCATTGGCTGCGGCCTGATCGGCTCGTCCCTGGCGAGGGGCGCGCGGGCCTCCGGTGCGGCGGCTGAGATCGTCATCCATGACGCCAGCCCCTTCGCCCGCGCCCGCATCGCCGAGCTGGGTCTGGCCGATCAGGTGACGCTCACCGCCGAGGAGGCGGTGGCCGGCGCCGATCTGATCATCTTCGCCACGCCGGTGCGGGCCATTGGCGAGGCGGCTGCGGCCTGCGCCCACGCCATCTCGCCCGGCGCCATCGTCAGCGATGTGGGCTCGGTGAAGGCCGCGGTCAGCGAAGCGCTCGCCGCCGCCCTGCCCGACAGCGTCCACATCGTGCCGGGCCACCCCATCGCCGGCACCGAACAGTCCGGCCCCGACGCCGGCTTTGCTGAGCTGTTCCACCAGCGCTGGGTGATCCTGACGCCGCAGGCCCGGGAGGACGACGCCTATCTGGAGGCGGTCCAGCGCCTGGCCGACTTCTGGACGACGCTCGGCGCCCAGGTCGAGCGGATGGACGACAAGCACCACGATCTGGTCCTGGCCGTCACCAGCCATCTGCCCCACCTGATCGCCTA
>NZ_JAUSBZ010000150.1 GCF_030651755.1 Phenylobacterium sp. | reverse complement strand
GTGAAGGCCGGGGCGCAGCTCACCTCTGATGACGTTCGCTCCATCCGTCCTGGCCATGGCCTGGCGCCGCAATACAGGGAGGCGGCGATCGGGCGTGTCGCCGTGAGGGACCTCCAGCGGGGCGAGCCCCTGGCCTGGGATATGCTGGAAGAGTCCTAGTCCAGGACGTAGCCCTTGCCCCGCAGGCGCTCGCGACTCGCCTCCCGCACGGTGGCCCAGTCGGCGGCCAGGAGGCCGAGGCCCACCACGTCGCGGGGCTCGCCATTCTTCCAGACGTGCTGGCGCAGCAGGGCCTCGCGCCGGAAGCCGAAAGACTCGTGCAGCTTCCACACGGCCTCATTCTCCACCAGCACCTCGCACCAGAGCTTGGAGAGGCCCAGCGCGCCGAAGACGTGCTCGATCACCCAGTACTCCACATAGGCGCCGACGCCCTTGCCGCGCACCGAGGGCGAGGCGAGGTAGTAGGCCCAGGCGCACCGGTGGTTCGTCGGTGAGATGTCGGCCAGATTGGCGAGTCCCACGGGCTCCCCGTCCAGCGCGATGATCCAGTAGCGGCGGGTCGGGTCTGACAGCGCTGCGGCGAACCAGCGGGCGTGGTCAGCCTCGCTGATCGCGGCGTCGGTATACATCCATTGGGCGACGTCGGGCTGGTTGCGCCAGGCGCGCAGGCGCTCGCGATCGGCCGGGGTGACCTCGCGCAGCTGGACCTGCGGGCTAGCCATCAGGCGACCGCCGAGATCCTGGCCGCCGGGCCGAGGCTCCTGGCCATCCGCTCTGTCAGGGCGCCGATACGGGCGTCGGTGTCGGCGGACTCCCAGCCGGCCACGATGAAGCGGCCTTGGTGGAGGTGATCGAGTTCGGCTTCGAGCCGCCCCAGTCGCTGTACGGCCTCCACCGAGGGGCAGGCGAAGCGTGTGCGCATATTGGTCAGGACGCAGGCGTCGAGGATCATGGGGCGCCTTGCGAAGGGGGCGAGCAGGCGCAGGACCTCGGCGCGCAGGGGCTCGTCGCCCACCTCATCGACGCATTCGACGCTGACCAGGGTCTCACCGCGGCTCTGATAGACCCGCAGGGCGCTGACCTTGCCCTCGCCTGTATAGTTGCGGACGGTGAGCGGCAGGGGCGCCTCCAGCCGGGCTCGGAAGACATAGCTCGCCACCCGCTCGCCGATCAGTCGGGGCTTGGGCGCCTTCTGGGTCGCCAGGTCGAACAGGGGCATCGGGTCGGCGGCCCAGACGACCAAGGCGTCATCGGCGCAGGCCTGGGCGGCCTCCCGCGGGGAGACCAGGCTGTGCAGGCGGATCTCGACGCCCAGGCGGGCCAGGGCGCGGCTGGCCGAGGAGAAGAGGCCGTTCAGGCCGTCCCGGGGCACAGCGCCACGCCGGGGGGCGGAGACATTGGCTGCGGCGCCCTCGCTCACCGGGACGAGGCGGACCTGATGCAGACCGAGCGCCGGGGCCGCGCTGGCATGAACCTGATCAAGCCACACGCCCAGCCGCCACTGGCAGTAGTGGGCCAGGGGGTCGGCGGCGGCGCGGGGATAGGCGCGCAGGATGTCACTGAGGGTTTCGGGCGCCGGGCCGGACGGAGGGGGCGCCATCTCGGCGGCGAGGACAGGGCCCTCGCCCCAGGTCGCGCGGGCGCCGGAGGGGGAGGGGCTGATGGCGCCGGCATGGAGGTCGACCTCATCGAAGGCCACCCCACGCCATTCCAAGGCCTGGCGGATGGGGTCCTGGGCCGGGCCGAAGGCGAACTCGCCGTCCCGCAGCTCGACCCCATGGGAGACCCGGGGCAGGCTCCAGCCGCCGAGCCGGTCGAGGGCGTCCTCCAGGACGATCTCGCGGGCGCCCAGACGATGGGCCTCAAAGGCGGCGAGAATGCCGGTCAGTCCCCCGCCGATAATACGAACCCTGGTCACCCTCGGCCTCCCCGACCTGCCTGTGAGCGGGCAGACTGCAGGTGAAGGTCAGAAAACTCGGTTAAGGCGTCTGCGTCAGACGGTCGCGGCCTGGACGAGCAGGGGCCAGAAGGCGTCGGCCACCCGGGCGGCGCCCTGGCCGTCGCACAGTTCGGCGCTGCGCTCAGCCAGGCTGGCGCGCAATTCCTCATCAATGAAGAGGCGCGTCATCGCCCGGTCGAAGTCTGGCCCAAAGCTCTCGGCGCGCCCGTCCACGGTCAGGACCGCGCCCGCCTTGGCCAGGGCAGCCGCGGCGGGGACCTGATTGTCGGCGATGGTGACGACCACGCTGGGGAGGCCCAGGACGCAGCGCTCCCACATGGCCGAACCCGCAGCGCCCACGGCCAGGTCGGCGGCCATGGCCAGCTCGGCCATCATCGGGGTGTCCACATGCAGGGTCAGGCGCGGGTCATGGGCGGCGATCCGAGTGAGCCCCTTGCGACTGGGGGCGCTCCCGCCGATCACCACATCGAGCTCGGTCTCGCCATAGCGCCGCCTTAGCTGCTCCACCACCTTGCTGGTGATCCCGTCCAGGTCTGTGAGGCCCATGGAGACCAACACCCGCCGTGGCGATCCCTGGCGCCGGGCCAGGGCGGCGTTGCGCAGGGCGGCGAAGGCCGGTCGCACCGGCGCGTAGTTGGGTCCGAGCAGGAGGCGCGCGCCTTCCGTCAGGCCGCGATAGTCGGTGGCGGTGCGGTCCGGACCGGAGTCCAGGACCAGGGTTCCCCCCAGCGCGCGGTCAGCCAGGTCATCTATGACCAGGGCCGGTCGCCCATCAGCGATCGCCTGATGCTCTGGGCGACCCAACCCATAATGGTCGAACACCACCGCCTCGAAGGCCTGTCGACTGGTCAGATCGGACAGTATCTCTGGCGCCATTGAGGCCACCGCCCTTCGGGGCAGGTCCGGGGCGTAGGCCGCCAGGATGGCCTCCACATGGGCGTCGGCCATGAATTCGCACCGCGCCCCGCGCTCGGTCAGGGCCGCGGCCAGGGTGAGGCTGCGCATGACGTGGCCGCCACCCACCTGGGGGCCGGCATTGGCGATGAAGAGAACCCGCGGGGTCATAGGCGTGGCGCTCCGCCAAAGGTGATCAGATCCGGTCTGGCCCGCACGTAGGCGCGGACATCGTCGGAGGAAAAGGCCGGATTGGCCGGGTAGAGCCCCTCATAGACCCTGCGGACGAACTCATAGTCGTCTGGGGTGTCGACGGTCCAGCGGACCTGGCCCTCGTCTGCCGGCGGATCCAGTCGGGCGATACGATAGCGGTCCGAGGCGTTGCGCACCGCCCAGGTGACATGCTCCCGCGCCTCAGGGCTTTGATCCTCAGCCGCCGTGCGCCGCAGGGCTGCAGCGGCGATCACCTCCACGTCCTGGCCCTTCGGGTAGCCCGAGGGGTCATAGCGGTTGTGGGTGTAGTCCGCGCCCTTGGCCAGATGCAGGTCGATGGTGGCGTCGATCACCTCAGGGTCGATCAGCGGGCAGTCGCCGGTGAGCCTCACCACATGGTCGGCGGGCCAGACCTCCAGGGCGCCGACAAAGCGGGCCAGGACGTCGGCCAGGGGGCCGCGATGGACGGCCAGGCCGGCCGCTTCCAGGATCTGGACCAGGGGATCGTCGCTGGCCTCCAGGCTGGTGGCCACCACGATCTGGTCAATACGCCGGGCGCGCCTGACCCGCTCGATCTGGCGCAGCAGCATGGGCGCGCCGGCCAGAGGCAGCAACACCTTGCCGGGCAGACGGGTGGAACTGAGGCGGGCCTGAAGAAGGGCAAGAATCAATAGTGGGCTCCTGTGCGCGCAGGGTAGCCCTCATTGCGGCGGCAAGGCGCCGCCCTGCGTCGGGATGGGGTCTATTCCTTGACGAAAAAGCCGCCTGGGGCCGAGGCCCAGCCGAATTTCTCGATCCGCGGCGGGTCGCCATCGAAGAACTCCTCAAGCGCCTCGCTCTCGCCGGGCCATTCGCGGATGGCGTATTCGTCCAGCAGCACCACGCCGCCGGTGAGGATGCGCGGCCAGAAGGCCTTCAGGGCCTCCAGGGTCGGCTCATAGAGGTCCATGTCCAGGTGCAGGAGCGCGATGCGCAGGCCGGGATGCTCGGCCACATAGGCGTGCGCCGTCTGGCGCACATCCCCGTCGATCAGCTCCACCCGGGGCCGCTGCGGGACAAAGGAGTCGGCGTTGAAGGCGTCCACCAGGGAAAACAGGGTGTCGCGGAACTGGGCCGGGTTCCAGCCCTCGGCGGTGTTGCCGACCCGCGCATCCAGGCCATCCTTCTCCGAGCGATCGGCCAGACCCTTGAAGTGGTCGAAGCCCAGCACCTTGCGGGTGCGGTCGCCTGGGCTGAAGGTCTCCAGGAAGCGGGCGAAGGTCAGCAGCGAGGCGCCCTTATAGACGCCGCACTCGACGATATCGCCGGGCATGTCCTCGATCAGCTTGAAGACCTCGTAGTGGGCGAAGGCCTTCATGAAGTGCATCCGGCGGCCGAAGGAGGCCAGGTTGGCGATCAGGTCGTGATCATCCAGATGGGCCTTCAGAAGGCTGCGCAGAGTCTCGTCAGCGGGGATCTTGGGGGCGGGGCTCATGGGCGTTCCTCAGAGGCGATCAGGTCCGGATGCAGGGCGGCGAAGGCCTCGAACCCGTCGGCCCGGCGGTTGCGCCAGCCGCGCGAGATGACCTCGGGCGCCAGCAGGTCGCCGAACCGGACCTGGATGGAATAGCGATGCCGCGGGCCGGGATTGCGTCCCGACCGGTGCGGCACAGTGTTGTGGAACATCAGCACGTCGCCGGGCTGAAGTTCGGGCTTGCGGCTCTGGGCCTCGAAACCTGCGTGGAAGGCCTCGGCGATAAAGGCGTCCCGGCCCCCCAGGGGGCGGCCCTCGGCGTCGCGCTTGAGGCGGACATCGACCGGATAGAGGCGGCCTTCAGCCGTCTCGACCACGTCCACCCCGCCATTGACCGCCCCGGAGGGCGTCAGCGGCGTCCAGGCGGTGACCGAGCGGTCGCAGAGCATGTTGTAGGGATAGTCCTGGTGCCAGTCGAAGCCGCGCCAGGGTTCGCCGGCCAGGTCCATGCGGAACACCGCGTGCTGGAACGGACTGTGCAGGCGTTTGGCCCCGGTCATGGTCTGGGCGGCTTGGCGGAGCGGCTCGGCGGTGACAATGCGACGGAAGACGTCGGTCTCTCGCATCGCGTCATAGACCTGAGCGAGGGCGCCGCGGTCGCTGGCCCTGAGGGCGTCGACCAGGGCGTCCACGTCGGCGTCGGCGGATTCCACCGCGCCCCGGGCCCGGAGCATGTCCAAGAAGGTCTCCAGCGCCTCGGCCACGAGCGACGAGGGCAGCAGGCCCTTCAGCTCTTTGACGAGGGGGTGGGCGGTCAAGGCGGGCTCCGGCGCTTGGAACAACCCCCCCAGGCTAGGGCGGCGCCTCTAAGCAACTGTTAACCGTACCTGCCGGCGTCAAAGTCGGGCCTGGGAACCAGAGCCGTCATGGCGGCGCTTTTCTGGGACAACCAACCAGCGAGGGATGCGTGATGATCCGACCGACCCTGTTTGGCGCGGCCTGCGTCTTACTTCTGGCGGGCTGCGGCGGCCGTGATGAACCCGCCGAGCCTGTCGATCCGGTCGCCGAGGCCGCCGCGGCCCGGGCGGCCCCCTCCACCCTGGCCGCTCAGACGACTTCGCCGCCGGTTCAGGGGCCCGTGGCTGGCGCCATCCAGACGGCCGCCGGCCCGGACGGCGCCCAGGTGGACCTGACCCGTGTTCGTGTGACCGGAAATGTCCTGACCGTTGAGCTCAGCTACCGGCCGGTCGGCAACGCCACCCAGTGGGTCTATCTGGACGCGGACGAGGTGAGCGTGATCGACGACACCACCTCCCAGCGTTATGGCGTGCTGCGGGACGACGCCAACCAGTGGATGGCCGCGCCCCTGCAGTCGGCCTCCCGTGACCGGCTGTCGGTGCAGCTTCGGGGTGGTCGCCCCGGCGTGGTCTGGTTCAAATTCCCCGCGCCGCCCGCAAGCTCTCCCACGGTGTCGATCAATATTCCCAATGTCAGCCCCTTTGACGGGGTGGTGGTTCAGCGGTGATCAGACCGTCGGCCCAGGCGGCGTGGGGATTGGGCCTGCTGGTTCTCACCGCCTGCGGGGCGCCGCCTGAGCAGCGCCAGGACGGTGCAGGTGCGCCGCCGCCCGACCCGGCCATCGCCTCGCCCCCGGTCGCCGCTGCGCCTGCGGCTTCGCCCCTGGGCTCTGGGGCGGGTCTTGCGGGGTCGGTGGGCGGTCTCACCGGCGCGGTGACGGCGTTCAAGGTGCAGGGGACCGCCACGGCCTTCATCGTCGAACTAGCCGCCGACGTGCTGTTCGACTTCGACAGCGCGGACCTTTCCCCGCAGGCCCCTGAGCAGTTGCGCCGCGCCGCGGCGCTTGTCGCCCCGGGGGAGACCGCTATCCAGGTGATCGGACACACCGACTCGGTTGGAGAGGCGGACTACAATTTCGCGCTCTCCTTGCGCCGGGCGAGGGCCGTGGCGGACTGGCTTAGCCAGGCCGGCGGCGTCCCCAGTTCGCGGCTGGCGGCGTCGGGGCGAGGCGAGAGCGAACCCGTCGCCCCCAATGAAACCGCCAGCGGCGCCGACGATCCTCAGGGCAGGGCGCTCAACCGCCGCGTGGTCGTGGTGATCCCGAAGCCGCCTGGCTGATCAGGTCGTAAGGTCGTCAGGGGGCGTGATAGGCCCGCAGACGGGCGATCTCGGCCGAGGAGCCCAGCATGACCGAGGCCCGCTGGTGCAGGGCGATGACAGGGGCGTCGAGGGTGTCGCCCTGGCCGTCGAAGGAGGCGCCGCCAGCCTGCTCCACCAGGAAGGCCATGGGATTGGCCTCATACATCAGGCGCAGTTTTCCCGCCCGGTTCGGCTCGCGCTTGTCCCACGGGTACATGAAGACCCCGCCGCGGCTCATCACCCGGTGGACGTCGGCGACCATGGAGGCGACCCAGCGCATGTTGAAGTCCTTGCCCCGCGGACCTTCGACGCCGGCCAGGCACTCGTCCACATAGCGGCTCACCGGGGCCGCCCAGTGGCGGGTGTTGGCGGTGTTGATGGCGAATTCCCGCGTCTCGGCGGGAATGGTCATCGTCGCGCTGGTCTGCACCCAGTCGCCGTTTTCGGGATCAAGGGTGAAGGCGCTGACGCCGGCCCCCAGGGTCAGCACCATCTGGGTCTGAGGCCCATAGACCACGTAACCCGCGGCGAGCTGCCGACGTCCGGGTTGCAGGAAGTCTGCCTCCGTCACCGCCCGGCCCGCGGCGTCTTCCGGGGTCGGCAGGATCGAGAAAATGGTGCCGATGGAGACATTCACCGCGATGTTGCTGGACCCGTCCAGGGGGTCGAACAGCAGCAGGTAGCCGCCCTCGGGCTCCACCATGCGCACCGGATGGATGGTCTCCATCTCCTCTGAGGCCATGGCGCAGAGCCCTGGGGCCCGGGCGCAGATCTCGAGCATGATGTCGTTGGACAGGACGTCCAGCTTCTGCTGGACCTCCCCTTGGACGTTCTGGCTGCCCAGGGCGCCCATGGCCTGGCCGGTGGCGCCGCGGCGGACGTGGCGGTTGATCGCGACGCAGGCCTCGGCGACCACGCCGACGATGGCGCTCAGGCGCGGATCAACAGACGCACGCGACAGGAAGGCGGCCAGATTGGTCGTGCTCATGTCTCACCTCGGGTTGATCAGCCGGTGGCGGGTATCGCGCCAGGGCCGGACTGTCTACCCGTTCCCCGCACGGTCATCAAAGCGGCGCAGAACCTCCGCGGCGGCCCGCTCGGTTTCGGCCAGGGGCTCGTAGGTCCAGCTGTGGAAGGCCCCGCCAAAGGGCCGGGCGGCGCCCAGCCGTTCCAGCTCCTCATGATAGAGGCGGAACTTCAGGCTCTCGCCCTCCATCTTGAGAATGAAGACCGGCTTGCCGGTGGACGCCGCCTCGGTGGTCATATTGGTGGATTCCTCGGTGACGAGGACATAGTCGGCCGCCGCCAGGAAGGCGAAATAGGGATTGTCCCCCTCGCCATCCCAGATCAATCCAGGCAGGTGCCGCAGACGCGCGCTGAGCAGGGCCTTGGCGTCGTCGGGTGTGCGGCGGGAGAATGTCACCATGACCGACCCGCCCTCCTGGGCGACGGGCAGTTCGATCTCGTGGGCCATGGCCGCGGCCCGCTCGGCGGACAGGCCGAAGGCCTTTGACTTGCCCCCGATCAGCACCGCCACCCGCGGCTGGGGGAGCAGCGCGAGCTGATCCTCAAAACGGGCGTAGTCGGCCGCCAGGCGGGCGGGGGTGACCCGGTGCGGGGCGCCGACGATGGGGACGACATTCTCGCCCTGCAGGCGGTCATGCTTGGGCGGGATGACCAGGTCGAAGGCGCCGGCGGGCACCCGGGGGTCCTGCAACTGAACGACGAAGGTCTGGCCCTTGCTCCAGCGGCGCATCCGAAGGGACAGGGGCAGGGTGGCCCGGCCCGCGGCGATCCAGATGTCGGGCCAGGGTGGCGCGATGTCGGCGCCGGGCGCCAGGGCCCTGAGGGGCGCCGGGTTCAGCCACCAGGGCAGGGCGCCCATCTGGCCGCGCCAACCGATGCGCTTCACCGACAGCGCGATGGGGCGCAGAGCCCCCAGGGCCTCGGCGAGGCCCAGACCCTGGTTCTCGATGCCCGCCCGGCCATCGGAAACCACCCAGACCCGGAGAGGGGACGCAGGAAGAGCGTTCACAGGACTTTCCATCCCAGCGCCTCAGGGGCGCTGCGGATCGGGAGATGTCGGATCATTGCGGCGCCGACGTGGCGAACTCAGATCCAGTCGACCCTGAGCAGCTCATAGGAGCGGACGCCGCCCGGCGCATTGACCTCGACCACGTCGCCGATTTCCTTGCCGATGATGGCGCGGGCGATCGGAGAGGAGATCGATATGCGACCGGCCTTCACGTCGGCCTCGTGCTCGCCAACGATCTGGTAGCGGGCCTCTTCCTCGGTGTCTTCGTCCACCAGGGAGACCGTGGCGCCGAACTTCACCTGTTTGCCAGACAGCTTGGAAACGTCGATCACCTGAGCGCGGGCAAGCTTGTCCTCGATCTCGGCGATCTGGCCTTCGATCCAGCCCTGCCGCTCCTTGGCGGCATGGTACTCAGCATTCTCCGAGAGGTCGCCGTGCTCGCGGGCCTCAGAGATCGCAGCGATTACAGACGGCCGCTCGACCGTCTTCAAACGCTTCAGTTCTTCGTCGAGAGCCTGATAGCCCCCGACGGTCATCGGGACTTTTTCCATGGCGGATGAGGACTCGGGTAGTGCGCCTAAGGGAATTCTCCGGCCGCGGGCGCCAACGTCCGGGGGGGAGACGATATGAGTGTGCGCTGCGAAACGCAAGTGGCGGACGCGGCGGAGCGGTTGTGAGCGGTCCCCGGGACCGGCCGGTCAGGCGCTCTCGCTGACGACGCAGCCGCGGAGTTCGGCCTCGTCGGGCGCCTCATAGGCCTTCTCGGTGAAATGGAACATTTCCGGCGTCACCAGAAGGCGAAACCCCTCGCCACTCACTTCCTGCCGCCCAAGAACCCGTTCCCGACGCACCTCAGCCGGGGCGGTGACAAAGTGGAACTGCAGAGGAATCTCGACGGCCTCGGCGATCTGCGCCACCCGCTGGCGGTCGCTGCGACGCATGAGGCCGAGGTCCAAAATAACCGAGGTTCCCGCCGCCAGCACCGCAGCGGCCGTCGACCAGATCTGCGCTTCGCAGCGATCGACCCGCTCCATCATCCACTGGAATTCCAGCGGTTCGGGCATGTCGGGGCCAAACAGTCGGCCCATCCAGTCATCTATGGCGAAGGCGACGGCTGGAAGCCTGCGCGCAAGGTCGCGGGCATAGGTGGACTTGCCGGCCCCCTGGGGCCCGAAGATCACATGCAGCGTGGCGGTCATCAGGGGGGCTTAGCGGACCGAAAGCCCGCCGTCGATGACCAGTTCAGCGCCGGTCACATAGCGGGACTCGTTGCTGGCCAGCCAGAGCACCCCCTCGGCGATATCGGAGGGATCGCCCTTGAAGCCCAGGGGGGTGGCTGCTCCAGCCATGGCGTCGAGGGTCGCCGCCCGCTGCGGAGCGACGTTGGCGCCCGGCCCGCCCGTGCCGATGATGGTGTCCCAGATGGGCGTCTCGATGATTCCGGGATGGACGGAGTTGACCCGCACCTTGTCCTGGGCCGCCGCGCACTCCAGGGCTACGGACTTGGTGAACAGGCGCACCGCGCCCTTGCTGGCGCAGTAACCGGCCAGGGAGGCGGCGCCCTTCAGGCCCGCCACCGACGACATGTTGATAATGCTGCCGCCGTCGCCGCTGGCGCGGATCAGCGGCAGGGCATGCTTCACGCCCAGGAAGACGCCCTCGACATTGACCGCCATCTGGCGGCGGAAGTCGGATAGGCTCATCTCGATCACCGAGCCGCCCAGGCCGATGCCGGCGTTGTTGACCAGTATGTCCAACCGGCCGTGCGCCTTGCGCACAGCCTCGATCACCTCGGCCCATTGAGCCTCATCGGTGACGTCCTGGTGCAGATAGCTCGCATTTTCGCCTCGGGACGCGATCCCGGCGGCGACCTCGTGACCGGCCCCGTCGCTAAGATCGGTCAGGACGACATGTGCGCCTTCAGCCGCCAACCGTTCGGCGCAGGCTCGCCCAATACCACTGGCCGCGCCTGTAACCAGGGCCACCTTGCCCTCAACCCGTCCCGCCATGATCGTCTCCGTCCCTTGCGTCTGAGTGCGCTTTGAGGACGGGCCTAACCCAGGCGCGCCAGAGAGGGAAGCCTGGCCTTGTGGATCAAGGCGGCGGTGGAAGGCGACAGATCGATGGTCGACGGCTTGAACCCTCGCCTCGATTGGCGAGGTTCAAGGCCCATCCGGCATAGTGATGGGCTGACGGACCTGGAGGTGAATCCAGGGAAAACCTCAGAGGCGGAACCGCTCAGGCTATCCCGGAAACCCCTTCAACTCACCGCATATAGGACGGACTGCCCCCGGCCGTGAGCAAGCCAAACAGCATGGCTCCTCCCAGCAGGACGATCAGCGCGACAATCATGAGGTCGGTGGCGCCCTCGAACCTTTGCAGCAGATGACGGCGCCGCGGCGGATGGTCGGTTTCGTGACCTTCATCCATATGCATGGCGTGCTCCCTAAACAGTCTTCTGGTTGCGAGCCTTGGCCAGGGGGCCAGGGCTCGATGCCGGACTGTGACAGGGTCACGGGAAGACACTGTATTGCGGGCGACCGCGTAGTCTGTACTGGGCCGCCCTCAAGCGCCCGTGCCTGTTTAAGCCAGGCGACTGAAAAAAGCCTGCGCCCGACTCAGGCCGGCGTCAACGTCAACCGAACGTTGTTTTTGCCGACAAAGGCAAAAAAGCGTCATTTCTGACATAATTGATAAAAAAGCGTCGCGGGAGCGGCCTCACCCGTGGCTGTAGCTTTGAAGCGGACGCACATCGAGGCTGTCGGTCGCCGTGGCCACAATGGCCTGCGCCGCGGCCAAGGCCCCGGCGGCCGTGGTGAAGTAGGGAGTCTTCATCATCAGGGCCGTGCGGCGGATCTCGAAAGAGTCCGACAGGGACTGTTTGCCCTCGGTGGTGTTGAAGACGAGCTTCACCTCACCGTTCTTCATCGCGTCGACGATGTGGGGGCGCCCCTCCAGGACCTTCTTGATAGGCTGCACGCTCAGCCCCTGCTCGGCCAGATAGTCGCTGGTGCCACTGGTGGCCAGAATGGTGAAGCCCTGTTCCAGCAACAGGCGCACAGGCTCCAGAATCCACGGCTTGTCGCTGTCCTTGACCGACACGAAGACCGCTCCGGACTTGGGCAACACGACCCCGCCGCCAAGCTGGCTCTTGGCGAAGGCCCGGGCGAACGCCGCTGAGGAGTCGGGCTCGCCTTCCCGACGCCAGTCCAGACCCATGACCTCGCCGGTGGAGCGCATTTCCGGGCCAAGCACCGTGTCGACGCCGGCGAACCGGGCGAAGGGGAAGACCGCTTCCTTGACGGCCACGTGGTCGTAGGGCGCTTCAACCAGATCGAAGTCCGACAGCTTGCAACCCGCCATGACCTTGGCGGCGATGGCCGCCAGTGGTCGGCCGATGGTCTTGGCCACGAAGGGCACGGTGCGGCTGGCCCGGGGATTGACCTCCAACACATAGATCCGCGGATTTTCGCTGTGCGGTTCTTCGATGGCGAACTGCACATTCATCAGGCCGCGCACCTGCAGAGCGTGCGCCATGGCCTCGGTCTGGCGCTTGAGCTCGGCGATGGTTTCGGGCTTCAGCGAGAAGGGCGGCATGGAACAGGCGCTGTCGCCCGAATGGACGCCGGCTTCCTCAATATGCTCCATCACCCCGGCGACGAAGACAGCCTCCCCGTCGCAAATGGCGTCCACATCCACCTCGGTGGCGCGGGACAGGTACTGGTCGAGCAGGACGGGGCTGTCGCCTGAGACCTGCACGGCGTCGCGGACGTAACGGGCCAACTGCTCGTCGTCGCGGATGATCTCCATGGCCCGGCCGCCCAGCACATAGGACGGACGGATCACCACTGGATAGCCGACCTGGTGGGCGGCCTTGAAGGCCTCCTCGTCGGAGCGGGCGATGGCGTTGATCGGCTGGGCGATCTTGAGCCGGTGCAGCAACTGCTGGAAACGCTCGCGGTCCTCGGCCAGGTCGATGGCGTCGGGGCTGGTGCCGAGGATCGGAATGCCGGCGTCCTCAAGCGGCTTGGCGAGTTTTAGCGGCGTCTGGCCGCCGAACTGGACGATGACGCCCAGCAGGGTTCCCCGCGTGCGCTCCACCTCGATCAGCTCCAGCACGTCCTCGGCGGTCAGGGGCTCGAAGTACAGGCGGTCGGAGGTGTCGTAGTCGGTGGAGACCGTCTCGGGATTGCAGTTGACCATGATCGACTCCACCCCGATGTCGGCCAGGGCGAAGGCGGCGTGGCAGCAGCAATAGTCGAACTCGATTCCCTGGCCGATCCGGTTGGGACCGCCCCCCAGGATGATGGCCTTGCGAGCCTCGCTGGGATCGCTCTCACACTCGGGGATCTGGCCCAGCGCCCCAGTCTCATAGGTCGAGTACATGTAGGGCGTCTCGGCGCGGAATTCGCCGGCGCAGGTGTCGATGCGCTTGAAGACCGGGCGAACCCCCAGGCCCCGCCGCTGCTCACGCACCTCAGCCTCGGTAGTGTGGGTCAGGGCCGCCAGGCGGGCGTCGGCGAAACCCTGAGCCTTCAGGGCGCGGAAGGCCTCCGCGGTCCCGGGCAGGCCGTCGCGGGCCACCCGGGTTTCTTCTGCGACAAGGTGTTCGATCTGCCGGAGGAACCACGGCTCATAGGAACAGGCCGCCTGCACGTCCTCGACGCTCAAGCCATGCCGGAAGGCCTGGGCGATGACCCGGAGGCGGTCTGGCGTCGGCTGGCCCAGGGCCCGGACGATGGCCGCATGGCCCATCTCAGGATCGTCAGCATTCTCGATGGCGATCTCGTCCAGGCCGTTCAGCCCGGTTTCCAGGCCGCGCAGGGCCTTCTGCAGGCTCTCGGCGAAGGTGCGGCCGATAGCCATCACCTCACCCACCGACTTCATGGAGGTGGAAAGGGTCGCCTCGGCGCCTGGATATTTCTCGAAGGCGAAGCGGGGGATCTTGGTGACCACATAGTCGATGGACGGCTCGAACGCGGCTGGCGTGGCGCCGGTGATGTCGTTCATCAGCTCATCAAGGGTGTAGCCCACGGCCAGGCGGGCGGCGACCTTGGCGATGGGGAAGCCAGTGGCCTTGGAGGCCAGGGCCGAGGAGCGCGAGACCCGGGGGTTCATCTCGATGACCACCATGCGGCCGTCAGCGGGGTTCACGGCGAACTGCACGTTCGATCCGCCGGTCTCGACCCCAATCTCACGCAGCACCGCGATCGAGGCGCGGCGCATCCACTGGTATTCCTTGTCGGTCAGGGTCATGGCCGGGGCGACCGTGATGGAGTCCCCGGTATGGACCCCCATCGGGTCGATATTCTCGATGGAGCAGACGATGATGCAGTTGTCCGCCTTGTCGCGGACGACCTCCATCTCATACTCCTTCCAGCCCAGGACGCTCTCTTCGATGAGCACCTCTGTGGTGGGCGAGAGGTCAAGGCCGCGCTCGACGATCTCGCGGAACTCCTCGACATTGTAGGCGATGCCGCCGCCGGTGCCGGCCAGGGTGAAGGACGGCCGGACGATGGCCGGCAGTCCGACGAACTCCAGCCCCTCCAGGGCCTCGGCCATGCTGTGGGCGGCCTTGGACTTGGGGCTTTCCAGCCCGATGGCGTCCATGGCGTTGCGGAATTTCTGGCGGTCCTCGGCCTTGTCGATGACATCGGCCCGGGCGCCGATCATCTCGACATTGTACTTCGCCAGGGCGCCGGAGGCTTCGAGGGCGAGCGCGGTGTTCAGGGCCGTCTGGCCGCCCATGGTCGGCAGCAGCGCGTCTGGGCGCTCTTTGGCGATGATCTTCTCGACCATCTCAGGGGTGATCGGCTCGATATAGGTCGCATCGGCCACATCGGGGTCGGTCATGATCGTGGCCGGGTTCGAATTGACCAGGATGATCCGATAGCCCTCAGCCCGCAGGGCCTTGCAGGCCTGGACGCCGGAATAGTCGAACTCGCAGGCCTGGCCGATGACGATCGGCCCGGCGCCGATAATGAGGATGGAGGAGATGTCGGAGCGTTTGGGCATGTTTCTTCCGCGCGCAAGGACGGCCGCGCGCTGAGCGCGCCCGACACCGATCAGAATGCAGGTTAAGGCGCCCGTTTAGAGACGGAGTCGGGGGCGTGCAAGCGCCTCATGCGCCCAGGAGGTTAACTGGCGCCAGGTGAGCCCGACAATGAAAAGGGGCCAACGCCGAAACGTCGGCCCCTGAGAGGTCCTGACGGCAGGGCCCCATCGGCCCCCGCGGCGGATCAGACCTGCAGGTTTGAAGCCGCCATCTTGCCGCTGCGGCGATCGCGCTCCAGCTCGAAGGTGATCTTGTCGCCCTCATTGAGCGTGCGCAGGCCAGCGCGCTCAACGGCGGAAATATGCACAAAAACGTCGGGGCCGCCCTCATCGGGGGTGATGAAGCCGAAGCCCTTCTGGCCGTTGAACCACTTTACGGTGCCGGTAGACATGGAGGTATCAGTCCTTGGAGAAATCAGCCGCCCGCGAACCGTTTCATTGCGGGGGATCAATGGCCGCAGAGGCTTGTGGCGTAACGAATTCCGTCCAAACAGACACGGGAGACGTCGACCATCGCCTTGCGAACCTGACCTGAAAAATCTCGCCGAAAATTCGCAGACCGGCAAGTCGAATCCCCTCGCGCCGCCCCCCTGTCTCGGGTCCCGCTCCGGGACGGGCAGGGCGGCTGCGACGATGTTGCCGGTTCCCGTGCGACGGGAACGCGCCTCGCCAGTTAGGAATGGCTGGGTTGGCCCGCCGCGTGCTACGGGGTCATGCGGGAGGACCATTATGAGAAAATTAATCCTTGTCAGCATGCTTGCCGCGACGCTTCCGGGGCTGGCCATGGCCGCGCCGAGCGCCGGGCCCGCCCTGAACGCCCAGCCAAGCTCGCCGCTGAGCCTCGCCCTCCCGCAGGATGATGAGCCTGGGCAAGGGGACAAGGTCCGCATGACCGTTGTTCAGACGACCCTCGCGCCTGGCGAGAGCCTCCCCGACAACGCCCGCACCGCCCTGCGCTACATCTACGTGAAGTCCGGTCGTTTGCAGGTCTCCAACCTGGTCACCGGCGACCGGCAGGATGTCGAGGCCGGGGAGTTCGCGGTGGAGTCCGCCGGCCAATGGCACACCGGCAAGGCCATGGGCGCCGAACCGGCCGAAATTCTCCTGATCGAACAGGCCCCCGCCGACCTTTGAGGCTAGCGGCCTGGCGCGAGCCGTTCGCATCGACGCATAGAGTCTTGCCCCAGGCTGGCCAGCCCGGCAGGTTGGCCAGCGCAGATTCCACCTGCCGCTCATTCCGAAGAGACGCCGTGCCCGCCGTGACCGCCGACGACCTCTCCGTCCTGATGTCCAAGATCGCCGACGGCGATCGCGAGGCGCTGCGACAACTTTACCAGGCCACCTCATCGAAGCTATTCGGCGTCTGCCTGCGTATCCTCTCCGACAAGGATGAGAGTGAGGACGTTTTGCAGGAGGTCTATGTCACGATCTGGCGGCGCGCTGACCGGTTTGACGCCGGGCGGGCCAGTGTGATGACCTGGATTTCCACCATCGCTCGCAATCGCGCCATCGACCGGCTCCGCGCCCGGGGGCCGCTGGCCCACGCCGAGCAGATCGAGGAGATGGAGATCGCCGATGGGGCCCCGAGCGCCACGGCCCTCCTGGAATCGGCCGAGCAGGTCGGAGCTCTCCAGCGCTGTCTCTCTGAACTGGACGACCGCACTGAACAGGCGATCCGCACCGCTTTTTTTGAGGGCGTCACCTACGAGGCCCTGGCCCAACGGCTGGATACGCCCCTGGGCACGGTCAAGAGCTGGATTCGGCGGGGGCTGATGAAGCTGAAAGGGTGCCTGGAGCCATGAGCGACACGGGTCCTGAATTGAACGAGCCAGAAGCCCTGGCCGCGGAGCACGCCCTGGGCGTCCTGACGGCGCCCGAGCGGGCCGCCGCCGAGCGTCGCATGGCGGCGGAGCCCGCCTTCGCCCAAGCGGTGGACGCCTGGCGTCGACGTCTCGCCCCCCTGGTCATGGAGATCGCTCCGGTCACGCCCTCCAATGAGGTTTGGCCGCGGATCGAGCGCGCCTTGCCGGTCAATGACAACAATCCGCAATTGGCGCGGCGGCTGGTCTTCTGGCGGGGGGCTACGGTGGGCGCCATGGGCCTTGCGGCGGCGAGCCTGATGGCGGCTGTCTATCTGGGCAATCGCCCGCCGGTGGTGATCCCGGCGCAGGCGCCCGCGGCCGTGCCCATGCTGAACGCCAGTCTGAATACGGAAGGGGGCCAGCCCCTGTTCGTGGCGTCCTATGACCCGGTTCGGCAGGCCCTGATCATCACCTCGTTGGTGCCGCCCGGAACCGATCCGCTGCACGTCCACCAGGTCTGGCTGATCGCGCCGGAGGACGGCGTGCCGCGGTCGCTGGGGATGGTGGAGCCGGGCACGGCCAAGACCGTTCCTCTGGACGCCTCCATCTCACAGCTGGCCCACGAGGGCACGGAGATCGCCGTCTCGGTGGAGCCCCTGGGCGGCTCGCCGCAGCCCGGCCCGAGCGGACCGGTGGCCGCTATCGGGGCCCTCGGCCAAATCTAACCGGTCAGCCGGCGTCCGCCATCATCTTGGCGAAGCGGTCGAACAGGTAGAGGGAGTCCGTGGGGCCAGGCGAAGCTTCCGGATGGTGCTGGACCGAAAAGACGGGCCGGTCTTTCAGGGCGACGCCGGCGTTGGTGCCGTCAAACAGCGAGACATGGGTTTCCACCACAGGCTCGGGCAGGCTGTCGCGATCGACGGTGAAGCCATGGTTCATGGAAACGATCTCCACCTTGCCGGTGGTCAGGTCCTTGACCGGATGATTGGCGCCATGGTGGCCCTGGTCCATCTTCACCGTCCGGGCGCCGAGCGCCAGGGACAGCAACTGGTGGCCCAGGCAGATGCCGAACACCGGCACGCCGCTGTCGACGAGCTTGCGGATCTCCGGGACAGCGTAGGCGCCGGTGGCCGAGGGGTCGCCCGGACCGTTGGACAACAGAACGCCTTGCGGTTTGCGGGCCAGAACATCCTCCGCTGATGTCGAGGCGGGCACGACGGTCGCCCGGGCGCCGACGCTGGTCAGGGCGCGCAGGATGTTGCGCTTGACCCCGTAGTCCATGACGACGACCTCGAACTTCGCTTCCGGCGCCGGCTGGGCATAGCCCTCGGGCCAGTTCCAGAGACCCTCGCCATAGACGAAGGGCTGCAGGCAAGACGCCTCCTTGGCGAGGTCCAGCCCCACCAGCCCGTTCCACTGCCGCGCCTTGGCCACCAGGGCTTCCAGATCGAAGCGGCCCTGCGGATCGTGGGCGATCACCCCGTGGGGCATGCCCCGCTCACGGATGCGACGGGTCAGCGCCCGGGTGTCGACGCCGGCCAGACCGACGACGCCGCGCCGGGCCATCCAGCCGGCGAGATCGGAATCAGACCGCCAGTTGGCCGGGGCTGTGGGGACGTCGCGGAAGATGGCGCCCCGGGCCGAGGTTTCGGCCGCGCCGGACATCTGCTCGATGTCCTCGATATTGGTTCCGACATTGCCGATGTGCGGAAAGGTGAAGGCGACGATCTGGGCCATGTAGGAGGGATCGGTGAGGATCTCCTGATAGCCGGTCATGGCGGTGTTGAAGCAGACCTCGCCGACGGCGTCGCCCACGGCGCCGACGCCGATCCCCTGAAGAACAGTCCCGTCCGCCAGGGCCAGCACGCCGGTCGCGCCGGAGAGAAGTTGGCTCGTCATGGGGGACTCCTTTGAGGGCGGGCTATGGTCGCAAAAAGGCGGGCCAGGGTGAACCCCGCCCGCCGTGCAAACGGCGGCGTAGGTACTCCAGTCCCGCCATCCGGGTCAATGCAGGTGACCCGGCCGGCGCGTCGCACTAGGCTTTCCACCCATAAGCCGATCAAAAGCAAGGGGCGCCCATGACATCGCCAGGTCACGTCGATCCCGACCGCGACGCCTGGGGCCTGTTTAAGTCCCTGCCACGGGATCAGCCGATCCACATGCTGAACCTCATTCGCCTCAAGGGGCTGGCGGACTATCCCGAGGATCATCCCGACCACGGCAAGGGTCTAACAGGGCTGCAGGCCTATCAGGCCTATGGCCGCACCACCGCGCCGATCTTCCAGCGGCTCGGGGGCGCGCAGGTCTGGGTGGGGCGGCCAGAGGTGACCCTCACCGGCCCACGGAATGAGGCCTGGGACCTGGCCTTCATCGCCGCCTATCCCAATGCCGAGGCCTTCATCGCGATGGTCAGAGACCCAGAATATCAGGTCCTGGTCGCCCACCGGACCGCAGCTGTCGCAGACTCCCGGCTGATCCGGATGGCGCCTCAATCCCCGGGCGGAGGCTTTGGCCAGGGGGGCTAGCGCTCCAGCACCTGGGATATGGCGCCGAACAGGTTCTCGGCCCGGATGGGCTTGGCGATATGGCGGTCAGCCCCCGCCTGGGCGCTGGCCTCCCTGTCCTCAGGGCCAGCATTGGCCGACAACACGATGATCGGCAGGCGATACCCCTTGGCCTCGGCCTGACGGATGGCGCGGATCGCCTCAAACCCGTCCATCACCGGCATCCGCAGATCCATCAACACCAGATCAAACGCGCTGGCGGCGAGGGCGGTGAGGGCTTCGGCCCCATTTTCCACGCTGACCACCTCCACGCCGGCGGCGTCCAGCATCAGCTCGACAACCCTTCGATTGGTGGGATTGTCATCGGCCAACAGGACCCTAAGCCCCCCCGTGCTCACCGAATCGGCCGTCGCCTGGGGCGTGCTCACCGGTCCCAGTTCGTACTGCAGCAAGCCGGCCACCAGGCTTTCCAGGCGCGCGCTTGAAGCTGACAGCTCGGCGAGAATCGCCTGCTGCGACTCGTTGAGGGGGGTGGCCTCCAGGGCCTGGGCCAGGCCCATCACCCCATTGAGGGGCGTGCGGAATTCGTGGCTCATATCGGCGAGAAACTCGCTCTTGGCCCGGCTGGCGGCGGCCTCGCGCAACAGAGCCTGGGCCAGGGCGTCGGACTGGGCCTTCATCTCGGTGATGTCCACCCGAAGACCGATGAGGCCGCCATCGGCGGTGCGTCGGTCCTCGACCATCAGCCAGCGGCCGTCGGAGAGCTGCTGCTCAAGCCGTTCGCCGGTGGGATGCTCCAGCTTCGCCAGGCGCTCGGCGAGCCAGGCTTCCTCGCGGCCGACGGCCTCAGGATAGTCTCCGCGCGCCACGCCGATCCGCAGGGTGTCGGCCAGGAGCCGCCCAGGCTCGAACAGGTCGGCCGACCGGTGATAGATCTCGGCGTAGCGCTGGTTCCAGAGGATGTAGCGCCCCTCGGCGTCCAGAAACACGACGCCCTCGGGGAAGGCGTCGATGGCCGCCTGCAGGCGCGCCTGCGCGGCTTCACCCTCGCTTCGCAGCTGCGTCAGCGCGCCGCCGCCAATCAGCCGATCCAGCGTTCGGACCAAGGCGCGCCCGACCGCGCCGATCCCCACCCCTGACATACGCAACTCCAACACCCCTGACGTGTGCCAACAGGACCTCACAGTTGTTGCGAAAGTCCTGCCAGGGACGTCACAGTGTGGTCTTGGGGACGGTGCGCTCGGATAATGGGCGCCCAGACGCGCGGGCGCCCCGTGGGCGGGCGTGGTTCGCAAATCGCGGTGTTGGCGCTAAGAGGCGGCCATGACCATCACCACCCTCGGCTTGGACGCCGACGACACCCTCTGGCACAACGAGACGATCTTCCGCCTGACCCAGGCCAGGCTGTTTGATCTGCTGTCCGACGTCGCTGATATCGACACCCTGGGCGCCCGCCTGGCCGAGGTGGAGCATCGCAACCTGCGGCTCTACGGCTATGGGGTGAAGGGCTTCACCCTGTCGATGATCGAGACCGCCATGGACCTGACGGGCGGGGAGGCGCCGCCGCACATTGTCCGCGAGATCCTGGCGGCGGGCCGGGCCATGCTCACCGAGCCGGTGGAGCCCCTGCCTGGCGTGGACGACGCCCTGGCGCAGCTTTCGGAACGCTATCGGCTGGTCCTGATCACCAAGGGTGACCTTTTGCACCAGGAGCAGAAGCTGGCCGCCTCAGGCCTCGGCGACCTGTTTGTGGCGGTGGAGATCGTCAGCGAGAAGGACGCCTCGACCTATGAGCGGGTTTTCGCCCGCTACGGAACCGGGGCGGCGCAGGCCGCCATGGTGGGCAACTCCCTGCGTTCGGACATCCTGCCGGCCCTGGAGGCCGGGGCCTGGGCCGCCCACGTGCCGTATCCCGTGACCTGGGCCCACGAGATGGCCGAAACCCCCAAGGGCCATCCGCGCTTCGCCGAGCTGGCCAGCATTTCGGAACTGCCGGCCTGGCTGGAAAAAGTGAGCTGAAGGTCCTCCCGTGTCACACACGGCCACCGCCGCGCGTCCTTGTCGCATCATGCGGGAGGCGCGGGATGTTGCGACATTGGGAAGGGGCCGTAGCGGGGCTGTTGGGTCTGGGCCTCGGGGCCAACGGGCTCTTTATGCTGTGGGCGCCCTTCGATTGGTATGAGGCGACGCCTGGGGTGGTGAAGACCGGGCCGTTCAATGGCCACTTCGTGCGCGACGTCGGCGCGGCCTATCTGGTTTGCGCCGTCGCGCTGGCGGTCTCCGCCTGGAAGCCACGCAAGGCTTGGCCGGCCCTGCTGGCCGCCGGAGGGTTCCTGAGCCTGCATGCAGGGGTTCATCTGTCGGACACGATCTGCGGTCGCTCCAGCCTTGGCGACCTCGCCCGAGACCTGCCGGGCGTGTTCCTGCCGGCGCTCCTGACGGTCGGGCTTGGCCTGCGCGCGGCGACGGAGGCCTGAATGCTGAAGGCAATTCTGGCACGGCAGCTCGACCGTTTCGAGCAAGCCTGGTCCTATGATGCGAGCTACCTACGTCGGTTGCTGGCGGCCAATCCTGTGAGTGTCCTGAAGTTCAGTCTGGTGAGCGGAATGGCGCCAAGGCGCGCCGCGCCCCTTGGCGCCGTAGCGGCGGCGGAGATTGTCGCCACATTGTCCGAGGATTGCGGCTCCTGTGTCCAGATCGTTGTCGACAGGGCCATGGCCGAAGGGCTTTCGCCAGATGTGCTGCGCGCCATTCTCGACGGAGATCTGGAGGCCATGGGAGAGGAGGCGGCGATCGCCTGTCGGTTCGCGCGGGCCACCCTGGATCGCGACCTCGAGGCGGCTGACCGTCATCGGGACGACATCGTGCGGCTGTGGGGAGAGCGGGGCCTCGCCGCCATTGCGCTCGCTCTGACCACCGCCAGGCTCTATCCGACGCTGAAATATGCGCTCGGATACGGAAGGACCTGCACGCAGGTGGCCGTCGGCGACGGACCGCTGGTCCTGACGCCGAGGCGGAGCAGCCTGTGACGGCGCCCCCCGATCTCGCCGCCTTCGAGGCCGCGCGTCCGCGGCTGCGGCGTCTCGCCTACCGTATGCTGGGCTCGGTGACCGAGGCGGAGGACGTGGTGCAGGACGCATGGATCCGCTGGAGTCAGACCGGGGGGGAGGTCGAGGACCCCACCGCCTGGTTGGTGCGCACGACGAGCCGGCTCTGCATTGACCGCCTGCGGGCGGCCAAGGTGCGCCGCGAGACCTATCGTGGTCCCTGGCTGCCTGAGCCGCTGATCGAAGACCTGAGCGAAGATCCCCTTGAACGAGCCGAGGACGTCTCGGTGGCCTTCCTCCTGGCGCTGGAGCGCCTGTCGCCCCTGGAGCGGGCGGTTTTCCTACTGCACGGGGTATTTGACGAGGACTACGCGGCCGTCGCCCGAGCGCTCGGCCGCAGCGAGGCGGCGGTGCGCCAGCTGGCGAGCCGGGCGCAGGCGCATCTGAAGGCGGCGAAGCCGCGCTTCGCCGTCGACCAGGCCGCCGCGGGGCGTCTCGCCAACGCCTTCATGGCGGCTGCGGCAAAGGGCGACCTGGCCGGTCTGCGCGATCTCCTCGCCGAGGACGCCGTGATGATCACGGATGGCGGCGGGAAGCGCAGCGCCGCCCTGCGGCCGCTGGTGGGCGCGACGGACATCGTTGCGATGATCCAGGGGCTGGCCTGGCGAGGTCGCGCCTGGCCCATTTCGACCGACGGGGCGCTGCGCTACCGGGCCGTCCGTATCAACGGCCTTCCGGGCCTTATCCTGGAACCGGATGATGGCCCCATGACCATGGCGTTTCAGCCGGACGAGGCCGGGCGCCTGGCCGCCATTTACATCACCCGCAATCCCGAAAAGCTGGCGCACCTCAGCCGCTGAAGGGTGACGGCGGCCGGACCCTGGCGCATATGTCGGGGGTGAAGTTTGACGAACGGTTCCTCGACGAGATCAAGGCCCGCCTGCGCCCCTCCGACGTGATCGGGCGCACGGTGAAACTGCGCAAGCAGGGCCGGGAGTTCGTCGGCCTGTCGCCCTTCACCAAGGAGCGGAGCCCGTCGTTTTTCGTCAACGACGACAAGGGCCAGTTCTTCGACTTCTCCTCGGGCAAGACCGGCGACCTGATCACCTTCCTGCAGGAGACCGAGCGGCTGACCTTCGTCGAGGCCGTCGAGCGTCTGGCCGCAGAGGCTGGGGTGCCCATGCCGGCGCCCGATCCGCAATCGGCTGAGCGCGACCGGGTGCGCCAGGGCCTGGCCGAATGGCTGGAGCAGGCCGGGGCCTGGTTCCAGGCCGAGCTTAGGCGCCCCGTTGGCCGGGAGGCCCGCGACTACCTCGCCGCCCGCGGCCTGCCAGAGGCGGAATGGGCGCGGTTCGGCATCGGCTATGCGCCGGGCGGGCGCACAGCGTTGAAGGACTATCTGGTGGCCAAGGGCGCGCGCCCGGGGGAGCTGGTGGAGGCGGGCCTGCTGATCGCGCCCGAGGACGGCGGGGCGCCCTATGACCGCTTCCGCGATCGGATCATGTTTCCCATCGCCGATGGGCGAGGGCGCTTCGTCTCCTTCGGCGGCCGGGCCATGGATCCCAAGGCCCGGGCCAAATATCTGAACGGCCCGGAGACCTCGGTCTTCCACAAGGGCCATGTGCTCTATGGAATGGGCGAGGCGCGCAAGATCCTGGGGGCCGCGCCATCGGGCGAGAACCCCTCCCTGGTGGTGGTGGAAGGCTATATGGACGCCATCGCCTGCCATCGGGCGGGCGTCGCGGCGGTGGCGCCCATGGGCACGGCCCTGACCGAAGAGCAGATGGAGATGCTCTGGCGGCTCCACCCCGAGCCGACCCTGTGCTTCGACGGTGACCGCGCCGGCCGGCAGGCCGCCTTCCGCGCCATGGATCGCGCCCTGCCGATCCTGAAGCCCGGCAAGAGCTTCCAGTTCTCTCTGGTCGAGGGCGGCAAGGATCCCGATGACGTGCTCCGTGAGCAGGGGCCAGTCGCCCTGCGCCAGCAGCTGGCCACGACCACGCCCTTCGCCCAGGCTCTGTTCGAGCGTGAACGCGACCTCGAACCCCTGGACACGCCCGAACGCCGTGCGGGGCTGAAGGGCCGTCTGCGACAAGCCGCCGCATCCATCGCCGACAGCGACCTGCAACAGGCCTACCGGCAGGACCTGCTGGAACGCTATGATGGCCTGTTCCGCAAGGCCGACAGCGCCCCCGGCCAGCGGCCGCCCTGGCGGCCTGCGGGTCCGCGCCAGGGGCGCTGGAAGGGGCGCGACAACGCCTGGGAACAGGCCCAACCCCCCACCGCCCGGGGCAAGGCGGCGGCAGGTCAGCTGGCCCGGGGCCTTGAGCCGGCGGCGGCGGCCCTGGCCGCGTTTGCCCTGGCCCGGCCAGCCGTCCTGGAGGACCATCTTGAGGACGCTTTCGCCACGGATGGCTTCGGCGAACCGGCGCTCTGCGAATTGGTCAAGGAAATCATTCGCCTGCGACTGGAGTCTGACCACCTTGACTCCGACAGCCTGACGCGCCATCTCGCACTATGCGGGTTTAATGCGCTGCTGACAGACATCGACCGGGCCGCTGCGAAATCGGGCGCGCCCTTTTTGAAACCGGATGTCTCCCTCGAAGCCGCGAATTCGCAGTGGTCGCAAGCCTTCGCCCGCCTCTCACGGCTGGCGTCGCTCGACAAGGCGCTCGACGCCTCGAAGGGAAACCTTCGAGGTCGTTCGGACATGGAAGCCTTCGAGCGTCTCAAGGGGGAACGCGACGCACTCAGACGCGCGACCAGAGAGTGGAACGATTGAAGCCGGTTTCGGGTCGTACTCCATACGGCCCATTCGGCCCCTGTTAGTCATAATCGGCCCGTTCCTTGCAGGAGGCGGCGGACCGAACCGGAGAATTCGATGAGCACCAATACGGCCGAAGCGGAAACGACCGAAGCCCAGACCAGCGATGGTCCGCTGCTCGACCTGACGGACGCCGCGGTCAAGAAGTTCATCAAGCAGGCCAAGACCCGCGGCTACGTCACCATGGACGAGCTGAACAAGGTCCTGCCGTCGGAGGAAGTGACCTCCGAGGCGATCGAAGACACCCTGGCCATGCTCTCGGAGATGGGCGTCAACGTCGTCGAGGCCGAAGAGGACGCCGAGGGCGGCGAGGTCGCGGTCCGCGAGGAGACCGCCGTCGTCGAGACGACCAAGGAACCCGCCTACGACCGTACCGATGACCCCGTGCGCATGTACCTGCGTGAAATGGGTTCGGTGGAGCTGCTCTCCCGCGAGGGCGAGATCGCCATCGCCAAACGGATCGAAGCCGGTCGCGACACCATGATCCGGGGTCTGTGCGAAAGCGCCCTGACCTTCGAGGCCATCATGGTCTGGCGCGAGGAGCTGGCCTCGGGTCGAATTCTCCTGCGCGAGGTGATCGACCTCGAACAAACCTATGGCGGCCAGAACACCGGGACCGAGGAAGAGACCGCCGAGGTCAAGCCGGCCGGCGAGCCTGTCCCCGGTGAGGCCAAGGCCGAAGGTGAGGGCGACGACGACGACGACGATTTCGACGACGGCGCTGGCCCCACCATCAGCGCCATGGAGGCCGAGCTACGCGACGGCGTCATGGAGACCCTCGACGCCATCGCCTCCGAATTCGACGCCTTCCGCCGCCTTCAGGAAAAGCTGGTGGCCCGCAGGCTGGCCGGCGAAGACCTTGGCGACGCTGATCGCAAGGCCTTTGAGGCGGCGACCACGGTCATCGTCCAGCACCTGAAGACGCTCAAGCTCAACAACAACCGCATTGAGGCCCTTGTTGAGCAGCTCTATGCAATCAACAAGCGCCTGATGGGCCTGGAAGGCCGCCTGCTGCGTCTGGCCGACTCCTATGGCATCAGCCGCCTGGAGTTCCTTAAGGCCTATTTCGGCGCCGAGCTCGATCCCAACTGGACAGACAAGGTCAAGGAACTGGGGGTTCGCTGGACCAAGTTCACCGAGAACGACGCGGGCCAGATCAACGACATCCGCACAGAGATCGCCGCGCTCGCCACCGAGACCGGCGTGGCCATCGATGACTATCGCCGGATCGTCCAGACCGTGCAGAAGGGCGAGCGCGAGGCCCGTCAGGCCAAGAAGGAAATGGTCGAGGCCAACCTGCGCCTCGTCATCTCCATCGCCAAGAAATACACCAACCGCGGCCTGCAGTTCCTGGACCTGATCCAGGAGGGCAATATCGGCCTGATGAAGGCGGTAGATAAGTTCGAGTACCGCCGCGGCTACAAGTTCTCCACCTACGCCACCTGGTGGATCCGGCAGGCGATCACCCGCTCGATCGCCGACCAGGCCCGGACCATCCGCATCCCGGTGCACATGATCGAGACGATCAACAAGATCGTCCGCACCTCGCGCCAGATGCTGCACGAGATCGGCCGCGAGCCGACCCCGGAGGAACTGGCCGAGAAGCTGGCCATGCCGCTGGAAAAGGTCCGCAAGGTCCTGAAGATCGCCAAGGAGCCGATCAGCCTCGAAACCCCCATCGGCGACGAGGAAGACTCACACCTGGGCGACTTCATCGAGGACAAGAACGCCATCCTGCCCATCGATGCGGCCATCCAGTCCAACCTGCGCGAAACCACCACCCGGGTGCTGGCCTCGCTGACCCCGCGGGAAGAGCGGGTTCTGCGCATGCGCTTCGGCATCGGCATGAACACCGACCACACGCTGGAAGAGGTCGGCCAGCAGTTCAGCGTCACCCGCGAACGGATCCGCCAGATCGAGGCCAAGGCGCTGCGCAAGCTCAAGCACCCGAGCCGCTCGCGAAAACTCCGCAGCTTCCTCGACAGCTAAAACCCCAGAACCCCGCCGGAAACGGCGGGGTTTTTCGTTGCGCCAGGCGATCCAGGGGTTCCTCCTAATAAGAGGGGACACAAAGGCCACGAAGGGGCGCGAAGGACACAAAGGCGACGCCGCCGGTCCTTCGTGTCCTTCGCGCCCCTTTGTGTTCTTCGTGTCCCGACTTTTCTTGCGCTACGCGCTAGCCGTGGCCCCGCCGCGCGCGGAAAGCCGCTTCGACCGACGGCATGACCAGCCAGCTGATGTCCTCGCCGACCGACTCGAGCTCCTTGGCGGTGCTGGAGGAGATGTGGAGGAACTGCGCGTCGCAGATGAAGTGGACCATCGGGATCGTGGGGTCGAGCCGCTCGGCCAGGCCGTGGAGATTGAATTCTTCATGGAAGTTGGTCGCCTCGCGCAGGCCGCGCACGATGTGGGTGGCCCCGATGGCCCGCGCATAGCGGACCAGGCTCTGGCGGGCGTATTCGCCGACCTCGAGGGACTGATCGAGGATTGCGCCGGCGTCCGGCCAGAGGTCCAGCACCGAGCGGCGAATGAGTTCTGTGCTCTGCTCTACGCTGAAGGCCCGCTGCTTCCGCACATTGGTGCCGACAGCGACATGTACGCCGTCAAAGGTCATGAGCGCCTTGCGGATGATGTCGAGGTGGCCGCGCGTCACGGGATCGAAGGAGCCCGCATAGAGGGCTTTCGTCCGCTGAGGCTTGTTCAATTGCATCGCACCACCTGTGGGCCAGGGGCGCAGCCTCCGATGACCCACCGCCCGATGCAAGGCGGCTTGTGCGCTGATCGCCTCCAACAAAGGACCCGAGCAAGGATACTGGCCCGTTGCGGGCGGGCCGGAGACTGGCGCCAGGCGCGGCCTTGTCGCAAACAGGCGCGTCCCAGCAAGAGCGCGTCATGGCCAGAATTCTCTTCGTCACCCACCCAGAGGTCGTGATCGATCCCGACGTGCCGGTGCCCCGTTGGCCCCTGTCGGCCAAGGGGCGGGCGCGTATGGAAGCCCTGGCTGAGGCGCTTACCGGTCTGCCGGTTCGCGCTGTCTGGTCGAGCGATGAGCAGAAGGCGATGGATGGGGCCGCGATCCTGTCGGAACGGCTACGGGCGCCCCACCAGGTCGATAGCCGGCTGGGGGAGAACGACCGCTCGGCCACCGGCTATATCGCGCCGCCGCGGTTCTGGGAGGTGGTGGCCGCGTTCTTCGCCCATCCAGACGATAGCGTGCTGGGTTGGGAGACCGCCCGGGACGCCCAGAACCGAATCCTGGCGGCGATGGAGCGGGTCGAAGGGGAGGCCAAGCCTGGCCTCACCATCGTGGTGTCCCATGGGGGTGTCGGCCAGTTGCTGACCGCCGCCCTTCAGAAGGTCGCGATCGGACAGGAGTCCAAGGCCCCCAATCCCAGCGGCGGCGGCTATCTCCTGCTCGGAACCTCGCCGCTGCGGCGCGTTGGCGACAGCTGGGGCGATATCGACACGATCACCTCGGGCCCCGGCTGGGCCGAGCTGTCGGCGATGCGGCTCTAGCGGCGTTCCTGCAGGCGCAGCAGGGCGTCCCACATGGACTGGGCCGCGCCGATGGTGGCGAGGTTAGCCTTGAACTGGTGCTTGGCCGTGATCTGCTCAACGGCCTCCCGCTCATAGCTGGAGGTCGAGCCTTCGACGCCCATGGTGGCGGTGCGCTGGGCGGAGGCTTCGAAGCGGCGGCTGGCGGCGAGCATGCCGTAGCTGGCGGTGGCGATGGGGTCCATGGGCGGTTCTCCTGCCCAGACACTCTGCGCGCCCTGCGGTTAAGGCTCCGCTTGCAAGAATGGTGAACGCCGGTCGTTTAACGCCAGCCGTAGTTGAAACTGATGCTGATCCGCGGCGTCTTGGCGGCGTTGGCCGGCACCTCGTGACGCAGCCAGCTTTCCCACATCAGGATCGTGCCGGGCTGCGGCTGCAGATAGACGAAGCTGCGCTCGGTCTCCGGCGCCTCGGCCAGGCGGGGCGGGGCGGCCATCATCAGGGGCAGGCGGGGATCTTCCAGCTTGAGCGCGCTGGCGCCGGGCGGGGTGCGCACATAGACCGTGCCCGACAGCACGCTGTGGGGATGGATGTGGCCGCTATGGCCAGCGCCGGGCTTCAGCAGATTGACCCAGAGGCTGTCGAGCTTCAGTCGTCGGGCGCCAAGGTCGAGGTGCAGGGCCTCGGCGTAGGCCTTGGCGTGGCGATCCAGCTTGGTTTTCAGATGAGAGAACACCGTCGCCCGCTGCGGCAGGTCGTCGAGGGAGGCGTAGGAGGTGTAGCCCCCATAGGAATTGGCCTTGCACCAGGCCCGCCCGGCGCCGTCCTCGGCGGCCAGCATTTCGACGGCCTCTTCCAACTCGACGTTGAGGTCGGCGAAGCCCGCCTCCCCGGCCAGGGAGGCTTCATAGATTTGGGTGACGAACAGGGGGCGCAGGCTCATGATCGGGCGCTTACATCACACGATCACCAAGGGAAAGCCGCGCGCCCGAAACGCGCCGTATTTTAAGGGCTTATGCTTGGCCTGGAGGACTCTGACATGAAATCCCTATCCCTCGTCGCCGCCCTTGCCCTGCTGGCTCTTGGCGCTGGCGCAGTCCAGGCGCAGCCGGCCCAAAATTATCTCACGCCCACCACGACCGAGGTCTGTCTCGACGTCAGTGGGGCGACATTACCGGTGATCTGTAAGGTCCCCGCCAGCCGCCTGGACAAGCGCGAGGACATCTGCAGCTGCCCGCAGGGGATGCGCACCAAGGTCGCCGTCTGCGCGCCTGGCCAGAACCCGCCTGGCGAAACGGTGGCTCTGAACATGGCGCGTCGCGAAGCCGCCCGGGACGGAAGCCTGATCGGCGATACGTTCCAGGGCCGGCCGATCTGCGTCGCCCCGCGGGGCTGACGCAGACCGCCCTGGCGGCATTAGCTCCCCAGGGCGCCGTAGACCATCTTCTGGAAGACCGGCAGGGCGGCGCGACCGCCCATGCGCTGGCCTGTGGCCAGTTGGGCGGCGGCCTCAGGTCCAAGCTCGATTGAGTTCTGGATCAGATAGATCAGCACCATGTCGGCCTGCGGATCGGCCTGCCACCAGGTGCCAAAGGCGCCGGGCCAGCCAAAGGCGCCGGCGTTTCCAGCCCCCATCCAGGCCTGTTTCACCGGATCGGTGATCACCGAGACGCCGAGGCCAAAGCCCTGGCCCAGCCAGAAGGGAATGCCCATGAACGGGATGGCCTTCTGGGCATCAGTCAGCCGGTCGGCGGTCATCATCTCGACCGTCGCCGTCTTCAGCAGGCGCACCCCGTCCACCTCGCCCTTGCCCAGCATCAGGCGCGCGAACTTCAGATAGTCGTCGGCGGTGGAGACGAGACCCCCGCCGCCGGCGGCGAAGACCGGCGGGGCCGGATGGTAGGGGAAGGGGACCTCTTCCATGGCGTCGGTCTTCGGATTGATCCGGTAGAGCTTGGCCCCCCGGTCCAGCTTCTCCGGCGGCACATGGAAGGCGGTGTCGGTCATGCCCAGCGGGCCGAAGATCCGGTCCTGCAGCACCTGGTCCAGGGGCTTGCCCTCGATACGGGCGACGATGAAGCCCAGGACGTCGGTGGCGTGGCTGTAGTGGAACCGCGCGCCGGGCTGATAGCTGAGGGGAAGCTCGCTCAGGCGCTTCATCCATTCGTCGGGGGTCAGTGGGGTGCCGAGCGCCGGCCCCAGGGCCTTCTCATGGGCCTGAGCGATGGGCCCGACGGAGGTGAATCCATAGGCGAGGCCTGCCCGATGGGTCATGAGATCCTCGATGGTGATCTCGCGGCTCGCCGGGACCGTCTGGTCCAGGGGGCCGTCGGCGGCCTTCAGCACCCGCATGTCGGAAAATTCCGGGGCCCAGCGGGTGATCGGGTCCTCCAGCTGCAGACGGCCTTCCTCCAGCAGCATCAGGGCCGCCACCGAGGTGATCGGCTTGGTCATCGAGGCGATGCGGAAGATGGTGTCCCGGGTCATGGGCTTGTCGCCGCCGATGTCGCGACGGCCGATCGTATCCACCTGGACCACCTCGCCCTTGCGCCACACCAGGGTGACGAAACCCGACAGGTCGCCGGAATCGACCACCCCCTGCAGCGCCGGACCGATGGCCTCCATGCCGCTTGCGGAGAAATCCCCATCCATCGGTGTCATCCCTTCGTAGAGTCGTTCATGTGATGCTGGCCGCCATAGCGCCGGGACGGCGCGCCGACGTCAAGCCGAACCCAGGAGACCCCAGACCATGACCTTGCCGCCCCTGCGTCAGGCCCTGGCGCTCGCCTGTCTCGGCCTGGCGCTGAGCGCCTGTTCTCCGCTGACCGCCTTTGCGACCCTGACCCCCACCGACCGCGCTCAGCAGACGGGCCAGGGCCTGGCCTATGGTCCCGAACCCCGTCAGCGCCTGGACCTCTACGCCCCGCCGCAGGGCGCCAAGGGGGCGCCGGTGGCGGTGTTCTTCTATGGCGGCACCTGGGAGGACGGCCGTCGGCAGGACTATGGCTGGGTGGGGCGCGCCCTGGCCGCCGAGGGCTTCCTGGCCCTGGCCCCGGACTACCGGCTCTATCCCGAGGTCGCCTATCCGGCTTTTCTGGAGGACGGCGCGGCGGCGGTCGCCTGGGCGGTGGAGAACGCCGCCCGCTATGGGGGCGATCCCAGCCAGATCGTGCTGATCGGCCACTCGGCCGGGGCCTATAGTGCGGTGATGCTGGGCCTGGATCGCCGCTATCTGCAGGCGGCCGGCGTCGATCCGTCCCGCATCCGGGCGGTGGCGGGCCTGGCGGGACCCTATGACTTCCTGCCCCTGGAGGGGGAAACGGTGCGCGGGGTGTTCGGCGCCGCCGAGGATCTGGCCGCCACCCAGCCGATCAACCTGGCGGACGCTCAGGCGCCCCCGACCTTCCTGGCCACCGGCGACAGCGACAGCGTCGTCCGGCCCCGCAACACCGAGGCCCTGGCCGCGGCCCTGCGCGCCCAGGGTGTGGCCGTGGAGACGAAAACCTATCCCGGTCTTGGCCATGCGGGCGTGCTGCTGGCCCTGTCCCGGCCCCTGCGGGGGCGGGCGACGGTGCTGGCGGATATGAGCGCCTTCCTGCGTCGGCACACCCAGGTCGCCGGGCCGGGGGACAAGGTTGCGGCGCGCCAGACACCCTGACCCCTTACGCCGTAAAGGCTCAGCCGCCGCTTCCCTTGGGTCAGCCTATTGCAACGCGGCAATTGAACCGGAGGGTTGAAGTGCGTATATGCCTCTTCCCCATCAGCCTTCGGGCTGGCGGACCTGTCAGTTCTCGTGAACGCAAGGACGCGCTCCGCCCATGCTGGTCACCCTCATGAAGGCCAAGCTTCACCGCGCTACGGTGACCCAGGCCGACCTGGACTACGAAGGCTCTATCGCCATCGACCGCGACCTGCTGGACGCCTCTGGCATCCTGCCGCACGAGCAGGTCGATGTGCTGAACATCACCACCGGCGCGCGGTTCACCACCTACGCCATCGAGGCGCCGCGGGGCTCGCGGGTGATCGGCGTGAACGGCGCGGCCGCCCGGCTGGTCCAGAAGGGCGACAAGGTCATTGTGGTGACCTACGGCATGCTGCCAGCCGAAGAGGCTCGCAACTACGCCCCGACCGTCGTGCTGTTGGACGATGGCAATGAGATGAAGCAGGCCGCCTGATGGGCCGCTGGCGCGCCGCCCTTGCCCTGGCCGCCGCCACCCTGATCGCCGCCTGCGCGCCGACGGCCCCAGATGGGGTCGACACCGCCGTGCTCGACCGGGAGATCGGGTCAAGGATCGGAGATCCCTCCACCTGCGTGCTGGTGGCCGACCGCGCCTCCGGCCGGATCGTCTATCGCTATGGCTCCAACACCGTCTGCGCGCGGTCCTACCCCGCGTGCCAGGACACGCCCGTGCGAACCGTGGAAGATCTGCTGAAGGCGCTGGGCTCCACAGCGACGGCGGTGACGACCAGCTGCCCCACCGCCGCCGACGGCTCCCGCAGCGTCGGCTGGGCGGCGGGCCCCGTGGCTGGGCAGGATCTGGTCTTCGCTGCGGTGATGGAAGGTCCCCGGGCCCTGCCCGGGATGATCATGGCCGACCGGCTGGCGGGCGCCTTCGCCGCCGGCGTGGAGTAGGCCTCCGCTCAAGACGAGCGAAGGCCCATGTCGTCCTAACGGGTTAGTTCATAGAGACCTGAAACATCCACCCGCACGGTCAGTTCGCCGCCGGAGACCGGCGTGGAGTCCTTCATGCTCTCGGCCCGGGCCATGGCCATGTAGGGCATGGGCGGCTGCGGCGCCGAATAGGTCGCGCCCTCGCTCAGGGTCACCAGGCGGCCGACCCGGTAGCCGGTGGCCTGGGCGTAGAGCTGGGCCTTGGCCTGCAGGTCGCGGACGGCGGCCTGGCGGGCCTGGTTCTCGGCCTGGCTGCGGTCGTTCAGGCCAAAGCTGATGCTGTTGATCTGGTTGGCGCCGGCATTGACCGTGGCGTCGACGGCTGCGCCGAGGCGGGCCAGGTCACGGACCTTCACCGTCACCTGGTTGCTGGCCTGATAGCCCCGCAGGCGAGGGGGCTCGTTCTGAACATAGTCGTACTGTGCGCTCAGATTGAGATTGGACGTCTGGATGTCGCGCGCCTGGATGCCCGCCCGATTGAGCGCGGCCATCACCCGGGTCATCTGCTGCGCATTGGCCTGCATGGCCGCCTGGGCGGTGGGGGCCTCGGTCTGCACGCCCAGGCTGATCATCGCCATGTCGGGCGCCACATCGACCTCGCCCATGCCCGACAGGTTGAGAGTGGTGGCACGGAACATGGAGTCGGCCGCGGGGGCGGCCGGCGCAGGCGCTGTCTGAGCCAGAGCGGCGGGGGCGAGGGCCGCCAGGCTCAGGCTGAGCACGCCAGCGCGCAATAGGGTCTTCATAGGGGATCTCCCAGTCCGTTTGAAACTTGACCATAGGCCACAGCGAGAACCCTCGCGACAGCCGACACGTTCCACCCTCGCAAGCTGAACCTGAACCGGAGCTTTAAGCTGCGTGCAGCCCATGCTAACCGCAAGCCCTCCGCTGATGGGGCCTGTAGCTCAATGGTTAGAGCCGGCCGCTCATAACGGTCTGGTTGCAGGTTCGAGTCCTGCCGGGCCCACCAGCGGAAGTCTTACTTGCACGCGGCGCATTGTAAAAGTAACGACAGTCCGCAAATTAGTGTAGTATCGGTTGCACAAAGCGAGCGGAGCGCATGTTTGCACTTTAGGTCATCTATAGTGTGCGCCACAATGCTGTTATTATATTGTCTGCGCGCTCCAAATTATTAAATCATCTTAATAGTGTGTGTCGATGGGCGTAGGTGTCGGCAAGTCCCTTGATTCGTCCTTAGTGCAGCACCGGCTTGACCCGCCTCCCGCAGTGGTAGCTTGAGCGCCAGCCCGGGAGCGCCAGCCCGGGAGCGCCGCCCAGGCGCGCCCCGCGCTAATCCTACAGTGCGATGGGAGGCTGCCAACGCGGGCGCAGGACGAGCCCGCTCGGTCGGGCGGAATCGACCTCAACTGGAGCTCCTCCATCAGCAGCCTCTGGAGCGGCGGGGCAGGTGGAGCAGCTGTCGATGCGGGTGCGGCGGCCGGGATGGCCTCGACAACTGTTCGCCCATCATTCTGGATCTGACTTAGGTGGGGCCAAGCTTCTCAGGAATGGCCATGGCCTCCATCTCCAGCCGGAGCCCACTTCCAGATCCGCGCCAGACACCTTGCAGACGCTGTCTCATTGAGGCGACCTACGGGGCGACCTGCCCCGTTACCTAGCCATCCAGGGACACTCGAGCCCCGCAAAGAGGCCAATAGAGGTAGGCGACGCCGCGACAGTTCAGCCTTCGGAGATGTCTTCCAGGGTGTGCCCGACCGTCCTGGCCGAGTCCTCGCGCGCGACGTCCCCCAGCGACAGGATGCCGACCAGCTTGCCCGCCCCGTCGACGATGACCATCCGCCGCATCTGCAACTCCGCCATCTTCTTGGTTGCGACCTTGAGGCTCTCGCTTTCGACGCAGGTCACGACTGGTGAGGTCATGACCTCCGAGACGCAGATCTCGTTGTCGCGGTCCTCGCCGACCACCCGGATAACGATGTCGCGGTCCGTGATTACCCCAACGATCTCGTCGCCCTCAACGACCGGCAGCACGCCGGAGTCGATCTCCGACATGCGGCGCGCAACGGCCGCGATCGTGTCGCTGGGTTTGGCGACTTGGGGGGCGCGGCTCATTACGTCAGAAATTTTCATGTGGAAGCTCCTGCCTGGCCAGATCAACGACTGCCCGCACGAGCCGTTCCGGCCTCAGCTGTCCACCTTGCTAAATTGCTGCCCCTATCGCGCGTCTGAGGGGGCCGGCCACCCGGAGCCATACTTGACGCCTAAGCCGTCGCTGCTCCCTTGGGCTCGACCGCCCGAGACCATTCCGCATAGGGCGTCGTCCGGGCCATTCGCCGGTTAAGCTCGGGCGCGCCGTCTTCCCACCGTACCGGGCCCCGCTCACCCAAGCCGATCTTCGCGGTCTCCACCCTGAAGCCAGCGTCAGCGAGGGCGGTACGGTCGGCTTCCGGCGCGCGGATCGGACATCGCGCCGCGCGGTCATCAGATCCTGTACAAGCTGCGCACGCACCTCTGATGCGAGCCCCGGATTGATGGCGCGCCATAGCCGGCCTCGAACCACAATGTACCGCCCGTCCGGCGTCATCAGCGGCTGATTAAGCAACTTCGCCTGTTTTGAACGAGCGGGCACAGAGCACCGACCGTCAGGCCGGGGCGGGTTCGATGGTGCCAGGCGCCGTGAGCTTAATGGCGAGGCCGTGATCGATCCAGGCACGGTCGATACGACCGCGTACTGTCGCTCGATCATGCCCGCCATCATCGCGGTCCCGAAGCCGATCTATCGGTCACCACAACCACGCGCGGGCCATGTCTGAGTCCTTCCAGGAGGGCAGACCTTGGTCTCGACCGTGCACAAAGGGGGTCATAGAGGGGAAAAGAGGCGGTCGAGACAATCGGGCGCTTGTGAGTCGTAATGTTATAACTTAACGCTTCCGGCTTCCTCGGGGGGTCTCCAATGTTTCGGACGGGTTTGTTCATCGGCGCGGGTTTGTTTACCCTTGCGACGGCCAGCGGCAGCCAGGCGGCAGACGACGTAGCGTCGGTGGCGGAATTGCTTGTCACCGCGCGTCCTGTGGAAAACTACAGCGCAGCAGACACCGTGACCGGCCTTCGTTTCCCGGTGCTCCTTGACGACCTGCCGCTCTCAGTCAGCGTCGTGCCGCAGGAACTGATCGAGGACCGCGGAATCACCCAGCTGGGGGAGGCGTTGGACAACGTCTCGGGCGCTCAGCGCAAGATGGGCTATGGCGGCACGCAGAATTTTGGCGCGTTCATTCGCGGCTTCGACCAATCATTTCTGACGCTTCGCAATGGTCTGCGAGATCCGGGCTTCTACACCCTCCGCGACATCGCCAATGTAGAACGCTTCGAGGTCTTGAAAGGACCGGCCTCCATTCTTTACGGCGCAGTCAATCCAGGCGGCATCACCAATACCGTCACCAAGCAGCCCACGCCGGATTCCTTCGGTCGCGTTCGGGCCCTGGTGGGCAGCTTCGAGCGCTATCGCGGAGAGGTCGACCTTGGGGGCGCGCTCGGTGACCGCGCAGCTTTTCGCCTCAACGGCGCTTATGAAGATAATGGCAGCTATCGCGATGAGGTGACTTCCAGCAGCAAATTTCTGGCCCCCGTCGTGGCCTTCAATATCGCTGAGCGCACGAAGCTGACCTTGGAGGCCGAGTACAAGCAGAGCGAGTTCGTCTGGGACCTGGGACTGCCGCGCAGCCCTGTCAGCTTTGCGGTTCCTATCGAGAGGTTCCTGGGCGAGGCCAACGGCGTGAACGACGTTCAGTCGATCTTCACCTCGGCGACCCTTGAGCACGCCTTCTCAGATGCTCTGCGCCTACGGGCTGTGTTGGGCCACTCCGAGACCGACGGGGACTATAATTTGCGCTCGCCCTTGGCGATCACAAACGGCCGGACCGTGTCCCGAGTAGCCTACGCCACCGACGAAAAGAGCATGGTTGACAACCTTCAGGTTGATCTTCTGGTCGCATTTGAAACGGGCCAACTTCAGCACAAGCTGACGGTTGGTGTTGAACAATACAGGACCAAGCAGGCCTATGACTTCCTGCTTCAGCCCCTTGCCTCGATCGACCTGTTTGCGCCGGTCTATGGCGCTCGCCCTGAGCCCGGCTTCCGGCTGTTTGCTGATCAGCTGAATGCTGACGCCAAGGCGCTCTATATTCAGGACTTTATCAAGATCGGCTCCCGCTGGAACATCCTGGCCGGTGTTCGCTACGATCAGGTCGACAACCGCAGCGTCAACCTGATGACAGGCGCCTTGGTTCGTGACAGCCGCGATGATGCGATCAGTCCTCAGATTGGGGTCGTCTATCAGCCGAGCGACGCGACGAGCCTCTATGCCAGTTATGGCCGCTCTTTCGTGCCGATCACCAGTGGCCGCACACTGGGAGGTGAGAACCTCGAACCCGAGACGGGCGAGCAGGTTGAGGTCGGTGTCAAACAGGACCTTCTGGGCGGCAAGGCGAAGGTCAGCGTGGCGCTCTACGAGATCCGAAAGGAGAATGTCTCCACGCCCGACCCCACCAACCCGATGTTCCGCGTCCAGACCGGCGAGCAACGCTCGCGCGGCGTCGAACTGGATGTGTCGGGCGAACTGACGCCCGGTTGGGACCTGATCGCCAGCGCCTCCTGGATCGATGCCGAGGTGTCAAAGGACAACCGCATCGCCGTGGGCTCGAAGCTGCCGGGCGCGGCCGAATGGAGCGCGAGCGTCTGGACAAAATATGAGTTCCTGGAGGGGCCGCTCACTGGCTGGGCGGTTGGGGCCGGGGCCTACTATGTTGATGACCGTCAGGCAGCGCTCCCCAACAATGCCTGGACACTTCCGAGTTACACACGGGTCGATGTGATGGCGGCCTACGATTTCGGCGACGTCGAGTTGCAGCTCAATATCCGCAATCTCGGCGACGAGAAGATCTACGATCTCACCGGCACGACGATCCTGCCGCAGGAACCGCGGGCGGCCACGCTTCGCGCCACCTACAGCTTCTAGGGTCCCGCTCGGTGCTCTCCGTCGCCCGGCGTGAACTTCAGCTTCAGCTCAGAGACGGCCGCTTGGCAATAGCGGCTCTGTTGCTTTTGCTGTTGCTCTCGGCGGCGACCGTTGTCGGCTGGGCGCAGTACGAGAAGGGCGAGGCCCAACGCGTGAGGTTTGCTGAGGAGTCCTACGCCCAGTGGCTGAACCAAGGACCAAAGCACCCGCACCGGGCCGCCGCCTACGGCATGTACGTCGCCAAACCAGAGACCCCACTGGCGGTCTTCGAGCCCGGTCTGCGGCCATTCGCCGGTCGCACGCTTTGGCTGCAAGCCCACAGCAATGCGGCGTTCTCGCATGCGCCTGCCGACGATGATCTGACCGCTTCCCCTGGCCTTGGGGAGACGAGCGGCGCCGCCCTCCTGCAATTGCTCGGGGGGCTGTTCGCCATGGTGTTGGGCGCGTTGTCGGTGGCGCGGGACCGCGAGACCGGGGTCATGCGGCAGATCCTGGCCCAAGGGATCTCCCCGCGCCGCTGGATCGGCGGCAAGTGTCTTGGGCTGGTGGCGGCCCTTCTGCTTCCGCTTGTCCCGTTCGCCATCTTGCTTATCGCCACTACGGCCTGGGCCGCCGCTGAAGGCGCCGTCTGGGCGGCGATCGGGCGCACGGCGGCGGCGCTTGGCGCGACCCTTGTCTACCTGCTCGGCCTGCTGGCCATCGGCGTGGCGGTGTCGGCCTTTTCTCGCACGTCGCGGGGCGCCCTTGTCGTCGTGTTGAGCTTGTGGGTGGCGGGATCGGTTCTAGCCCCGCGGGCCGCCTCGCTTCTGACCTTGCGGATCGCCCCGACGCCTGATGCGGCAGTTTACGCGTCGGTTATTCGCGACGAGTTCAACGGCGGTTATGGCGAGAGACCAGGCTGGGACGACCAACTCGCGGCGCTCGAAGACAGCGTGAAGGCCGAGTACGGCCTGTCCTCGCTCGATGAGGCGCCGGTGGGCTTCTCCGGTCTACGGATGCAGGCGATGGACGCCTGGACCAACGAGGTCGCCGACCGGCATCACGCGCAGCTGCTCGCAACCTACGACCGCCAACAGCAGATCCGGACTGTGCTCAGTGTTTTTGCGCCCTATCTGGCGGCGCGAGCGGCATCCCATGGATTTGCCGGGATGGATTGGGCGCACTACCAGCATTTTGCGGCGGCTGCGGAAGAGTATCGCCGCGCCTTCAACGTCCAGATGAACGAGGCCATCGTGGCGGGGACCCGTGGCCAGGCCTGGGAAATGAATGCCGGGCGGGAGACATGGGCGCTCGCCCCGCCGTTCACCTATCAGGAGCCAGGGCTTGGCTGGGCGCTTCGCGCCCAGTGGCCGGCGGTTTCCATCCTGGTGGCGTGGCTGTTTGGGGCCCTGGGGCTTCTTGCATTCGCAGCACAAAGGCTACGCCCATGAGCGGCGCCCGACTTGGCCGTTTGCTCGTCCTGGAAACGCGGACGTTTCTGGCGACGCCGCTTTCCGTCGCCCTGATCATTGCGCTTGCGTTGATCTCGGGCTGGGCGGTTTTTGGGGGCACGATCCGGACATTGGAGACCCGCGCCCATCAGGCTGTAGCGTTGGAGCAGCACGCGGAGACCTGGGCTCAGAAGCGTGCAGCCTTCATCGATCTTCAGGCGGGGCGCATCGAGACGGGCATGTTTGTCAATCCAGCCCGTGCCGACCTCGTGGTGATGAGCCACAAGGCCCCTGTCGTCACGCCGCCGGGCGCCCTTGCGCCCCTATCGGCGGGACCGGCCCGAGAGGGGAACGACATCATTGCGGTCTCAATGGCCAGTCGATACGGCCAGCAAAACGAGACCATTGAAAACCCAACCAACCGGGTTGATGGCCCTCTCGACCTCATCTTCGTGGTCGCGTGGCTGCTGCCGATCGTTCTCCTTGTCCTCAGCTACGATGTCCTGGCCGGCGATCGCGAGACTCAGATTTCGCCCTTGATCGCCAGCAGCGGAACGCCGCTGAGCAAGATCGTCCTTGGAAGGCTGGGGGTTGTCTTTCTGGCGACGTTTGGGGTCATCGGGTGCATCGCCACGGCCGGAGTCGTCGCAGCCGCGCCGCTCGACCAACTCGTGCACAACCTGCCCGACCTCGTCGTCTGGCTGGGGTCGCTTGGGCTCTATATCGGCTTCTGGCTGGCCCTGTCGGCAAGCTTGAATGCGCGGCTGCGGCATGCCGCAGCCGCCGGCGTCGCCCTCCTGACGATCTGGATCACCCTCTCGCTCGTGACGCCCGTTTTGGCGGCCCAATGGGTTGCGGTCGGGGCGGCGGCTCCAGACCGCCTAACCTATGTGCTCCAGTACCGCGCCCTACAGAACGACCTCGCCGAACGCAGCGCCGAGGTTCGCGAGACCTACTACGGGGCGAATCCTGAGCGACGGCCCGTCCGTGGCCCGTTCAGCGAGTACGAGGAGTATTTCGTAGAGACCTATTACCCGCGTCAGGTGGTGTTGGACCAAGTCTTCTTCCCACACGCCAGGGAGATTCACGTCAGGCAGGTAGCCCAGGCGCGCCGCCTCCGGTTGGCGGCCTTTCTCAGCCCGCCGCTGATGATCAAACGGTTGACCGATGATCTTGCAGGATTCGCCCCGGAGCGCCGGCTAGCCGCCTTCGACGCGACCGAGCAATTTCAGGCGGCCTGGCGCGAGCGCTTTGATGTGAAACTCGCCAGCCGTCGATCGCTCACCTTGGCTGACTATGACGATCTCCCAACGGCCAGCCCGGTGTCTGAGGCCGGGGCGGTTCGCCTTGTGCGGGCGATCACGCCCTTAGGTGGGCTGTTGGCCGGCTTCCTGTTGGCGGCGGCTCTTGCGTGGATGCGCCTTCGCAGGGCGGGGCCTTAGGGGAATACAGATGCTGATAGCGGAAAAGCTGCACAAGCGGTTCGGCGACCACGTCGCTCTGCAGTCCTTGGATCTCAGGGTCGATGCCGGTGAGGTCTATGCCCTGTTGGGTCCCAACGGGGCGGGCAAGACGACGACCGTCAACTGCTTTCTAGGTTTCGTCACGCCGGACGGTGGACGTGTGCTGGTCGATGGCGTCGATCCAGCCATTGACCCTCAGGGCGCGCGCGCCCTGCTCGCCTATATCCCCGAACAGGTGAACCTTTATCCTCAGCTCAGTGGCGACGAGAATCTTGCCTATTTCGCCGAGCTGGGCGGACGCAGAACGACCGCCGCGGAGAGGCGCTCGCTGCTGACCGAGGCTGGCTTGCAGGAACAGGCCTTCGATCAGCGCATCTCCGGCTACTCCAAAGGTATGCGGCAAAAGGTCGGTGTGGCGATCGCCCTCGCCAAACATGCGCGCGGCCTGCTCCTTGATGAGCCGACCAGTGGTTTGGACCCGAGCGCCAGTTACGAGTTCAGCCGCCTCCTCGAGAAACTGGCGCTAGGGGGTGTGGCGGTGCTGATGGCGACCCACGACATCTTCCGCGCCAGAGACGTAGCCAGCCGGGTCGGTATCATGCGGGGCGGCGTGTTGCGCCGAGAGCTCCCGGCCTCCGAAATCAGCGCCACTGAACTTGAGGCGCTCTATCTGGGCGAGATGGCCTGATGCGTCGTCTGGGCGTCTCAGCCGTTGTCCTGGGGCTCATGAACTACGGCACGGCCGTAGAGGCCCAGGCCCCGTCGCGGGATGTGGTGGGCTATCCCAATGACTACTACGATCAGTTCCGTCCGCAGAGCGCGCTCGACATGGTGTTGCGGACCCCGGGTTTCGCGCTAGACGACGGCGACCAGGAATTGCGGGGCTTCGGAGCCGGCGGGGGGAACGTCCTGGTCGATGGCGCCCGGCCCTCGTCCAAGTCAAGCATCTCCGAAGCCTTGTCCCGCATTCCGGCTGCGCAGGTGGAGCGCATCGATGTCGTCCGCAACGCCGCTACCGCCGAGGCGCAGGGGCAGTCATTGATCCTGAACGTGGTTCGTGTCCGGGGCGGGGCCTCCGGAACCTGGTCGCTCGAGCTGGAGCGGAACGGCAACAACGTGATCTATCCCCGGGGGGAGGTCAGTTATGCCCGCAGTATCGCTGGTTGGGAGACCTCGGTTCGCGCGCGGGCCTATTGGGAGGAGTTTCCCTTCCGAGGAGAGCGCGTGCTGCGTGATGCGGCGGGACAGCTCACCTCCGTAGTAAAAACCAATCTACCCTCGACCCTTGCCGAGGCCTATGTCGCGGGCGAAGCGCGTCGGCCCTTCGCCGCGGGTGACCTGACCCTCAACGGGCGGCTCGGGTGGTATGACTATCACTTCGAGCAGCCAGGCGAGGTGTGGCTTGGCCGCCCGGCGACGGGCGGCCCCGACCAAGCGCTCATGTCCACCTTGGGCCGGGACAGGCTCTCCTTTGAGGTCGGCGCAGACTATGCCAGGGACGTCTCTGGCTGGAACTGGAAGCTCGTCAGCCTGGCGTCAGGGCAGGGCGACTCCGAGGCGCAGTTCGACGGTCGCTACCTTGCGGACGGGACCCGCCTGACAGCGAGTACGCTTGCCGCCGAGACCAAGGCCTTCGAGGCGATCATTCGGACAACGGCGACGCCCGCCGAAGCTCGCGCCTTGCGGCCCGAAGTCGGTGGGGAGCTGGCCTACAACCGGCTTAACAGCGAGCTCGATCTGGCTTTCGACGACGGTGGAGGCCTGACGCCTATCGCCTTGCCCGCCGCAAATGTCGTCGTTGAAGAGTTGCGAGGTGAGGTCTTCGCCAATCTGAACTGGACGCTTTCGCGCCGCTGGTCGTTCGAGGCCGGACTGGCGGCGGAAACCTCCGAGATCTCACTCAGAGGTGACGCGACAGGCCGTCAGCGCTTCACTTTCGTCAAGCCTTCGGCGGCGATTGCCTGGCGGGCGCAGCCTCGTACCCTCGTCAGGGCAGGCGTCCGGCGCACGGTGGGACAGCTCGACTTCCGCGATTTTGCAGCCTCAGCCGACCTGAATGACCAGACGGCGAACGCCGGCAATCCAGATCTTGGGCCGGATCAGACGACGCGCTGGTATGGTTCGGTGGACTGGCGAGGGCCTGGTGATACGGCCGTCAATCTAGAGCTCTTTCGCGAACACCGCTCCGACGTGCTGGAGATCATCTTGCTCCCCTCAGGCGCGCCTGGTCTGGCCAATGCCGGCGATGCGGTCGTCACCGGCGCCAAGTTTAACTTCACCGTGCCGCTGACTCCTTTGCTGGCCGGCGCCCGCCTGACCGGCTCAGGCTCCGTATTCGACAGCGAGTTCGATGATCCGCTGACAGGCGCGATCCGTCCCCTGTCAGAAGTCTACTCCCCAAACATCGACCTGGAGTTCCGTCATGACCCGCCGGGCCGGCCCTTTGCCTGGGGCCTCACCTACAAGGCGATCAATGAAGGCGCGATCTACTTTCTTGACCAGATCGATGAGGCGACCACCTACGGGTATTTCGGTGGTTTCATTGAGACGACGGCCGTCCAACCTGTTCGTCTCCGCTTAGCGCTGAAGAACGCCGACGTTCAGCGTTCAAAGCGCAAGCGAAGCTTCTTCGTTGAGGAACGATCAGGGCCCCCCCTGCGGATAGAGAGGCGGAGCACAAGGAAGCCCGCGTTCATCAGCCTGACCATAAGCGGGAAGTTCTAGGCCACCGTTCGCCAGACAGGTCCTGGCGAGGTCCGCACCCTGGCGAGACAACTCGACGACCTGAAGCTCGGCTGTTTTTTTATTATGATATAAATCACAAGCACGTCCGATGGGCTGTGCACCGTCATCCGCCATAGTTGGCAACGATCCGTCGACTATTGCCGACTTGGCTGATCCATCGGTACGACTGGCCATCCGGCGGCGCTCAAACCCCTGCCGTGGCGAAGCCGTTCCCCCGCGTCCGCTCCGTGAGGCGGGACGCGGTTTGACGATCCAGACGAGGCCAAGCGATGGGCTATGATCAAGCCGTCGCCTCCCAGTATGAGGCTGAAGATGAGCACGCCCTGCCGGAAGGCGAGGGGACGCTTTGGCTGGCTGAGCTGCGGCGGCTCGCCAACGCAGACCTCACCGGCCGCGTACTCGACATAGGCGCGGGCACAGGATTGCTGACCCGTGTCCTCAAGGCCGCAGGCCTTCTGGTGACGGGGCTTGAGCCATCATCGGCGATGATCAAACAGGGTCTCGCAAGCCACCCAGACTTGGCGCGCGAGGACTTTGTCGCCGGCTCAGCGGACGCGACGGATCTCTTCGCGCCGGGCACGTTCGACTGGATTGTCTGCCGTCAGGTGTTGTGTCACCTGACTGAACCCCTCGAGACATTCTCAACTTGGCGGCGGTGGATTGCGCCGGACGGACGCCTCATGCTCGTCGATGGGTTTTGGCCCGAAGCGGCCTGGAGTTCCGAGGCTCTGCAACGGCAGCCGTTCGCCGCCCTGTCCAGCGCGCAGCCGGTGGCCGCCATGCTCGGGCGTGCGGGATTTCGGGTGCTGCGGGTCGGCCCCTTCCCAGAGCTCGACCGCTGCCGTCCTGGGTCAGCAGCGCGCTACCTCGTGACGGCCGCTCTGGGGGGATAGTGTGCACGGGCATTGCCAGAGGTAAGCCATAGAGGGTCGTCTCGATCCCTAAGCCTCGCTACCGTTGAGGGTGGGGGTGGGCACCGGGCAGCAAGGATGCGCCCCTAGCGGAAGTTCGGGCCTTTCCAGGAACCCGGCATTGGCGCCGCACCTGCTCAGGGTTGCCACCAACGGCGTTCAGCCCTTGCTGCCGCCATCGCTTCGATAATCAGTTTGCGCTCAAGTTCTTCGGCGTGCCGCCTTGCCCCTTCGTAGAACAATGCGGTGTTGTAGACGCCTATGCCGGAAGGCGCGTCACGGAGCAGCTTTGCCATCTCGTCGCGCGCTGACGTCAGGTTTTCCTGGAGCTCGATCAGGTCTTCTACGAGAATGCCCGGCGAAACCTCGAGGATAGGGATCGTCTTCAGCGCGTCGATCGTACGGTCGAAGCGGTTGAGATCAAAGGCTGGGCTTGACGACGTGCTATTGCCCACAGCGCTTGCTTCCGCCTGTGCTGCCTTAATTATCTGCCGGGCCACGCCAACCAAGCCAGAGAGCGCTGCAAGCCGTTGGTGTCGGGCCGTAAGCGTTGGCCGTCCCGCGACCTTTGCGGCGAGATATCCCGAAACGACGATGGCCACGAAGCTCAGGAAAGCTTGCGCCCACGCAGCCGTAGCGGATGAGTCAAACACGCAGCCGCTTTGGCCAATCAGCACACATGTCAACGCGGGCTCCCCATTTCATCGAATCTGCTCGGAGTACTGGGCGTTTGGTCGATCTCGCGCCATTTCCAGGCACCGCCTCTTGGCAACCTTCCGGAAATTGGGTTTCACCCGCGAGTGTCGCGAAGAAGGAGGGTGACCTTCATCGCCAACCCGCCTGATGATGCAGCTATAGCGACCAATATGGGTAGCCATGGATCATCGGGAGGGTTGCCCGTCAGAATTGTCAGCATCGCTGAGACAATTAGAACAGCAACAAGAGCGGGAAATGCGATAAAAACAATCACCGTACTGTTGCGTGATTTTATATGTAGCAGTTGTGAGGTGAGCATAGAAACGAAAAATACAACCGCCATTATAGGCAGGCTACCCGCCATGGATAAGATTAACCGCCCAAGGTTGTAACTTTCGACCGTGTCGGCTGTGAGGGCTTCAAGGCCAAGTACTGCTGGCGAGAACCCAATATAGCTTGCGCAACAAACGGCGGTACCCGCTAAGCAGGACAGCAGCGACATTCGGTTCTTGGTCAAATTGGGCGCGATTGTTTCCGGACGGGTAACGCGTTTGCCGAAGTGCATGTTCGGCCTCCATATCTGATAAGGTCAGCGCGGATGATGTCGCTCGCAAAGGTTGAAAGCGCCTAAATCTCTCGTGCTGAGTGGGTGAAGCCACGCCGACGGTGGCCGAGCTTCTTCACCACGAGGCCAGACGGTCACCATCGCCCTGAGCTGTGGATCGATTGGCCTCCTCTCGGAGCGACTGCGCAGACTGCCGAAAAGCGGACTCTCCCAAGGTCGCCATTGAGCCCGCTGCGGACCTTCCGTTCGTGGTGGCCGCCGGCAGGGTTTTCTGCTCCACGAGATTCGACCTTCTTGGCCCGGTTGGTAGAGGTGTGGGTATGTCTACTGGGCGCAGGCCCTAACTATCTGTGTGGAATACATAATTTCCAGACGTTTCGAGTCCTGCCGGGCCCACCAGCAGGTTTATTTGCAAGTAATCGTATAGATCGTGCCCTGAAAAAACGGGCGGAAGGATCCTGATAATTTCGTTTCTCACCAATATTAAGCGACGGGTGAGCCCCGGGTAGACGGGTGAAAATTCAAATACGGATTTCTTATTTAAATAAAATTCGGCTCTCCGAAAAAAAATGAAGTCCGCAATACATGATATTGCTGGCGTTCCCTGAATAATAAGCGCGGGCCCGCGCCTTTCTAGCCGTGCGCGCGCCTTGCACTTTGAGGCGTGCCTCGCGGCGGTCTTGTAGATCGCAAGAGCCCAGGATTGCCCGTGCTTACGAAAGGCCGCCGCTGAACATATGCATGAACCTGAACGGCTGGATGTCAGGGACGAGGGACGGGGTAGGCGCGATCTGGCTCGGCGAGTTCTTCAACAATGAACCTGGCGATTTTCGCGCGCTCTGTCAGGTCTGTGGTCCGCGCAAGAACGCGCTCGAAGTGCTCGACATTCAGCCTTTTGAGGTCAGCAGGCGACATGAGCGCCTCCGTCACGCCATATGTGGGCCCGTCATCAGACGCCCGATCGGCGCCAATAGCAATCGACCCTTTGACGCGCACTGCGGGCCGGTCGCCGCTGCCAGGATCACGCCCCCCAGGGGTGAGATCTCGTCCGGGGGACGGCAGTTAGCGTCCCCTAAAGTCAACCGAGCACCCACTGACATCGAAGGCGGCGCAGCGGCCCACGCCGCCTGATTGGAGGCGAAAGGCGCGCCTTCTTCCGCTGTGGCGCCGACTTTCAATGTGAGGTGGTGGCCAAGGCCGTGGCATAGGGTGACGGAATCTGGTCCAGCACGCGCTAGCGCTCTTTCACATCGACCAGCCCGCCGATCACAAAGCGTTCGGCATCGGTGCTTCCTCCGATCGTTCAAGGCTAGTTCCTCGTCCAGGGCGGCCGAGGGAGCCGAAGCTGGAACCTCGCTGCGGCTGTCTGGTTCACGTCAGACGAGAGCAGAACCTGAACGGAGGCCCTGGAGATGAGCAAGCACCCTGACCCTGACAACCAGCCCGTCAATCCGCCGGACGACCTGGAGCGCAATCCTGGCATTGGGCAATCGTCTGGCCTGAACCGCCGCGAGGGGCTGGCGCCTCTTGAAGGCGACAACACCGTCGAAGGCGATGTTAAGAACGACTCCGGGTTGGGTGGCGGCGCTAATCCGGACCAGCGCGGCCGGGACAATCGCTGAGTTGAGCTCGGGAGGCCGCTGGGTCTCCCGACGTCATCGAGGGTCATGGGGCGACGCGCGCTTGGCGAGTTGGCGCACTGTGAGCCCGGCCAGCCCCGCCAAAGCCATCGCCGCAAGGCCGCCGCTGATAACATGGGCCGAAGGCAGCTTCTTCCTGGCCAGCCAGTGACCGCTGGTGTCCACGCCTTCTGGGATCGGGACCAGCAGGGAGCCGTCGGTGGTGGGCGCCGGCTTTGCTCCTCCCAACAGCCAACGAAAGACCGCCCCGACCGAATGCTCGGTGAGAGCAGGGGCGACGGCATAGGCCGCTTGCCCCAGCCGTG
>NZ_JAUSBZ010000146.1 GCF_030651755.1 Phenylobacterium sp. | reverse complement strand
GACTTCACAGCCTCGGCTGCAGCAGCCAGTAGAAATGCTGTATAGATGTACAGTGCCTCGGAGTCATTTCCGCACCGAGCACGCCAGGATGACGTCAGCTTGAATAGAGTGCTTGCCGCTAAGTGGAAACGATACATCAATGAAGTGAACGTCTCCGACCTCGGTGTTGATGACCGCTGATTTGGCCAGTGAGTTGACGTTTCGGGGACCATGGCAACCTCACGAGTTCGGTTGAATGGTGGTCAACTGCGGCAAATTGGCAATCTACTTGGTGCGCAAATTGGGCGCAGGAGCGCCCGATATGGCGGGTTAACGCTCGGTTAACCCTCCTGAGCCGACCAGAATGCGCCATCCCGAGTGGCTCCTTGAGCACGGGAAACAAGGACATTTCAGCGACCGTCAGGCAAGAGATGAACGAGAGAAACTTCGCCTATGAGGCGAATTTTCTAATCTCGACACGTAGGTGTGGTTCACCACCCCTGGTGGTGTATGGCGGGTGCCGGACATATTTGGACACATGACTGAAATAGGGCGCGTAGACCCTGGACCAGCCTGAGCGGCGCCTGACTCTGACGCGCCTTGCGCCCTGACCGAGGGGAAAGGCGAGGTTGGTCTAGGCTCTCGTCCATTCAAGCTGTAGACCCCGAGGCCATGCTCGAGACACCACTGGTTGAAGACACCGACCGCGCCGACCGCTTAGGTCGCAGGCGCGCTGGCGGCCCTTTGAGGATAGCCTTCCTCTCCTATCGCTCCGATCCCCGGGTCGGCGGGCAGGGCGTCTATCTGGCCCAGGCCAGCCGGGCCCTGGCCGCCCGGGGCCACAAGGTTGATGTCCTGTCGGGGCCGCCCTACCCGGATCTGGCTCCTGGCGTCGGGCTGGTGAAGATCCCTTCGCTTGACCTCTATGCGCAGCCGCACAACGGTCACCTGTCCCTTCGCCTACGGCACCTGCTGAGTTGGACCGATCTGGCGGAGTATTTCGGGCATCTGTCGGGCAAGTTCATGGAGCCCTACACCTTTGGTCGCCGGGCTGCGCGCTATCTGCGCGAACACGCCGCCGACTATGACGTGGTCATCGACAACCAGTCCCTCGGCTATGGGCTGCTGGATATGAAGCGGTCCGGCCTGCCGGTGGTCGGCGTGATCCACCATCCTATTCGTCGGGACCTGGAGCTGGCCCTGGACGCCGAGCCCCGGGCCAAGGTGCGCTGGCTGATCCGCCGGTGGTACAGCTTCCTGTCGATGCAGGAGCATGTGGCGCCGCGGCTCGACCGGGTGATCGTTGTCTCCAAGAGCGCCGGCGGCGATGTGGCCTCCTATCTCAAGGTCGCACCTGAGCGGATGACGGTCATTCCCCTAGGCGTTGATCAGGGCGTGTTTCGGCCTCAGCCCGACCTGCGTCGGCGCGACCGGCGCATTCTGACCACCGCCAGCGCTGACGTACCCCTCAAGGGTCTGGGCATTCTGATCCAGGCCTATGCGGACCTGCTCGCCGCCTATCCCGATCTGGAGCTTGTGGTCATCGGCAAGCTGAAGCCCGACGGGCCTACGGGTAAGCTGTTGAACAGTCTGGGCTTGAGCGATCGGGTCAGCTTCATCAGCGACCTGAGCGGCGAGGAGATGGCCGAACAGTACGCCCGGGCGACGATCTGCGTGACCCCTTCGCTCTATGAGGGCTTTGGCCTGCCCGCCGCCGAGGCGATGAGCTGTGCGGCCCCGGTGATCGTCACCGATGGCGGGGCCCTGCCTGAGGTGGTGGGCGAGGCCGGCGTGGTGGTCCGTCGCGGAGACTCAGACGCGCTCGCCACCGCCATCGCCCAGCTTCTGGACGATCCAGCCAAACGTCTGGCCCTGAGCGAGGCCAGCCGCCGGCGGGCCCGAGAGGTGTTTTCCTGGGAGCGGGCCGGCGCCGCCTATGAAGCGGTTCTCGAAGACGCGGTGATCCAGGCGTGCTGACCGTAAGAATGGACCGCCTGGCCCTGCGGCCCGGCGACTGGGTGCTGGATCTTGGCTGCGGCGAGGGACGCCATTGCCATGGGATCCGCCTGGAGGGCGGCGTCAATGTGGTCGGCCTCGACATGGATGAGCCCTCCTTGCGCAAGGCCATGGCCGGGGTGTTCGAGCTGCCGCCGCCGGAGAACCCGGGCGCCTGCGCCTTTCTGAAGGGGGATGCCTATCGGCTGCCCTTCGCCGACGGGACCTTTGACGCGGTGATCTGCTCGGAGGTCCTGGAGCACCTGGACAACTATTCTGCGGCTCTGGCTGAAATCCGGCGTGTGCTGAAGCCCGGCGGCGTGTTCGCGCCCACTGTGCCACGAGCCTGGCCTGAAGCCCTGTGCTGGAAGCTGGCGCCGGGGGAGGGCGGCTATGCCGACCAGCCTGGGGGCCATGTGCGGATTTTCCAGGAGGACAGTCTGCGCCGGGAGATCGAACGACTGGGTTACAAGTTCCTGGAGCAGCACTATGCGCATGGTCTGCACAGCCCCTATTGGTGGCTGAAGTGCGCCTTTTGGAACCGACAGGACGATCACCCGCTCATCAAGGCCTACCACCGGTTCCTGGTGTGGGACCTGATGGAGAAGCCGGCCTTGACCCGCGGACTTGAGGCCATCGCCGCGCCCCTGATGGGAAAGAGCGTCGCCTTCTATTTTCGCAAGATCGCGCCCAAGGGGGCGACCTCATGAGCTCTGGCCGGGCCACGCACAGGGCGCCCCATCGGCGGCGGGATCCCCTGACCGGGGCGGTTCTGTGCATGCTGGAAGCGCAGGCCGCCGACGGCGCCATCCCCTGGTTCGAGGCTGGTCCTTGGGATCCTTGGAACCACGGCGAGTGCGTGATGGCCCTGGCCGTGGCGGGAGAATGGGACGCCGCCTGGGCCGGGCTCGACTGTCTGGCCGCCCGCCAGGGTCCCGACGGGGGCTGGCTGGGGGAATATGGCAACATGCTGCCCATGGCCGACCGGTTGCATATGGCCAGGGTTCGGCCTCCAGCCTTTCGAGACACCAATTTCGCCGCCTATTGCGCCGTGGTCGTCTGGCATAGCTTCATGATCACCGGCGACCTCGCCGCGGTTCGTCCCTATTGGCCGATGGTGCGCCGGGCGATGGATTTCGTCCTGGCCCTGCAACATGAGGCCGGCGACATTTCCTGGTCGGCCGAGGCGCACATGACCAGCGCCGACGACGCGGTGAGAGCCGGGTGCGGCTCCATCTATAAGAGCCTGCAATGCGCGATTAAGCTCGCCGAACTGATGGGCGAACCCCAACCCCAGTGGGTCGCGGGGCGAGAACGCCTCGGCCGAGCCCTTCTGTCCGCTCCAGAGCGTTTCGACCGCACAGCCGACCGCTCCGGTTTCGCCATGGACTGGTACTATCCCATGCTGGGCGGCGCGCTCGCCGGGGCCGAGGCCCTGTCGCGTCTCGACGCGGACTGGCCCCGCTTCATCGAGCCGGGCGTCGGCTGTCGCTGCGTGGCCGACCAGCCCTGGGTCACCGTGGCGGAGTCCTGCGAGCTGGTCATGACCTTGATCGCCCTGGACCGTCGGACCCAGGCGGCCAAGCTGCTGACCTGGCAGGACTCCCACCGGGACGGTGATGGGATCTACTGGATGGGGTGGCAGTTCGAGGAAGCCATCATCTGGCCTGAAGAGCGGCCCACCTGGACCCAGGCCGCCGCCATCCTGGCCCATGACGCTCTATACGACCTGACGCCCGCCTCTCAGGTTCTGGTGCGCCACGACTAGGTTCTGGAGCGCGTTCCGATAAGTGGGAACCGGTTATCGGGACGAAACGCGCTCCTGACCTAGAGTGTAGAGCCTGATTCAAGGATCAGACGATTCCGTCTGATCGCATCAGGCTCTAGAGTCGGCGCAGCACCCGCAGGCTTTTGACGGACTCCACCTCAATGAAAAGGTCTGAGGCCAGGGCGCGTTGGTAGATCTCAAACGGCGGGCGCCCCCCGTCTGCGGGGTCGGGAAAGACATCGTGGATGGCCAGGAGTCCGCCGGCCGCCAGGTGCGGCGTCCAGCCTCGGTAGTCTCCCAGCGCGGCCTCCATGGTGTGGCCGCCATCGATGAACAGGAAACCGAGGCGTCCGCCCCAGTGGGCGGCGACCTGGGCTGAGCGGCCGACGATCGGGATCACGGTCTCCTCCAGCCCCGCCGCCCGCAGGTTGCGGCGCAGATGGGGAAGGGTGTCCATGGCCGCGGCCTGATGGTCCCAGAGTTCAGGATCGTGATAGGTCCAGCCCGGCTGGTTCTCCTCGGACCCCCGGTGGTGGTCGACGCTGAACAGCACAGCGCCCCGGCTCTGGCAGGCCGCGCCGATATAGATGGCCGACTTGCCGCAATAGGCGCCGATCTCCAGGCATCCGCCCAGCCTTGAGCCGGCCAAGGCCGCCCGTTGCAGCGCCGCGCCTTCGCCCGGATCGAGAAACCCTTTGATCTGATCGACGTCCAGAGGCAGGGGGACGGGAAGGTCGGACATGATTTATCTTCCGAATGCGGACGCTGGCTCTAAAGCATCGCACATAGACGGCTTCGCCACAGGATGCGACGAAGGGGCTGACTATTGGTCTGAACTCGGACCAGTTTCCTTGGGGGAGGGAACCACACGCCACGATGAAGCCGCTCTTTTACGAAAATCCGGTGACGATCAGCGTGCAGCGACACGGGGATCTGCACCTGCGGACGCCGTTGGACTTCACCTTCGCCCGGCAAACCAACGCCGTGCCTCTGACGGTGACCGAGGTGCCCCTGGCGGCCCAATGGTATCCGGTCGCCTTCACCGCGGGGGATCCGGCGCGGCCGGTGGCGATCCTGGGCCTGCGGGAAGACCAGAACCTTTTCGTTGACGAGGACGGCGGGTGGCGAGAGGGCGCCTATGTGCCGATCTATGTGCGGCGCTATCCCTTCATCCTGACCCAGCAGGAGGATTTCGTGACTCTCTGTATTGAGGATCGAGAGGAAGTGCTGGTTCCGGACGGGGGAAGGCCCCTGTTCGAGGAGGGCCAGCCCACAAGCCTGCTGGAATCGGCCATGCAGTTCTGCCGCTCCGCCCAGGCCGCCGAGCGAGCCACCCGACCCTTTGTCGAGACCCTGACAAACCTCGATCTTTTGGATAGCCGCACGGCGATGATCGAAATGCCCGGCGGCGACCGGGTGTCGCTTTCAGGCTTCCTGACGATCGACGAGGCGCGTCTCCGGGCCCTGGACGATGAGGTCTTCCTGGAGCTCCGCCGGCAGGGCTGGCTGAGCGCCATCTTCGCCCAGATCCAGTCCACCCTGAACTGGAACCGGCTCGCTGACCGGGCGGCGGCCTGACGATCGGCGCGCCATGAATCGCCGCTGGGCGATCGCGTCGCCTATGTCGCGTAGGGCTGGCCCCACCAGGAACCAGGGTTCAAGGCAGTAGCGCCGCCAGAGTCGCTTGGGATCAGCGGTGAGGCGAAACAGCCATTCCAGTCCCGCCCGTCCCATCCACCGCGGCGCGGCCTTCTGGGCGTCGGCCTCATAGTCGAAGGCTGCGCCAACCGGGAGGATGACACAGGGGGGCAAGGCCGCGCGATTGCGCAGGATCCACTGCTCCTGGCGCGGCATGCCCATGCCCACCATCAGAATGTGGGGACCGAAGGCGCGAACCTGCTCCAACACCGCGCGATTGTCACCAGAGGCCTCCGCGGCGTCGAAATAGCCGTCGGCCACAGCGATGGTCGCCCCGGGGTAGAGGCGCGAAATCCGCCCGGCGGCGATCTGCGCCACGCCGGGGGCGCCGCCCAGATAGAAGACCCGCCAGGCCCGCCGATCCGCCAGACTCCAGAAGTGGTCGCGCCAGTCGAGATAGGTGCAGCGATGAAAGGGTCGAGCTGGCAGGCCCAGCAGCCGGGCGAACGCGATCAGCGGTGTGGAGTCGATCTCGATCAGGTCTGCGCTGGCGAAAAAGTCGGCCAGTTCTCCGTGCCGGGGCAGGAGATAGAGGCTGTGGAGGTTGTGGTTGGCCACCAGGTAGGATCGCCCAGCGGCGACCTGCTGGTCCAGCTCGGCCATCACCTCTTCGGGCCGGACCAGATCCATCTGCCCTCCCAGCAGGGTGATGCGATCTTCGCGCCGCGGCGTCTGGCGAATGGGGGAGCGGGGGCTGCGGCGTCGTTCCAAGGTCTTACCCGCCTTACGGCCTGTGGCCGCATCCGCGGCGGAGAGAGGACGGCCTGAACCTAGGCGCAGCGGGTTAAGGCGCCCTTTCGCCGTCCAGGTCCGTGACTTTGCCCCTCGCGCGGCGCGCCCGGCTGTGGCACGACCCTGCGCATGCGGACGTGGCGAAACGGTAGACGCAGCAGACTTTGACCATTGGAGTGCCCGCGGGGAAATCCGCGGTGTAGAACCGCTCAAACTCGGGGAAGGCTAACGGGGAAACCCCAGGCTAATCCCGAGCCAAGCCCTTCAGGACCACCCGGAGGGAAGGTGTAGAGACTAGACGGGCGGCGCCTAAGGTCCTTTGCGGGCTACGGCGAAGGGATAGTCCAGACCACGAACGCCCAATGGCCTTTGGGCGGCGGCGAAAGCCGAAGTGGTATGAAAATCTGCTTTCCGAAAGGGAGTGCGGGTTCGAGCCCCGCCGTCCGCACCAGAGCCTTTCCGCCAATCAATTCAGGCCGGAACTGTCGATGGGCTCTGCAGGTTGGCCTGGGTGATCCTCAAAAAGACGGAGACCCCCATGCCCGCCAAGTCCGCCGCCCAGCAGAAGGCCGCCGGCGCCGCGCTCTCAGCCAAGCGTGGCGACACGCCCAAGACCAAGCTCAAGGGCGCGTCGAAATCCATGGCGGACTCCATGAGCCAAAAGGAGCTGGAGAAGATGGCGTCCACCTCCCGCAAGGACAAACCTCAACACAAGCAAGGCTAGCCCTACCCATCGCCCGAGGCCGTCGGCCGGGCGATCGACCACGGCGCAGCTTCACCGCTGAGGCGTTTCGTGCGAACCCTTGCGGCCGCTGGCGACATGGGGTCGCCTCACGCGAACAAAGAGTGCCTGGCGCATCCATGACGCCCCCTGTGATTGTCACCGGCGCGGCCGGATTTATCGGCATGCATGTGGCCGAGCGCCTGCTACAGCGCGGGGAGTCGGTGATCGGGGTCGATGACTTCAACCCCTACTATGACCCGATGCTGAAGGCTGCTCGGGCGGTGCGCCTAGACGCCTATCCGGGGTTTCGGATGGTTCGGTTGGACATCGCCCAAGCGTCAGACTTCCAGCAGCTGGTGCGCGAGTGCGGGGCCGTGCGGGTGGCGCACCTCGCCGCCCAGGCCGGCGTGCGCTACTCGATCGAAAATCCCTTCGCCTATGAGCGCTCCAATCTTGCGGGCCACCTGTCGGTGATGGAAGCCTGCCGCCACCAGCCCGGGTTTGAGCACCTGGTCTATGCCTCCTCCAGCTCGGTCTATGGGGACCGACCTGAGAGCGGGGCGGGCTTCTGCGAGGACGATGCGGCGGCTGAACCCGTCTCGCTCTATGCCGCCACCAAGCGGGCCTGTGAGCTGATGAGTTTTTCCTACGCCAAGCTCTATGGCATTCCACAGACCGGCCTGCGCTTCTTCACCGTCTATGGCCCCTGGGGCCGGCCGGACATGGCCTACTTCTCCTTCACCCAGAAGATCCTCGCCGGCGAGCCCATCGAGGTCTTCGGCCAGGGACAGATGGCCCGGGATTTCACCTATATCGACGACATCGTCGATGGCGTCATCGGCGCCCTGGATCGCCCGCCTGAGCGTGGGGACAATCGGATCCTCAACATCGGCGACAGCGCCCCGGTGGGGCTCATGGACATGATCGCCGTCCTTGAGCGCGCTCTGGGCCAGAGCGCCGAAAAGGTCTTCCGTCCCATGCAGCCGGGCGACGTGACCCGAACCTATGCCGATATTTCCCGGCTCAAGGCGCTCAGTGGCTATCAGCCCAAGATCAGTCTCGAGGTCGGGCTCCCGTGGTTTGTGGACTGGTACCGTGAATTCTATGGTCCAGCCTCCGCCTGAGACAAGGCCGATGCGGCCGAGACCGTTATGCCGCCGCAACAAATTTCGCCGATAAGACGCCGCCGCGCAGAATGAGCGGCTTTCTTCTTGGTGGGCGCGGGATTTGCACGCTAACCGAGAGCCGGCGTCGGAACATCCCAGGGCATGCGTCATCCTGGGACCGACCAGCCATCTTGCGGGGGACTTTTTCGCTTGGCCATCTATCCGGTGATCATGTGCGGCGGATCGGGCACGCGCCTGTGGCCAGCCTCGCGTCCGGCGCGCCCCAAGCAGTTCCTGCCCCTGGTCGGCGCTCGCTCCATGTTTCAGGAGACGGTGCTGCGGGTGGCCGGCCTGGAGGGCGCGGCCCAGGTGGTGGTGGTGGCCGGGGTCGCTCATGGCGAACTGATCGCCGCCCAGCTCTCCGAGATCGGAGTCGAGGCCGCCGTACTGCTGGAGCCGGAGCCCCGGGATTCCGCGCCGGCCATGGCGGGCGCCTGCGCCTGGATCGCTCAGCGGGACCAAGACGGCGTCGCGGTGGTCGTCGCCGCCGATCATCACGTGCCTGACGCCGACGCCTTCCGCGCCGCCGTCCTGACCGCGGTGGAGGGCGCCCGACAGGGGTTGATCGTCACTTTGGGCGTGCGGCCCGACGCTCCATCCAGCGCCTATGGCTATATCTCGCCCGGAGAAGCGGCCGGCCCGGTCTGGACCGTGAAGGCCTTTGTCGAAAAACCGGACATCGAGACCGCCCGGGACTACATCACCGCTGGCTATCTGTGGAACAGCGGCAATTTCGTGGTTTCCGCCGCCCTGTTGCTGGCCGAACTGGACGCTTTCGAGCCCGCGATCAGCGCCGCAGCTCGTGCGGCCGTCGCCTCAGCGCAGGGGGACGCTGGGGAGAGCCAGGTGCTGGGCGTGGCCTTCGTCACCGCGCCGAAGATATCCATCGACTATGCGGTCATGGAAAAAACGAAAGCCGCCGCCGTCCTGCCGGTGGACTTCGCCTGGTCGGACCTCGGCGCCTGGGACGCCGTCTGGGCCGCCAGCGAACGGGATCAATCGGGCAATGCGGTTCGCGGCCAGGCCCTGGCCGTGGACGCCAGCGACTGTCTGGTGCGGACGCACGCGGGCGCCCAGGTCACCCTGATTGGCGTCAAGGATATCGCCGTCGTGGTCGATCAGGGCCAGGTTCTGGTCTGCAAACTCTCGGCCAGCCAGCGGGTCAAGACCGCCGTCGATCGGCTGAAGGCTGAGGGCCGCGAGACCCTGCCTTCGACGGCGCCGTTTGACACGATCGAGGGGGCCGCCGCCTGGTTCGACCGCTGGCTGCGCACCAGCGCCCTGCCGCTCTGGTGGACGCTGGGCGCCGACCATGTTCGCGGCGGCTTCCATGAAGCGCTCACCCCTGAGGGCGCGCCCGTCGAGGCGCCCCGGCGCTCCCGGGTGCAGACCCGACAGACCTTTGTCTACGCCTCCGCCGGCCAGATGGGTTGGCAGGGACCGTGGCGGCAGGCCGCCTGGCACGGCATGAGCTACTTCCTGGACCGCTACCGGCGCCCAGATGGCCTGTTCCGCGCCTTGGTCTCCGAGGCGGGGGAGCCCCTGGACGAAACCGCGGCCCTCTATGATCAGGCCTTCGCGCTCCTGGCCATGGCCACCCTGAACGCCGCCGATCCTGGCCATGCTGACCTGGCCGGCGAAGGCCGCCTCCTGCTTGAGGCCCTCCAGGTCCTGCGCCATCCGGCCGGAGGCTTCCGGGAGGAGGGCGCCCATCCCTTCCAGGCCAATGCCCACATGCACCTGCTGGAGGCCGCCATGGCCTGGGCCGAGACCGGCGGCGGGCCAGAGTGGCGCGACCTGGCCGCCGAGATCGTCGAGCTGGCCCTGACCCGCTTCATCGACGCCAATGGCGGTTACTTGAGGGAGTTTTTCGGCGCCGATTGGGCGCCGGCGTCCGGCGAAGACGGGCGCCTGATCGAGCCTGGCCACCAGTTTGAGTGGGCCTGGCTGCTGGCCCGCTGGTCGCAGATGACCGGCGAGCCCCGAGCCCTGCCGGCCGCCCGCAGGCTCTATGCTGCTGGCCTCCGCGGCGTCGACTCCGCCCGCGGCGTTGCGAACAACGCCCTGAACGACGACTTCACCATCCGCGACGCCAACGCCCGCCTCTGGCCGCAGACGGAGTGGTTGAAGGCCGCCCTGATCCTGGACGAAGACGGTCTCGCTCCGGCGAAGACGCTTGTAGACTACCTCGCCACCCCAGCCGTTGGGGCATGGCGGGATGTCTCCCATGCCAACGGCGGTTTTCACGAGGAGCCTGCGCCGGCCAGCTCATTTTATCATCTCACCTCCTGCCATTCTGCTTTCCAGTTTTTTCAATCAGGGAATTCACCAGAGTTCGCTTAGTGTTGTCTGCAACCCTGCTTATTTATCTAGCCTTCAGAATTGCATCTTCTCGTTTTTTATATCATTCACCTGAGCGATTAATGATGGTTGTGATGTTGTGCAATTGATAAACGTCCGTAACCCATAAGGGCCGAGAACGCCTGCACCGGAGGATAAGCCATGAATTCTGTAATACGAAAATTTATACCGCCGATTGTACCGTCAGCGTTAAGGGCGTTACGGCATGCGGCCAGAGGAAGTCCCCTATTCGATGGGGATGAGGAGCTATTTAAGCGTTGCGTCTCAAGGGCAAAGTTGTATGGCGAGTATGGAATGGGAGCGTCAACCAACTGGGCTCTAACAAAAACAAAAGCAAAAATAGTATCTGTAGATACTTCTGAGCATTGGGTAAGTCGCGTGGTGTCAGCGGCAAATTCATCTGATAGGCTTAACGCAATATGGGTCGATGTTGGTCCCCTCGGTGAGTGGGGTAGGCCAGCAACCTATAAAAAACGCTCTGAATTCTTTAGGTATATAGACGGAATATGGAGGGCAGAGCATAAGCCAGACGTTGTTCTTGTAGATGGACGATTTCGCGTTGCCGCCTTTCTGCACTCATTGCTTATGGGCGCGCCAGGAACATCAATTATATTCGACGACTACGTCAACCGCCCTCACTATCATGTAGTAGAAGAGTTCGTGGAGCGCACCGAGGTATGTGGTCGCCAATGTCTTTTTATCGTGCCATATGATATAGACCGAGATGCAGTAATGAAGCTTCGAGACCAGTTTCTTCTTGTTATAGATTGATACAGGAATAGCTATCTTTAGTATCCGCGTCTAAAAAATGGGCTTTGCGGCAACTGCTGACCTATTCACCTCGGTTAGTTAAGGTCGGCGCATGCAGGTGGCGATGATCGGGACAGGCTATATGGGACACGCTCAGGCCTCGATGGTGGGCGCCGATGGCCGATTTGTCCGTGGCGCGCCCAGGCAAGCTCATTCTATCACCTGATTGTTGGCGCAACGGCCCTCGCGTTCCAAAACCAGCAAACGCAGAGCGTAGAGTTCAACGTCGCGGAGAAATGAATGTTACTCGAGTCTTCCCTAGCGCGGCGCAGCAATCTGGCGCGAAAAGGTATCGCCTACGGCCTCCAAGTCCCCCGGACGATCCGACGTCTTGCGAGCCGCCCGGCAGATTTCCGGGTCAGGCCTCCCATCATCGTCAATTCGCTCCCCAAGAGCGGGACTCATTTGCTCATGCAAGTGGCGAGAAGCCTCCCGAACGGCCGCTACTACGGGTCATTCCTCGCCCAAACTCCTTCCCTAACGATGCGACTGCGCACTCAGCCTGAGATCGACTTTCACATCGGAAGAATTGTGCCTGGCGAGGTAGTGGGTGCCCATCTGCACTATACCGAGGCCAGCAATGAGCGGATTAAATCCATCAATGCATTGCACCTCTTTATATATAGAGACCCCCGTGACGTTCTCCTTTCTGAAGCCCACTATCTTGGGGAGATGAATCGCTGGCACGCGCTCCACAAGATATTTGCAGAGGCACCTTCCCAAGAGGCTGGCGTCACGTTGGCAATTAACGGCAGCGACGATCCGCGGTTTCCTGGGGTCGTTGAGCGGTACTCGCCCTACGCAGGCTGGCTACAGGCGGAGGGTGCCTTAGCGATCCGGTATGAGGATGCGGTCGGCCCAGCGCGGGACAGCGTCATCGAACGTGTGCTTCAGGCGTGGCGAGACCGCGGGGGGCGGGGTGATATCAGTCTTTCCGAGCTGACCGCAGCCATCGATCC
>NZ_JAUSBZ010000145.1 GCF_030651755.1 Phenylobacterium sp. | reverse complement strand
GCCCGCTCGACACAGGCGCCGAGGGTCTGGAAGGCCGTCTCGCTGACCGAGACCACCAGCAGTTCGACCGCCAGGCTGCGGCCAAACATCGCCCGCGGATCGCGGACACCGCTCTGGCCATCCACCCGCCAGGCGATGGGCAGGATGTGAACCGCCCGACGGTCCGGCAGCTTCACCGCCGCCAGGGCCGAATAGATAGCCCGCACCAGGTCCTGATCAGAGATCGGCCGGGCGCCGAGGGTGACGCGCCCTGAGATCCGGTGGCTGGCCAGCTGGCCGCCGGCCATGGCCACGGTGACGCCCTGGACGTTGACGCCGGCCACATTCTCAGCCCGCTCGACCGCCTGGGCGATGGCGTCTGAGGCCTCGTCCAGATTGACGATGGAGCCGCCGCGAATGCCGCGGGACTGGACATAGCCCACCCCTGCGGCCGTGAGCGTGTGATCGGCCCGACGCACACCGTCTGGCTTCATGATGAAACAGGAGACCTTGGACGCGCCCAGGTCCACCGCAGCCACCAGGGGCTGGCGGCCAAGGGCGGCCTTCAGGCTTTCGCGGCTGCTGTTTCGATCGACCGTTTTGGTCCCGAACGGCACGGTTCTTCCTTCCACCACCTAGGCGCCGTCGGCGATCAGGCCGCTAGAGCGGACCTGATCACGCGGTCGCACCGCCACCATCGTCGGATCGCGCAGGTCGATCCGTGCAAATCCCAGCTCGAGAATGCGCGAACGCTGGTCGAGCTGTTCCAGCTGAATCAAGGCCGCTTCTTCGTCGACCGCTGGAAGTTGAACCAAAGACCCGTCCTTGAGGCGCAGGTCCCAACGCCGGTCGTCGACCCGCACCAGGGCCTCCACACGGCTCATCAATCGCGGCCGCGCCGCAATCCGGGGCAAGATGGCCGCCGCGTGCTGATCGGCCCCCTGGCCGACCACCAGCGGCAGATTGGCCGCCCGCAGGGGGTTGGCCTCGGGAATGACCTGACCCTGGGCGTCGATGACGCGGCTTGCGCCATTGTGCTGCCAGACCGCCAGCTGGCGACGTTCGGAAACGGCGATGATCAGGGTGTCGGGCAGCAGGCGGATGACCCGCGCCTCCTTCACCCAGCCCACCGCCTCCACCCGGGTCCGCAGGGCCTCCAGGTCGAGCCCCATCAAGGGCTGATCCTTGTAGACGCCAGCCGCCGACAGGATGTCCGCCGTCGCGGCGGGAGAGGCGCCCTGGACGTGGACAGCGTTCAGACGGAAGCCGAGGCTGGCCAGCTGGCGACCCACGGCCGCCTCAATTCCCTGCCCCATGCGCTCGGCGCGGTCGCCTGTGGCCAGGGCGACGACGGCCATGGCCGCGAGCACGCCGCCAGCGGCGATCAGGGCATGGGCCGGCGACAGGCCAAGACCGCGGGCGGCGCCCAGCTTGGCCGGCGCATAGCCCGCCTGGGCCTTGGACGGGCCGCGGGACTTTCGGGGACTGGCGGGCGCTTTGGCCCGGGGCTTCGCCTTAGACTGCGCTCCCCCCCGCAATGCCGCGGGCATAGGCGTCCTCCGTAATCCAAAGCACCAGTTGGTCGAACTCCACCCCGAGCTTGGCCGCCTGCTCGGGCACGAGCGAGGTTGGCGTCATCCCGGGTTGGGTATTGACCTCCAACAGGACCAGAATGTCGTTAATGTCGTCATAACGAAGGTCCGACCGGGTCACGCCACGGCAACCTAGGGCTGCGTGGGCCCGTTCGCTGAGTTCCATCGCCTTTTCAAATACATGTGGCGGGATCTGGGCCGGAATGACGTGGTCGGAGCCCCCTTCCCCATACTTGGCCTCATAGTCGTAGAAGCCCGTCCTGGGTACGATATCGGTCACGGTCATCGCCTTGCCGGCCATAACGCCGCAGGCCAGCTCTTTTCCGCGAATATAGGGCTCGATCATCACCTCTTCGCCAAAGGTCCAGCTGGGCGCCACCAGGTCCTGCGGCGGCCGATTCGCCCCTTCGAAGACCAGGAAGACCCCCACCGATGAGCCCTGACTGTTGGGCTTGACCACATAGGGCGGGGCCATGACGTGGTCGGCGGCCGCCTCGAAGCGATTAAACAGCCCGCCGCCCGGCACGGTGACGCCGGCCGCGGCGAGAACCGCCTTGGCCTTGGCCTTGTCCATGGCCAGCGCCGAGGCGAGGACGCCAGAGTGGGTGTAGGGCAGGCCGAGGGTCTCCAGCACGCCCTGAACGCAGCCATCCTCCCCCCACTCCCCATGCAGGGCGTTGAAACAGACGTCGGGCTTCAACGCCGACAGCACCTGGGCCAGGTCGCGGCCGGCGTCCACCCGGGTGACCCTGGCGCCCAGCCGCTCCAACGCATCGGCGCACTCGCGCCCGGAGACCAGGCTCACCTCACGCTCGGGGGACAGGCCGCCCAGCAGGACGGCGACGTGTTTACCGGCGATGGAAAAGGCCATGGGCGTCTCTTGCAGCGGAGGGCGTGAAGCCTCCCCCTTCGGCGGCGAAGGCCGGCGCGTCAAGCGCCCTCGCCTGCTCAGATCACCGGCGACGGGGCGGTCAGGACCGCCTCGGCGGCCGCCTCAGTCTCCGGCTCGCCCCGCGACAGGAGCCAGTACATCACCGGGGTCGCCACCCGTGACAGCAGGGTCGAGGTGACCAGCCCACCGATAATGGCGATCGCCAGGGGGGAGTAGAGGCCGGAATTCTCCAGGGCCAGGGGCATGAGCCCGGCGATGGCGGTGACCGAGGTCAGCAGGACCGGGAGGAAACGCACCTCCCCCGCCCGTTCGATCGCCGGCCGCAGGGCGACGCCGGTGCGGCGCAGCTGCTCGGTGAAGTCCACCAGCAGGATCGAGCTTTTGATCTCGATGCCGATAAGGGCGATCATGCCTATGGTGGCGGTGAACGACATGGAGTTACCGGTCAGCCAGAGGGCGGCGACGGCCCCGAACAGCCCCAGCGGAATGATCCCGGCCACCACCAGGGCGGTCTTGAACTTGCCAAACTCCAGGACCAGCACGGCCAGGATGCCGAAGACCGCGATCATCACCGCCGCCCCCAGGCCTGCGAAGCTCTCCGACTGCGCCTCGGCCTGACCGCCCAGGGTCAGGGTGTAGCCCGGCGGGAGGGACATCTCGGCCTCCAGCCGCTTCAGGACCTCGGCGCTAACCGCCGAGGTGAGATAGCCGGTGGTCACATAGGCTGTGAGCGTCACGGTGCGCTGCCGGTCCACCCGGTCGATGCGGGCCGGGCTTGAGGTCAGGACAGGATTGGCCACCGCCGCCAGGGGGACGCTCTGTCCGGTCACGGTCGGCAGATAGATGTCCTGCAGGGCTGAGAGCTCGTTGCGGCCGGCCATGGGCAGGCGGACATTGACCGAATAATCGTCCCCGTCCGCGTCGCGATAGCGGGCGACGGGCTCACCGGACAGGGCCAGGCGGGTGATGCGCCGCGCCGCGCCGGCTGGCGCGCCGAGGGCCGCGGCCTTGGCCTCGTCGAGCCCAAGATCCAGGTCGGTGCGGTCGAGCCGCATGGGATTGGCCACGTCCCGGGCGCCCGGCGTCGTCTTGAGGATCGCCTCGCCCTGGGCGGCCAGGGACTTGAGCACATTGAGATCGTGGCCCCGCAGGCGGACGGCGATCGGCGCCTCGATGGGCGGGCCGTTCTCGAAGACGATCACGCGGATGCGGGCGCCGGGATAGCGGTCGAAATCGGCCCGCAGGGCGTCCAGCAGGGCGGGACTTTCCCCGGGCTTCCAGGCCGCGAAGGAGGCGTAGACCTCGGCGTAGTTGGGCTGCGGCTCGGCCTGATTCACATTGTAGAAAATCTGGGGGTTGCCCCGCCCCAGATTGGCCGCCTGCCAGACCACGGCCTCTTCCTGGGCGAGCCTCGTCTCCACATAGCGCAAGGCCTCGTCGGTCTTGGCCATGGAGGTTCCCTGCTGGGTCTCGATCCGGACCAGAAACTGGGGCGTCTCGGCGGGTGGGAACAGGGATGAGCCGATAGCGCCGAGCATGGGGATGGTGGTGGCGCAGATGGCCAGGATGATCGCCAGGGCGGCCCAGGGCCGGGCCAGGGCCAGGCGCAGGATCGGCGTATAGATCCGGTGAATGCCCCCATTGACCGCCCGCAGCAGGGCGTTGCCCTCCGGGTCTTCGTGTCGCGACAGGATGCGGCTGGCCAGGAAGGGGATGATGGTCAGGGAGACCACCAGGGAGGCCGCCACCGTGGTCAGCACCGCCACCGGCAGGGAGCGGATATAGGCGCCTGAGCCCTCCGGCAGGAACATCAGCGGCAGGAAGGCCAGCATCAGGGTGGCGGTGCAACCCAGCACAGCCATGGAAATCTGCCGCGTGCCATTGATGGCCGCGGTCACCCGGTCCTCCCCCGCCCTCAGCCGTCGCGCGATGTTCTCGGTGACGACGATGGAGTCGTCGACCAGCAGGCCCAGGCTGAGCACGAAACCGGCTATGGCCAGCTGATTCAGCGTGAAGCCCAGCCCCTGCATCACCGACAGGCCGATCAGCAGGGAGAGCGGGATCGACAGCATCACCACCACCCCGGCGCGGAAGCCCAGGGGCAGCAGGGTGATCAGCACCAGGGTCAGGGCGATGCCGAAGTCGCGGAACAGGCGGTTGAGCCGGTGTTTCACATTCTCCGACTGCTGGAAGCCGCGCTCCAGCTTCACGCCGGCCGGCAGGGTTTGCTCAAACTCATCCAGGGCGGCGTTCACCGACCGGGTCAGCCGGGCGACGTCAGCGCCATCCTTCTGCTTGACCGTCACAAAGACCGCCCGGGCGCCGTTGAACCGGGTCAGATGCGAGGGCTCGGCCTGGGACCAGCCCACCGTGGCCACGTCGCGCACCCGGACCACCTGTCCGTTGACCGTGCGGACCGGCGTCTGGGCGATGGCCTCCAGACTGCGGAAGGCGCCGCCGGCCTTGACGTTGAACCGGCGCTCGCCCGCATGAATGGCCCCCAGGGGGGCCTCGGCGCCGGCGGCGCGCAGGGCGTCGGCCACGGCGGTGGCGGGAAGTTGCAGGGCCGCCAGGCGGGGAAGCTCGAGGGCCACCTGCACCTCAGACGGCGGCGCGCCCCAGTACTCGGCCTGACGCACCCCCGGCGTCCGCGCCAGGCGCTCCCTCAGGCGCTCGGCCACCTTTTCCAGGCGGCGCATGGGCAGGTGTTCGCTGACCAGGGCCACCTGGACGACCGCGACCTCGGTGGTGCGGGCCCGGCGCACCTCCAGCAGGGCCAGGCCGTCCGGCAGGCTGGGGCGCAGGGCGTTCACCTCGCGGACCACCTCGTCATACTTGCGGTCGGCGTCCACGCTCCAGTTGAACAGCACCTGGATGACGGCCGCCCCGTCCTGGCTGGTGGAGCGGATCTCATCCACGTCATCAAGGCTGTCGAGGACGTCCTCCAGCGGGTCGGCGATCAGCTGTTCCATCTCGGTGGGCTCGGCGCCGGGCAGGACGGCGCGGACGATCATGATCGGGATCGCAAAGTGCGGGTCTTCCGACCGCGGCGTGCTGAAGAAGGAATTCAGCCCCAGCACGGTCAACAGGGCGAAGGCGACCAGGGTGAACTGCCAGCGGCGGACCGCGAAGCCTGCGGGGTCAAAGCTCATCGGGCGGCGCCTTCGGCCTTGGCGCGGCGGGCCTGGGCCACCAGGGCGGCGGGATCGACCACCTGGACCCTGTCGCCGTCGCCGATGAAGCCGCCGCCGGCGGTGATCACCCGAGCCTCAGGCGCCAGGCCAGAGACCAGGGCGTCATCGCCGTCAAAGCCGCCAAACGCCACCTGGGTCCGACGGGCCACGTCGCCCTCCAGGCGCAGGACATAGGCGCGGCCATTCTGCGCCTCCTGGATGGCCTCGGCGGGGATGCGGGAGAAGCCGGCCGTCGTCGAGGACGCTGCGGCCGCGGTGATCTCGGCGGTGGCCACCTGCCCGCTGCGCAGGCCCGGCGCGGCGGCGATCTCGATCTCGACATCGACCGCGCCCGTCCCCCGACCGCTCTCGCCGCCAATCAGGATCACCCGTCCCGGCAGGGTCTGATCCCCCACCCGCACCTGGGCCGCCGCGCCGGCGGAGATCCGGCCAGCCTGCCGGTCGGGCACCGGCGCCCGCAGGACGAAGGGCGAGCCGGCGTCGGCCACGGTGACCACGGCCTGGCCCGGCTGCACCACCTGTCCCGCCGCGGCGGTCCGCGACAGCACCACGCCGGCCGCCGGCGCGGTCAGGGTCGCCCAGCGGCGGTCAAAGGCGGCGGACGCATAGGCGGCCTCGGCGGCGGCCAGAGCGCTCTTGCGGTCATCGATCCGCTGGCGGCTGACAAAGCCCTTGTCGAACAGGGCCTGGTCCCGCTCCAGATCCCGCCGGGCGCGGTCGAGCTCCACCTGAGCCCGCTGGCGACCAGCCTCCACGGCGGTGGGGTCGAGCCGGGCGATGATCTGTCCGGCGCGGACAGTGTCGCCCTCATCGACGGTGAGTTCGGTGATGACGCCCGGCACGCGGAACGACAGCTGCGCCTCCCGCTGACGGGCCAGCGCGCCTGTGGCGGTGATCAGGGTCCCGACGCTGGCGGCCCGCACGGGCGCAGCCTCGACGGCGGGCGGCGGCGCCTCGGCGGCCGGCGTCTCCGCCCCGCCGCCACAGGCAGCCAGGACAGACGCAAAACCGGCAATTGTCGCAAGCTTGACTGTGCGTCTAAGCTGCCCGTCGCGACCGTCCATGACGTCACCCCATCCCCTGGCTGAACTCCAATCTAAACAACGTTAGCTTACGTTGTAAACAGGAACCATGCAGCACAGAGAGCGAGGCTAAAAGGTCGCGTCTGGGTTGATTTTCGAAAGGACCCTCCCGCCATCCGGGGGCGTGCTCCAAGCGATCTCAGAAACTGCCCAGCAGGGTTCCGAGGGTGATCAGGACGATCAGCGCGATGATCGGCACAACCACGGCGACGACGGCGATGTCCAGATAGGCGTCGCGGTGCTTCAGACCGCAGATCGCCAGCAGGGTGATGACCGCGCCGTTGTGGGGCAGGGCGTCGAGGCCGCCGGTCGCCACCGCCGTCACCCGATGCATCAGGTCCGGCGAGACCCCCGCAGCCTGGGCCATTTCCAGATAGGCGCCGCCGAGGGTCGAGAGCGCAATGCTCATGCCCCCCGAGGCCGACCCCGTCATCCCGGCCAGGAGATTGACCGAGATGGCCAGGGAGATCAGGGGGTTGTCGCCGCCGATATCGATCACGGAATCGCGGATCAGGGCGAAGGCCGACAGGGAGGCGATGACCGATCCGAACCCTACCAAGCTTGCTGTATTGAAGATCGGCAGCAGGGCGGCCTGCGCCCCGGCCTCCAGCGTGGCGTTCAACCGAGTTAGGCGAGACCAGTTCACCGCGACCATCAGCAGAATGGCGATGACCAGGGCCGCGATGATGGACCAGATGCCGCGTACGGCGTCGATGGTGGTCGCGCCATATTCGGGCGCCGCAAGGTAGTCGGTCGCCATGGCTGGGATCACCAGGGCGGTGAAGGCGAGGTTGACGACGATCACCGTCACCAGCGGCAGCACCGCCAGCAGGAAGGGCGGCGGCGCGATCGGATCTCCTTCGGCTGGACTCCCAGTTCGAATCTCCGCGGTCTCGACACCGTCTCCCGCGCGGTGTGGGCGGGGGGCGTTCGGCTCGGCGTCTGGGTGTTCGCCATAGCCCTCGGTCGAGGCCCGCGCCCGTCGCTCAAGCCATAGCTGGCCAAGGACGAACATGATCAGGGCGGTGATGACGCCCAATCCCGGCGCGGCGAAGGGCGAGGTGCCGAAATAGGGCATCGGGATCGCATTCTGGATCGCCGGCGTGCCGGGCAAGGCCGTCATGGTGAAGGTGAAGGCGCCAAGGGCGATCGTTCCAGGGATCAGCCGCTTCGGCAGGTCGGCGCGACGGAACACGGCTGCGGCGATGGGAAACACGGCGAAGGCCACGACGAACAGCGAGACCCCGCCATAGGTCATCGCCGCGCAGGACAGCACCACCGCCAGAATGGCGCGCTCTGATCCCAGGCGGCGGATCGTGGCGTTGGCCAGAACCTCGGCGCTGCCGGAGTCCTCCATCAGCTTGCCGAAAATGGCGCCCAGCAGAAAGACGGGAAAATACTGAACGATGAAGTCGCCCGTCGCGACCATGAAGATCTGCGTGTAGCTCGCCAGCAAGGGCCGCTCGAGAGAGGCGGCGACGGCCAGCAGGGCCAGCCCTGGCGCCAGGATCAGCAGGGTCACGCCGCGGTAGGCGAGATAGATTAGCCCCGCGAGCGCGGCGACAACGACCAGAATGCCATACATGCGCCACGCCTCCCCCGGCCGGCCAATGCTCAAAGGTTCAGGCGGCGCGGCGACCGGAGCAAGTTGATAAGTGAGGCTGCGCGCCTTTCGCGGCGATCGCCCTCAGCCCGCCCGGCCGATCCGCTTGATTTCCCAGTCGAGGGTGACCCCCAGCTTGTCCGCCACATCGGCGCGGACCGCTTCGCCCAGGCCTTCCAGATCCGCCGCCGTAGCCTCGCCGGTGTTGATCATGAAATTGGAATGGAGGGGAGAGAACATGGCCCCGCCGTGGGGTTTGCCGCGCCAGCCGGCCTCGTCGACCAGCTTCCAGGCCGAGTGGCCAGGGGGGTTCTTGAAGGTCGAGCCGCCGGTCTTCTCGCGGATCGGCTGGGTGGTTTCGCGCCGGGCGGTGATCTCGTCGATGCGGGCGGTGATGGCGGCGGGATCGTCGGCCTGGCCCTCATAGAGCGCCTCGATCCAGATGATGTCGGCGGGCGCGGCGCTATGGCGATAGGTGTAGCCGAAGTCGGCCAGGGCGAAGTCACGCCGGACGCCCGAGCGGTCGATTCCCCAGGCGGAAACCAGCACGTCCTTGGTCTCGGCGCCGTAGCAGCCGGCGTTCATGGTCAGGGCGCCGCCGATGGAGCCGGGGATGCCGGCGTAGAATTCCAGGCCCGCGATGCCGGCCTTGGCGGCGGCGCGGGCGACCATGGCGTCCAGGGCTGCGGCGCCGGCGGTGACCCGCAGGCCGTCCGTCGTCACCTGGCCAAAGGCCTTGCCGGCGAGGCGCACCACCACGCCCTCGATCCCGCCGTCGCGGATGATGACGTTGGAGCCGACGCCCAGGACGGTGACGGGGACCTCGGGCTCAAGCTGGCGCAGGAAGTCGGCCAGATCCCCGGCGTCGGCCGGCAGGAAGAGCACGTCGGCGGCCCCGCCCACCCGGAACCAGGTGAAGGGCGAGAGTGGCTCGTCCTTCAGCAGACGGCCGCGCACCGCCGGCAGGGTCTCGCGCCAGCTCATTTGGCGGCGCTGCGCAGGGCGTCCAGTTGCTCAGGCAGGGCGTAGGCCCAGCTGGTGATGTCGCCCGCGCCGAGACAGACCACCAGGTCGCCATCCTGGGTTTCCTGCAGAACCATGCGCGCCAGGTCCTCAGGTCCCGAGAGCGGCAGGGCGCGGCGGTGGCCATAGCGGCGCAGGCCGTCCACCAGGGCCTCGCGGCTGGCGCCTTCGAGCGGCGCTTCGCCCGCGGCATAGATGTCGGCGACGATGACCACGTCGGCGTCGCTGAAGCAGGCGCAGAAGTCCTCGAAAAGGTCCTTCAGGCGCGAATAACGGTGCGGTTGGACGACGGCCACGACGCGGCCCTGCGTCACCGCCCGGGCGGCCTTAAGCACCGAGCTGATCTCCACGGGATGGTGGCCATAGTCGTCGATCACCCGCACCCCGCCCGACGTCCCGGTGGTGGTGAAGCGGCGCTTGACCCCGCCGAATCCGGTCAGGCCCGCGGCGATGGCCTCTGGCCCCACCGACAGCTCGCGGGCCACGGCGACGGCGGCGAGCGCATTGAGCACATTGTGCATGCCCGCCATGGGCATGTGCAGGTTCTCCATTCGGATCGGCTCGCCCTGCAGAGGCCGGATGACCACGTCAAAATGGGCGCCTTCCGGTCCCATGGAGATTTTCTCAGCCCGCACCTCGGCCTGGGGATTGACCCCATAGGTCACCAACCGGCGGTTCTCCACCCGGGAGGTCAGCGCCAGAACCTCAGGATGGTCGGTGCAGACCGCGGCGAAGCCGTAGAAGGGGATGTTTTCGATGAAGTCCTGGAAGGCCTTCTTCACCGCCTCGAAGTCGCCGTAGTGGTCCAGGTGCTCGGGATCGATATTGGTCACCACCGCGACCGTGGATTTCAGCTTCAGGAAGGTGCCGTCGCTCTCGTCGGCCTCGACGACGATCCAGTCGCCCTCGCCCACCTTGGCGTTGGTGCCATAGGCGTTAATGATCCCGCCATTGACCACGGTGGGGTCGAGGCCGCCGGCGTCCAGCAGGGCTGCGATCATCGAGGTGGTGGTGGTCTTGCCGTGGGTGCCGCCCACGGCGACGGAGAACTGCAGGCGCATCAGCTCGGCCAGCATCTCAGCCCGGCGGACCAGCGGCAGCCGCCGTTCCCGGGCGGCCTGCATTTCCGGATTGTCCTGTTTGACGGCGGTGGAATAGACGACCGCCGAGGCGCCTTCGACCTGGGCGGCCTCATGGCCGATGAAGATCTTGGCGCCCAGCTTTTCCAGCCGCTCGGTGTTGGCGCTGGCCTTGGAGTCCGAGCCCTGCACCGTATAGCCGATGCGCAGCATGATCTCGGCGATGCCGCTCATGCCGATGCCGCCGATCCCGATGAAGTGGACGGGACCAAGCTCGAAGGGGACGGGACGGCGGTTCATGGGGCGGCGGGGCCTGTGGCTGGAGGACGAGGGGCCTTGCGGCCCTTAAGCGGCGGTCTGTTCGACGAGATCGGCAAGGCGCTCGGCCGCGTCGGGCCGGGCGATGGAGCGGGCGCCGGCCGACATGCGGGCCAGACGTTCGGGATTGGTCAGCAGCTTTTCCAGCGCATTGGACATGGACTCCACGGTGAGCTGGTTCTCCCGGGCGATGACCGCGCCGCCAGCCTCGACCATCACCTGGGCGTTCTGACCCTGGTCGTCGTCCAGCGCTACGGCCAGGGGGACCAGGATGGAAGGTCGGCCGGCGATGGCGAACTCGCAGACCGTGCCGGCGCCCGAGCGGCCGACCACCAGATGGGCCTGGCGCAGGCGGGTGGCCATGTCGCGGAAGAAGGGGGCGATCTCCGCCTCGACCATGGCGTCGGCATAGATGCGCCGGGCGATGTCCATGGACTCCTTGCGGGTCTGCTGCTGCACCCGCAGGCGGACGCGGAGGTCCTCCGGGAGGGCGAGGATGGCCTCAGGCATGAGTTCGGACAGGAGCCGCGCGCCCTGACTGCCGCCGGTGATCAGCAGGCGCAGGGTGCCGCCGTCTTCAGGCGGCAGATAGGGCTTGTCGGCGAGTTCGCGGATTTCCTGGCGGACCGGATTGCCGACGATCACCGCCTTGGCGGCGGCCTTGGGCGGCGCCTTCTGAAGGCTCGGAAAGGCGCAGGCCACGGCGGTCACGTGACTGGCCAGGCGCCGATTGGCCCGGCCCATGACGGCGTTCTGCTCGTGGATCACCGTCGGGCGGCCCTGGGTGATGCCGGCCAGCAGACCCGGCACCGACGGATAGCCGCCAAAGCCCACCACGACCGCGGGGTCCAGGCGCTTGAAGGCCGCCCGGGCCTGCATCACGCCCTGGAAGATGGCGAGGCCGGCCTTGGCCATGCCGATGGGGTCGCCGGACTTGAAGGTGCTGGCCGACAGGCCGATGCGCTCCTCGGCCGGAAAATTCTCGGCGAAGGCCGCGACCCGCTCGTCCGAGGCCAGGACGACGCGCCAGCCACGGGCGATCAGCGTCTCAGCGAGCGCCTGGGCGGGGAAGAGATGGCCTCCGGTTCCCCCGGCGGCGACCACGGCGAGCTTGCGCATAGGGGCTCGTTTAGGCGAAGGCGCCGGCCTTGGCGAGCCCTTCGGACGGGGCGTAGGCCCCCGGCCGGCGACGGGTCAGGGCCAGGGCCAGGCCGAGGGTGAGGCCGGACGCAATCAGAGACGATCCGCCATAGGAGATGAAAGGCAGGGTCATGCCCTTGGTGGGGATCATGTTGAGGTTCACCGCGATGTTGATGATCGCCTGCTGACCCACCATGACGAAGAGACCGGCGGCGGCCACCTGTTCGAAGGTGTTGCTGAGCTTCATGGCGCGGTGAAGGCCGCGGATGACGATCAGGGCGAAGAGACCGATGACGATCAGGCTGAAGACCAGGCCGTATTCCTCGGCGGCGACCGAATAGACGAAGTCGGTGTGCAAATCGGGCACGTGGCGTTTCATGACCCCCTCCCCCGGTCCGCGACCGAACAGGCCGCCCGCGGCTATGGCCTCGGCGGCGCGGTCGACCTGATGGGTGTCAGCGGCCTCAGGGTTGAGGAAACGGTTCACGCGGTCGGCCACGTGGGAGAAAACGAAATAGATCGCCACAAGGCCCGCGGCGGCCACCGCACCCAGGCGCATGACCCAGGACAACGGCACGCCGGCCATCCAGAAGGCCGCCCCGAAGGCGACAGTGATCAGCACGGTCTGGCCGACATCCGGCTGGATCAGCAACAGGCCCACTGAGAGGGCGTAGAGGCCAAAGGCGATGCTGACGCCGGGGACCCCCTCCCCTTTCTGGCCCTCGGAAAACATCCAGGCGACCAGGACGATGAGCGCCGGCTTCATGAATTCCGACGGCTGCAGGGTGAATCCGGCGAACTCCATCCAGCGGGTGGCGCCCTTGGCGGTGTGTCCCAGGAAGGGCAGGGCGATCATCAGGGTGATGGCGCCTACAAAGATGAAGAAGGCCAGGCGACGGACCATGCGCACCTCCAGCATGGAGGTGGCGATCAGGACGGTTGCGCCGGCCATGGCGAAGACGCACTGGCGAAGGGCGAAGTGGAAGGGGTCGCCGACATTCATCCGGGCCGCCGCCGCTGGGCTGGCGGCGAAGGACAGGAGGATGCCCAGGCCGATCAGGACCGCCGCGGCCCCCAGGAGCCAGCGATCAATGGTCCACCACCAGACCCCCAGGGTCGAGCGGTCGCTACGGGCGAAGGCGTGGGCCTGGCTGGGCTTGACCTGCGGTTCGGCGCTCACGCCCTTGCGCCCCGTTGGACTGGCGCCTCAAGGGCCAGGACGGCGGATCTGAAAGCCTCTCCGCGGACCTCGAAATCGGCGAACTGGTCGAAGGAGGCGCAGGCGGGCGACAGGAGCACCACGGCGTCCTGGCCGGTCGCCGCGGCGTCGGCATAGGCCCGCTGGACGGCCCGCTCCAGGTCGCCGCACTGGGCCACGGGCGCCTTGTCAGCCAGCACGTCGGCGAACGCAGGCGCCGCCTCGCCGATGAGATAGGCCTTCTCGATGCGGGGAAAGAGGTCGGAGAGGTCCTTGATCCCGCCAGCCTTGGCCTGGCCGCCGGCGATCCAGTAGAATTTCGGATAGCTGGACATGGCCTGCCGCGCGGCGTCGGCGTTGGTGGCCTTGGAGTCATTGACGAAGCGGACCCGGCCGACCTGACCCACCGTTTCCATCCGGTGAGCGAGACCAGGGAAGGTCATGAGGCCTTCGGCGGCTTCCTCGGGCGTCAGTCCCAGGCCCCGGGCGGCGCTGTAGGCGGCCGCTGCGTTCTGCCAGTTGTGGCGCCCCGGCAGGGATCTGGCCCGCAGCAGGTCGGCGATCTCCACGGCCCGTTCGCCGGTGGCGTCATACAGCAACCCCTGCAGCACATAGACGCCCCGGCCAATGGTCTTGCTGGACGAGATGGGCACGATGGTGCGGCGGTTGGCGGCCACCACCTCGGTGCAGATCTGCTGGCCGTAGGGATCATCCACGCCGATCACGGCGGTGTCCCCCTTGCCCTGGTTCAGCAACACCCGGCGCTTGGCGGCCACATAGCCGTCCATGCCGCCATGGCGATCGAGATGGTCGGGAGAGATGTTGAGGAGGATCGAGACGTCGGGCTTCAGGCTGGACGTCAGGTCGAGCTGGTAGGACGAGATCTCCAGCACATAGACCGCGCCCCCATGCATGTCGTCGAGGCCAAGGACGCCATAGCCAAAATTGCCGCCAATGCGGGTGTCTCGGCCGGCGTTGGCGCAGATGTGGGCGATCAGGGCCGTGGTGGTGGACTTACCATTGGTCCCGGTGATGGCGACCACCTTGGGCCGCTTGTGCTCTGGCGCAGCGTTGACGGCCCGAGCGAAGAGCTCGATGTCGCCGACAATCTCGACGCCGGCCGCTTTCGCCCGCTCCACCGTCCAGTGCGGGGCGGGATGGGTGAGCGGGACGCCCGGCGACAGCATCAAGGCCGCAAAGCTCCACCAGTCGGCCGACGACAGGTCGGTGAGTTCGAAGCCCTCGGCGATGGCGGCTTCCCGGGCGGCCGGACGGTCATCCCAGAGGGCCAGGTTCGCCCCGCCGGCCTGCAGGGCGCGCGCCGCCGCAAGCCCCGTACGGGCCAGGCCGAACACCGCCACCGTCTTGCCTTCGAAACCACGAACCGGGATCATCGGATGCGCGCCAGCCTCCCTATCGCAGCTTCAGGGTCGCAAGACCCAGAAGCGCCAGCATGACCGCGACGATCCAGAAACGGATCACCACCGTGGACTCCGACCAGCCGAGCTTTTCGAAGTGGTGATGGATCGGCGCCATGCGGAAAACGCGGCGGCCGGTCAGCTTGAAGGAGACCACCTGGATCATCACCGACAGGGTCTCGAGGACGAACAGACCGCCGACAATGGCCAGGACAATCTCGTGCTTGGTGGCGACCGCCACGGCGCCCAGGGCGCCGCCCAGGGCCAGGGAGCCGGTGTCGCCCATGAAGATCTTGGCCGGGGGCGCATTGTACCAGAGGAAGCCGAGGCCGGCCCCGATGATGGCCCCACAGAAGACGGCGACCTCCCCCACCCCGGGCACAAAGTACAGTTGCAGGTAGTTGGCGAACAGGTAGTTGCCGACCAGATAGGCGATCAGGCCGAAGGCGGCGGCGGCGATCATCACCGGCACCGTGGCCAGGCCATCCAGGCCATCGGTGAAGTTCACCGCATTGGCGGCGCCGACGATCACCAGGGCGCCAAAGATCAGGTAGAGCCAGCCCAGATCCAGCAGGAGCTGCTTGAAGATCGGGAAGGCGACTGAGGTCGGCAGATCCGGCGACTCCGCAGTGCGGCCGCCATAGATGACCAGGATGGCGACGGCGGCCAGGGCCACGACGACCTCAAGGGTCAGGCGAACCTTGCTGGAGATTCCCGCCGTGGTCTGCTTGGTCACCTTGGCGTAGTCGTCGGTGAAGCCGAGCACGCCATAGCTGGCGGTCACAAACAGCACCACCCAGACATAGATGTTCGAAAGGTCGGCCCAGAGCAGGGTTCCGACGATCAGCCCAGCCAGGATCATCACCCCGCCCATGGTGGGCGTGCCGGCCTTTTCGACAATGTGGCGCTCAATCCCGTCGGCGCGGATCGGTTGCCCCTTGCCCTGCTTGGTCTGCATCCAGCGGATGAACCGCGACCCCATCAGGATCACCACCAGTTGGGCGGTGAACAGGGCCATGCCGGTCCTGAAGGTGAGATATTTCAGAAGGTTAAGGAAGGGGACATGCCCCTCAGCCGCCATCTGCGTGTAGAGCCAATAGAACATCAGCCCTGCCCCCCCTGCGCACGAGCCAGCTCGCCCAGGGCGGCCGCGACCACCCCGGCCTTCGAGCCGTTCGAACCTTTCACCATCACCAGATCGCCGGGCTCTACGGCCTGGACAATCTGCGGCCCAATCTGAGCTGCACTATCGGCGTAACCGCCCCGACGAGTCGAAGGAAGGGCGTCCCACAGGGTTTTCATCAGCGGCCCGGCGCAGAAGACGAGATCGACCTTGGCCGCCTCAAGCGGCGCGGCCAGGGCCCGGTGGAAGGCTTCGGCCTCCGTCCCCAGCTCCAGCATGTCGGTCAGCGCGACGATGCGTCGCCCCCCCGTCTGGCGGGCGCCGAGGCTGGAAATCGCCGCGGCCATGGAGATTGGATTGGCGTTGTAGCTTTCGTCGATCAGGGTGAAGGTCCCGCCAGCCAGGGGGATCTGCCGTTCCGCGCCGCGCCCGGCCAGGGGCTCAAAGGCGGCCAGGGCAGCGAGGCTGTCGTCCAGGCTCACGTCCAGGGCGCCCAGCATCAGCAGGACCGCCATGCTGTTCAAGCCCCAGTGGAACCCCGTCTGAAGGATCGGAAACTCCAGGGCCTGGCCGTTCAATTGCGCCCGGACCAGGGCCTGGCCAGGGCCGGGGCTGAAGGCCAGAAGACGGGCGTCGGCGCCCTCGCCGGTCCCGAAGCTCAGCACCTGGGCGCCGGCCTTCCGGGCCGCGGTCTGCAAGCTGTCGAACCAGACATTGTCGGCGTTGAGAATGGCTAAGCCGCCTGGCTCCAGGCCGTCGAAGATCTCCGCCTTGGCGCGGGCTACGCCAGCCTCGCCGTCCGGGAAATTTTCCACATGCACAGGGCCTACCGTGGTGACCAGGGCCGCGTGGGGCCTGACCATCTGCGACAGGGGCGTGATCTCGTCGGCGTGGTTCATGCCGATCTCAAACACCGCGCGAGCGGTGTCGCGGGGCATGCGAGCCAGGGTGAGCGGCACGCCGATATGGTTGTTGTAGGACTTGACCGACCAGTGGGCCGGACCGGCCAGGGCGAGGCCGGCGCGCACCGCCTGGGTGACGCTGGTCTTGCCCACTGATCCGGTCACCGCCCCGCGACGGGCCTGGGGCGCCCGGATGCGCGCGGCCTGACCCAGGGCTTCCAGGGCCTTGAAGGTGTCGGCGACCCGGATGGCTGGTCCGTCGGTGGGCCGGGACGCCAGGGCGCCGGCGGCGCCTTGGCTCAGGGCCTGGGGAATGAACTCATGGCCATCGCGCGCGCCGGCCAGGGCGATGAACAGGTCGCCTGGGTCCACCGAGCGGCTGTCGATGGACAGGCCACTCACGGCGAAGTCGCCGCCGATGACCTGGCCGCCCACAGCCTTGGCGATCTCGTAGGCGGTCCAGAGCGGCTCAGACATGGACGCTCTCCAGGGCCTGGGTGGTCACAGCCACGTCGTCGAAGGGATGGACGACCCCGTTGATCGTCTGACCCTGCTCATGGCCCTTGCCCGCCACCACGAGGACGTCGCCCTCGCGCAGCAGGGCCACGCCCGCGGCGATGGCTTCGGCGCGACCGCCGATGTCCTGGGCGCCGGGGGCGCCGGCGCGGATCTGGGCGCGGATCGCAGCGGGATCCTCACTGCGGGGATTATCGTCGGTGATGATGGCGATGTCGGCGAGGTCCGTGGCGGCCTTTCCCATCAGCGGACGCTTGGCGGCGTCCCGATCGCCGCCGGCGCCGAAGACGACGATCAGCCGTCCGCGGGTGTGTGGCCGGAGCGCCTCCAGGACAGTCTCCAGACCATCAGGGGTGTGGGCGTAGTCCACATAGGCCTCCCCGCCCCGGGGACCAGCGCCGATGCGCTGCATCCGCCCCGGCGCGCCTTCAAGACGCTCCAGAGCTGCGAGCACGGTCTCGATGCTCTCGCCCGCCGCCAGACAGAGGCCCGCGGCGGCCAGGGCGTTGGCGGCCTGGAAGGCGCCGGCCAGGGGCAGGCGCAGGTCAAAGGTCCGGCCGTCGTGAGACAGGCTCATGCGCTGGCCGTCCGGCAGCAGCTCCCGGCGGTTCAGACGCAGGCTCTGGCCGGTCTCACCCACCGAAAGAATGGTTTGGCCCGCCTGGACAGCGGCGGCGGCGAAAGGGGCGAAGGCGTCGGAATCGGCGTTCAGCACAGCTATCCCGCCCCGGGGCAGCAGAGCCTCGAACAGGCGCAGCTTGGCCGCCTGATAGGTCGCCATGTCCCCATGATAGTCGAGGTGATCCTGGGTGAGATTGAGGAAGCCTGCGGCCTTCAGGTTCACCCCATCCAGCCGGCGTTGGTCAATCCCGTGGGAGGACGCCTCCAGGGCCAGGTGCGTCACCCCCATGCCGGTCAGCCGGGCGAGAAGTTCGGCGACGTCGGCCGCGTCTGGGGTCGTCAGGCCGGGGGGGGTGAGCTGGTCCTCCAGGCCGGGGCCCGAGGCCATCACCCCAAGGGTGCCCATGCTCGCCGCTCGGCGGCCTGCGCTGGCGAAGATCTGGCGACAGAAGGTGGCCACCGAGGTCTTGCCATTGGTGCCGGTCACGGCGACGCAAACCGCGGGTTGTTCCCCCCAGAAGGCGGCGGCGGCCAGGGCGTAGGCCCGGCGAGGATCAGCGACCGTGATCACGGGCGCGTCCAGGCCGCTCAAGGGCTCGCCGGCCAACACCGCCACTGCGCCGGCCTGGGTCGCCTGGCTGGCGAAGGCCGCGCCATCGGCCCGGGAGCCCGGCAAGGCCGCAAACAGGAAGCCCGGCCTGACCTTGCGGCTGTCCGCCGTGACTCCGGTGATCTCAGGGTCCTGGTCGAGGTCGCGGCCGATAAGGGTCGAGAGGCGGGGCATGTTCAGAGGGCCTCCTCGATCGCCGACGGCGCCGAGGCCAGGCGGGGCTGATCGGCCATCGGACCGACGTGACGGGAAACGCCCAGGAAGGGCGCGATACGGGCGATCACATTACCCGTTGCCGGGGCCGCGACCCAACCGCCTGTGGAGTAGCCGAAGGTCTCCGGCGTGCCATGGGGTTCGTCCAGCAGGATGAGGACGAAATAACGGTCATTCTCCAGAGGGCCGTCGGTGGGAAACACCGCCGCGAAGGAGGAGACCTGACGCTTGCCATTATAGCGCCGGATCGCAGGGTCGTACTTCTCCCCTGTGCCCGTCTTGCCGCCCACGCTCAGGCCCGGCGCGTCAGCCTTGCCGCCGCTGCCGCCGGTGACATTGGCCCGCATGATCTGCAGCATCTGGGCGGAGGTGGTTTCGGAGAGCACGCGCTTGGACTCGGGCCGGAACCCGGGCTCCTGGCGGCGGATGGTCAGGGGCACCAGCTTGCCGCCGTTCAACAGGGGCAGCATGGCGCGGGTCAGGGCCAGCGGCGAGACATTCATCCCATGCCCAAAGGAGGTGGAGGCGACCGCGTCCTCGTTCCACACCTTGGGGGTCAGGGGCGAGGCGGATTCCTTGAGCTCGACCTTGGCCGCCGTGGTCAGGCCCAGGGCGTCGAAATAGCGGCTCAGCCGCTCCGGACCGACCCCGACCGCCAGCCGGGCCGTGCCGATATTGGAGGAGTGCTGGAACACCTCGACCAGGGTCAGCACCTTGCGGGAGGCGTGGTAGTCGTTGATCGTCCGGTAGCCGAGCTGATAGGGCGTCCGCGCGTCGAAGGTCGAGGCCATGGTCGCCACGCCGGCGTCCAGGCCAATGGCGACGGTGAAGGCCTTGAAGGTCGAGCCCATCTCGAAAACAGATGAGGCGGCGCGGTTCAGACGGGCGTCGGCGCTGGCCGTGCTGGCCAGGTTGGGATCAAAGTCGGGATAGCTGGCCATCCCGAGGATTTCGCCCGTGTGGACGTGGGCGACGATCCCCACCGCGCCCTTGGGGCCATAGGTCTGGGCGGCCTTGCGCAGTTCATCCTCAAGGGCGCCTTGGACCCGCAAGTCGATGGACAACGGCACGACGGCCGAACCCCCCGCCAAGGCCCGGACATCTTCATTGAGGGCGAGTTCGGCGCCGGCCAGCCCCTCCCCGCCGGTGTCGGCGAAGCCGATGAGGTGGGAGGCCGTGCGGTTGAGCGGATAGATGCGTTTCTGCTCGGGCTCGAAGGTGACGCCCGGCAGGCCCAGGCGATGCAGGGCCGCCTTCTGGACCGGCGTCATTCCGCCCGCCAGGAAGGTGCGGCGGCCTCCGCTCAGGGCGCGGTCGATGCGCGCGGCGGTGACACCGGGCAGGGCCTGGGCCAGGGCCTGGCGCGTGGCCTTGATGTCCCAGACCTCAGACGGATCAATATAGACGCCGTAGTGCAGCAGGTCGGCCGCCAGCAGCCGCCCTTGCCGATCCACGATGTCGGCCCGGGCCTGGGGCGGAGTCCAGCCCGCACCGCCGCTGCGGGCGGGGCTGGCGAATAGCGCCGCCTGGGCGGCCCCCATGGCCAGGGCGCAGAAGCAGACCCCAAAGCACAGCATCACCGCGAAGATGCGGATTCGGGCGTCATCCTCCACCCGGCCCGATGCGCGGGCGCGCTCAAAGGCGTGCTCCAGACGCCAGAAGCTCGCCCCCAGCCACCGCAGACCGAAGGGAAACTGTCGGGTGATCGCGCCCGCAAGGCTCATCGCCGGGCCTCCGGCGCCGCCAGGCTGGCGAGGGTTTCAGGGGTGGTTTCCTGCGCCACGGCGACGGGACCCATCTGGAGATAGGTGGTGGACAGACGCTCGATGCGGGACGGCTGCTCCAGGTGGGCCACTTCAGCCTGCAGCAGGCGGATCTGCGCGCGCTCGGCGGCGATCTGCCGTTCCACGGAGGCGATTTCCGCCCGCTCGCGGCTGGCGATGGTCTTGGCCAGATAGACGCTCATGATCAGCAGGACCAACAGACCCAAGGCGATCAGGTCGACCAGTCGGAAGCCGCGGATACGGCGATTGATGACGCTCATGCGGCCACCTTCCAGACCGGGGCCTCTGTGCGGACAGCGGCGCGCAGCTTGGCCGACCGGGCGCGGGGATTGGCGTCCAGCTCGACCTGCTCGGAGGTCCGCGCGCCATTGAAGGCGAGTGAAAAGCTGGGCGCGCGGGGATCGTCCTGCTGAGGTAGGTGGCGGGACCCTCCTGGCATGCGGCCGGCGCGCTCGGCGAGGAAGGCCTTCACGATCCGGTCTTCCAGGGAATGGAAGGTGACGACGGCCAGGCGGCCGCCGGGCTTGAGGACCCGCTCGGCGGCGACGAGGCCAGCCTCCAGCTCCCCCAGCTCGTCGTTGACGGCGATCCGCAGGGCCTGGAACGAACGGGTGGCCGGGTGGGCCTTGGCCCCACGACGGCCGCCCAGGACACCTTCGATGAAGTCGGCCAGCTCGGCGGTGCGGGTGAAGGGCTGCTGGAGGCGGCGCCGGGCGATGGCGCCGGCGATCCGGCGAGACTTTTTCTCCTCGCCATAGACCCAGAGAATGCGGGCCAGATCTTCAGGCTCAGCGGTGTTGACCAGATCGGCGGCGGTTTCACCCTGATCGCCCATGCGCATGTCCAGGGGGCCGTCGCGCATGAATGAGAAGCCCCGATCGGCCTCGTCGAGCTGCATCGAGGAGACGCCCAGATCGAGGGCCACGCCATCGGCGACGCCCTCGCCAGCCACG
>NZ_JAUSBZ010000164.1 GCF_030651755.1 Phenylobacterium sp. | reverse complement strand
GCAAGGTCGCCTCGATCACGCCGCGGCCGTCCCTCGAAGCGCACAAGCTGATCGAGGAGCTGATGATCCAGGCCTATGTCTGCGCCGCCGAGACCCTGGAGGCCAAGCGCACGTCGCTGATCTACCGGATCCACGATGCGCCGAGCCCGGAGAAGCTTGATTCGCTTGCGGAATTCTTAGGCTCGATTTCGGTCAACTGGTCCAAGGGCGAGGCCGCCCGCACCGACCGGTTCAACCGCCTGCTGGACCTCACGCGAGAGGGACCGCATGCGGAGATCGTCAACGAGGTGGTCCTGCGCACCCAGATGCAGGCCCATTATTCCACCGACAATATCGGCCATTTCGGCCTGAATCTGGCCCGTTATGCGCACTTTACGTCGCCTATTCGCCGGTACGCCGACCTCATCGTCCACCGGGGCCTGATCAGCGCGCTCGGCCTCAACCTGCCCGGCGGACCCGACGGATTGAGCGACTGGGACATCTCCCACATGAAGGCCACCGCCGAGGAGATCACCCACGCCGAGCGCCGGGCCATGGCCGCCGAGCGCGACGCGACCGACCGCTATGTGGCCGCCTTCCTCTCCGACAAGGTGGGCGCGACCTTCTTCGGCCGCATCACCGGCGTCACGAGATTCGGCCTGTTCATCCGCCTGGCCGAGACCGGCGCCGACGGCCTGATCCCGATCTCCAATCTGGGGGACGAGTTCTTCGTCCACGACGAGAAGATGCACGCCCTGATCGGCGAGCGCTCCGGCGCCCGCTGGCCGCTCGGCATGAGCGTCGAGGTGCGGTTGCGGGAAGCCACCCCGATCACCGGCGGCCTGCTGTTCGAGATGTTGAGCGAGCCGGCTGCGCCCGATCCCACCGCCCCGCGGCCACGCCTGGGCATCCGCCGCAAGGCCGGCCGCCCGCCCCTGCCCCGGCAGGGCGGCAAGCACCGGCGGCGGTGAGTCGCGCGGCCTTGACCTAAGGTCAGCCTTCCTAAGGGTCCGGCGTCAGTCATACAGTTGTTTCATGAGCGAAGCTGAGATTCCCCGCCGCCCTGAGGGCGGCCGCATGCGCCCCGAAGGCGCCCGGGCCGTGAAGCCCCGGGACGCCGCCACCATCATCCTGGTCCGCCGGGACGCCGCCAAGCCCCGCGTCCTGATGGGCAAGCGCAACAGCGGCCATGACTTCATGCCCAATCTGTGGGTGTTTCCGGGCGGGCGGATCGACCGGGCCGACTTCCGCGCCCCCCACGCCACCGACCTGCGCCCCGAGGTGGCGGCCAAGTTCGACCGTCACATCAAGCTCGGCCGCGGCCGCGCTCTGGCGCTGGCGGCCATCCGCGAGACCTTCGAGGAGGCAGGCCTGTTGCTGGCCAAGCAGGCCCCGCCACGGCCCGGCGTCGGCCCCTGGCGGGAGTTCCTGGCCCAGGGCGCCCTGCCCGACCTGGAAGCCATGGAGATCATCGCCCGGGCGGTCACCCCGCCCATGCTGGCCAAGCGGTTCGACACCTGGTTCCTGATGGCCGACGCCGAGCGCCTGATCAGCTTGGACCGCCAGCCCGATTGCGGGGAGTTGGAGGAGATCGCCTGGGTGGATTTCGACGATGCGCTGGGCCTGGAGCTGCCCATGGTGACGCGAACCATGATCAAGGAAGCGGTGCTGCGCCTGGAGGATCCGGAGCGTCCGTCCCCCTATATGCGTTTCGGGGTGAAGGGCCATAGGCTCGGCCACCTCTAGAAACCCACTTAGGAGTCCGCATGTCCGATCGACCCAAGGTCGCCGTCATCATCGGCAGTCTTCGCGCCCAGTCCGTGAACCGGCGTCTGGCCCAGGCCATCGCCAAGACCGTCGCGGGGAAGCTCGACCTGCAGATCGTCGATTATGCCGATGTGCCGCTCTACAACCAGGACCACGAGGCCGAGCTGCCGGCCGCCGTCATCGCCTTCAAGGACGCCATCAAGGCGGCCGACGCCGTGCTGTTCGTGACGCCGGAATACAACCGCGGCATGCCCGGCGTGCTGAAGAACGCCATCGACTGGGCCTCGCGCCCGCCGGGCCAGGGGGTGTGGTCGGGCAAGCCTGCGGCCATCGCCGGCTCAACCCCGGGCGCCGTGGGCACGGCCGCGGCCCAGGTCGACCTGCGCAATGTGCTGACCGCCATCAATGTGGCGGTGATGGGCATGCCGCAGATCTATTTCACCCATCGGGACGAGCAGTTCACGGCCGACGGCGGCTTTGCCGAACCCAAGTTCGTCGCCGTCATCGAGGGCTGGGGCGACAAGTTCGCCGCCTGGATCGCCAAGGTGGGCGGCTAGAGCCCATGGCGCTTTCCATCGACCGCGTCGAGACCGCCGGCCCGCGCAATGTGCTGGGTCCCCGCCATCAGAACCGCCTGATCATCGCGCCGCAGGACCACCGCCCCTACAGCCCCTTCCTGTTCCTGGCCGAGGACTGGTTCGCCCCGCCCGCCGGCTTCCCGACCCATCCGCACCGGGGCATGGAGACGGTGACCTTCGTCCTGGAAGGCCAGATGCTGCACGAGGACCATACCGGCGCCCATGGCGAGCTGGAGCCCGGCGACGTCCAGTTCATGACCGCCGGCGGCGGGGTGATGCATTCGGAGATGCCGGGACCGCGGGGCGTCCATTCCCTGCAGCTGTGGCTCAACCTGCCGGCGGCCCAGAAGATGACGCCCGCCCGCTATGGCGATCAGCGGGCGAGCGAGGCGGCCCTCGTCACCGGTGAGGGCTATGAGGCCAGGCTCTATGCCGGCGAGCTGGGCGGGGAGAGCCGGCCCCACGGCAGCCTCTGGCCCCTGGCCCTGATGGACCTGCGCCTGGACGCCGGCGCGACCCTGGCCCTGCCTCTGAAGGCCGGCTGGCGGGGCTTCCTGCTCGTGCTGGAGGGCGAGGCCCAGGTGGGCGAGGGCTCAACAACCCCCGTCCGCGCCGACCAGCACGCCTGGACCCATGCTGCGGACGCCGACGACGTTCTGCCCGTAAAGGCCCAGACACCCGTCCGAGCCCTCTTCTACGCCGCCCCCGTCATCGACGAACCCGTGGTCGCCCACGGCCCCTTCGTGATGAACACCGTCGACGAGATCCGCCAGGCGTTCATGGACTACCAGACGGGGCGGCTGACGACGGCGGGCGCCTAGATTAAGCCCCAGGGCGTCCCCGCATTGACTTTGGTCTGCGGATTCGTATTGTCCGCGGCTCATTCGAAATGACTGCCGGGGTAAGCGCGCTTGACCGGCCCCGCGAGGACCGACCATGGCGAAGCCAGCTTCCATCAAGATCCGCCTGAACTCCTCGGCGGACACCGGCTTTTTCTACGTGACCAAGAAGAACGCCCGCACCAAGACCGACAAGCTGGTCATGAAGAAGTACGACCCCGTCGTGCGCAAGCACGTGGAATTCCGCGAAGGCAAGATCAAGTAGGATCGCTTTCCGCGCACCCGAACAAGGAAACGCCCGGCTGGATCAGCCGGGCGTTTTGCGTTTTGGCCTATCGTCGCCGCGACTGGCCGAGCAAGGTCAGCATCAGCCCGCACACCGTCACCGCGAACATGACGCCGATGATGAGGGTCAGACGCTGTTCACGGGCGCTGACCTCTACGGCTGCGCGAAGGCCGCCCAGGTGGCTGAAGAACGACATCCAGAACATGGCGCAGGCGAAGCCCCACCCGCCCGCTAGCACGCGTTCACCGCGACGCCGTAGCGCGCTGACGCCACCAACGATCAGCAGGCCAGCGGCGACGTAGTCGACGACCCAGAAGGGCCACCACTGCCAGTCAGGCCAGTTTCGCAGGACTTCTAGGATCGCTCCGAGCGTTCCGAACGCAATGGCAAGCCACGCTGATACGGCGATCATAGGCGCCTCCCCAGGTTGTTTTGGGGTCGAGGCTATACCTGCAACGGAACCTTGACTACGGCTTACGCCGCCCGGGATATGACCTTGTTGCGGCCGGAGGACTTGGCCTCATAGAGGCCCTCGTCTGCCCGCTTGAGCAGGGTGTCAGGGGTGTCGTCGGGGCCGATGGTGGCGGCGACCCCGATGGAGATGGTGGCGGTCAGGAGCTCGGTCCCGTGGGCGACGCGGAAGGGCGCGCCGGCCACATGCAGGCGGATGCGTTCGGCGATGCGCTCGGCGTCCTCGATGCGGGTGCCGGGCATGACCACCACGAATTCCTCGCCGCCATAGCGGCAGGGCAGGTCCACGGCCCGGACGTTGGAGGCCAGGCGCACCGCGAATTCCCGCAGCACCTCGTCGCCCACATCGTGGCCGTAGCCGTCATTGATTTTCTTGAAATGGTCGATGTCGATCAGCAGGGCCGCCACCGGCTCGCCCCCATGGGCGGCGCGCTTGACCAGGGCTTCCAGCTGGCCGGACATGTAGCGGCGATTGTGCAGGCCGGTGAGCTGGTCGGTGACCGCCAGCTCCAGGGAATGGTCGAGATTGTCCCGCAGATAGTCGGTGTAGCGCTTGCGGCGGATCTGGGTCCGCGCGCGAGCCGACAGTTCCTGGGGGTCGATGGGCTTGGACAGCAGGTCGTTGACCCCGATGTCCAGGGCCTTCATCAGCCGGGGCCGCTCGTCGAAGTCGACAATGGCCAGGATCGGCAGGTGGCGGGTGGCCTCGTCCGAGCGCAGCTGGGCGCAGAAGCGCAGGCCATCGAAGCTGCGGGCGGTGACATTGACGATCACCAGGTCCACAGGGCCCCGGGCCGTCAGCAGAGCCTTGTCGGGCTCGGATTCGATGACCGGGCGGTGTTCAATGGAGAGCTCGGCGGCGACCCGCTGGGCCTGACGCTCGTGATCATCGACGATCAGCACCCGGCCGCCCGTGCCGCCCAGGCGCGAGCCCGCCCCGGCGATGACGCCGATGCGGCGGCCCGAGGCCTCGCGCACCCGCAGCTCGTCGATGACGGTCTTCAGGCGGGTCAGGCTGCGCACCCGGGCGAACAGCATGACGTCGTCAATGGGCTTGGTGAGGAATTCATCGGCGCCGGCCTCCAGGCCGGCGATCCGATCGGCGCGGCCGTCGAGAGCGGTGACCAGCACCACCGGCACGTGGCGGGTCTCGGGATCGTCCTTCAGGCGCCGGCAGACCTGAAAGCCGTCCATGCCGGGCATCATCACGTCCAGCAGCACGATGTCGGGCTGTTCTGCCGCGGCCATGGCGAGCGCGGTCGGGCCGTCATAGGCCGTCAGCACCTCATAGTACTCAGCGCTCAGCTTGGCCTCGAGCAGGCGGACATTGGCCTCGATATCGTCCACGACCAGGATGCGTGCTGACATGGCGGCCTACTCCAGGAGTCGGCGAATGGTGTCGAGGAAGTGCGACACGGAAATCGGCTTGGAGATGTAGGCCTCGCAGCCGCCCTCGCGGATGCGCTCCTCATCGCCCTTCATGGCGAAGGCGGTGACGGCGACCACGGGGATATGGGCCAGCTCATCGTCTTCCTTCAGCCATTTGGTGACCTCCAGCCCGGAAATCTCCGGCAACTGGATGTCCATGAGAATCAGGTCGGGACGGTGCTCACGGGCCAAAGAGAGGGCTTGCAGGCCTTCGCGGGTCTGCAGGGTCTCGTACCCTTGCGCGTCGAGCAGATCATGAAACAGCTTCATGTTCAGCTCGTTATCCTCGACGATGAGGACCTTCTTGGCCATGGTCATCCCGACGATGCTCTTGTCGGCCAGCGAATCTGCCGCCGACCCCACCTTTGTTTCCATTGATCCCACGGATATCCTTAAACTGGCGTTAGCCGCACGAGAGAGCCAGTGGTCGACACGCCGCACCCTTCCCCATCGCCCGCCGACACCGTGGTCTCCGCGCGGTCCGCTCCGCGGGCGCCGCAGGTGGAGAGTCTCGGCCTTGATCCCGGCCGCCCCCTGGTGATCGTCGATGTGGACGAGGTGCTGGGTCACTTCATGGAGGGGTTCGGCGCCTTCCTGGCGGAACGGGGCCTGGAGTTCCGGGTCGAACGGTTCGCCCTGTTTCAGAACATCTATCGCCCCGGCGAGACGGCGCACCTGGAGATCGAGGAGGGCCGCCGGCACTATGACGACTTCTTCCGCTATGGCTCTGGCGAGATGCGGGTGGCCGAGGGCGCGGCCGAAGCCCTGCGCCGCCTGGCCGAGCAGGCCGGGGTGGTCATCCTGACCAATGCGCCGGGCCAAGGCCGGCTGGCGCGGGCCCGCTGGCTGGGGCGCAACGACCTGGACTATCCCCTGCTGCTCAATACGGGCCCCAAGGGACCGCTGGCCGGCGCCCTGGCTGAACAGGTGAAGGGGCCCGCCGCCTTCATCGACGATCTGCTGCCCAATCTGGACTCCGTGGCCGAGACCGCGCCCAAGGTGGCGCGCTTCCAGCATGTGGCCGATCCGCGCCTGCGGCCCCTGGCCCCGGCCGCGCCCGACCGGCACACCCGAATCGACGACTGGGACGCCCTGCGCATCGCCATCGCCGACTCGATCTCCTGACGCCGCAAAGACGATGATCCGCATCGGGGTCGATTTCGGCGGCACCAAGATCGAGGCCGCGGCCCTGGACGCGGGCGGGGCCATCGTCGCCCGCCTGCGCAGGCCCAATCCGGGGGCCTATGAACCGGCCCTCTCGGTGGTCGCCGAACTGGTGGCCGCCGTGGAGGCGGAGGCCGGCGGGCGGGCGGCGCGGATCGGGGTCGGCATGCCGGGCTCGATCTCTCCCACCACGGGGCTGATCCGCAACGCCAACTCCGTCTGGCTGAACGGCGAGCGATTTGGCCAGGACCTGGAGGCGGCCCTCGCCCGCCCCGTGCGCCTGGCCAATGACGCCAACTGCCTGGCCCTGTCGGAGGCCGCCGATGGGGCGGGCGCGGGCGCCAGCGTGGTGTTCGCCGCCATCCTGGGCACCGGCTGCGGCGGCGGCGTGGTGGTGGACGGGAGGCTCCTGGAGGGCCGCAACGGGGTGGCCGGCGAGTGGGGTCACACCCCCCTCCCCTGGCCCACCGCGCAAGAGCACCCCGGGCCGGCCTGCTGGTGCGGACGCCGGGGCTGTCTGGAGACCTGGATATCGGGCCCCGCCCTGGCCGCCGACCACGGGACGGGCCTGGCCGCGCCGGAGATCATCGCCCAGGCCCGCCAGGGGGCGCCAGGGGCGCTGGCGAGCCTGCAGCGTTACGTCGACCGTCTGGGCCGCGCCCTGGCCGTGGTGGCGGACCTGATCGATCCCGACGTCATTGTCCTGGGCGGGGGGATGTCCAATGTGGCCGAGCTCTATGAGCAGCTGCCCGCGGCCATCGCGCCGCATGTGTTCGCCGACGGCTTCGACACCCCCGTTCGCGCGGCCGTCCACGGCGACTCCTCAGGCGTGCGGGGCGCGGCCTGGCTCTGGCCCCCTGAGGCGCCATGAAGGCCCTGTGCCGCGACTGTCTGTGGACCGGCGACGGGCCGACCGCCCGGCGCTGCCCATCCTGCGGCTCGCCCCGGCTGGTGGCGCATGACGAGCTGTTCGACCTGTGCATGGCGCATATGGACTGCGACGCCTTCTACGCCTCGGTGGAGAAGCGTGACCGGCCCGAACTGCGCGACCTGCCGGTGATCGTCGGCGGCGGGGTCCGCGGGGTGGTCACCACCTGCTGCTATATGGCCCGGGTCTATGGGGTGCGCTCGGCCATGCCGATGTTCAAGGCCCTGGCCGCCTGCCCGCAGGCCGTGGTGATCAAGCCGGACTTCGCCAAGTACAAGGCGCAGAGCAAGATCATCATGGGGCTGCTGGCGGAGCTGACGCCCCTGGTCCAGCCCCTGTCCCTGGACGAGGCCTGGATGGACCTGGCCGGCACCGAGCGCCTGCATGGCGCCCCGCCTGCCGTGACCCTGGCCCGGGCGCAGGCGGCCATCGAGGCGCAGACCGGCCTCACCGTCTCCATCGGTCTGGCCCCCAACAAGTTCCTGGCCAAGATCGCCTCGGATCTGGACAAACCCCGGGGCTTTTCGGTGATCGGCGCGGCTGAGGCCAAGGGCTTCCTGGCCCCGCGACCGGTGGGTCTGCTGCCCGGCGTGGGGCCGGCCATGGTGAAGACCCTGGAGGCCGCGGGCCTGAGGACCATTGGCGATCTGGCCCGGCAGGACCAGAAATTCCTGGCCAGCCGTTTCGGGGCGCACGGCCTGCGGCTGTTCGACCTCGCCCACGGGCGCGACACCCGCCCGGTGGACCCCGATCAGGTCCGCAAGGGAATCAGCGCCGAAACGACCTTCAACAGCGATCTGTCGGACTATGGCGCCCTGGAGGACCGGCTGGCGCCCCTGTGCGACCGAGTCGCCCGGCAGGCGCGAAGCGCAGGCGTCACCGGGCAGATCGCCACCCTGAAGCTGAAGACCACAGATTTTCGGCTGCTGACCCGCCGCCGCGCCCTGGCCGAACCGACTCAGACGGCCAAGACCCTGTTCGCCGCCGCCCGCGAACTCCTGCGTCGCGAGGCCGATGGTCGCACCTTCCGCCTGATTGGCGTGGGCCTGGGCGAGCTTTCGCCCGCCGCGCAAGGGGGCGGCGACCTGTTCGGCGGCGATGAGCAGAGGATTCTGGCGGAGGAACAGACCGCCGACGCCATAAGGGCGAGGTTCGGCCCCCAGGCCCTGACAACAGGGCGCGCCCTGCGGTTAAAACCCTCCGATCGGGATTGAGCAGGGGCGAAAACGCCTATAGGCGCAGCGATAAAAAGATGGGCGTCGGCTGCTTGGGGTCGGGCTTCGACGATTTCAACCCTTTCAAACGCGACCCTTTTCCATATCTAATCCCTTAGCGGCGGGAACCAGACTCCCGCCAGGAGACGTTTTCGATGGCCGAGCGCAAGCAAGGTGATGTGTCGACGGGCGTCAAATCGGCGGTCATCACCCAGACCAAGCCGAAGACGCAGAAGCCGTCCATGTATCGCGTCCTGCTGCTGAACGACGACTACACGCCTATGGAGTTCGTCGTTTATGTCCTGGAGCAGTACTTTAACAAGTCGCGCGAAGAAGCGACGAGGATCATGCTGCACGTACATCAGTATGGCGTGGGCGTTTGCGGTGTCTTCACCTTCGAGGTGGCCGAGACCAAAGTCGCACAGGTCGTAGATACCGCCAGGCGGCATCAACACCCGCTTCAATGCACCATGGAAAAGGATTGAGAGGCTCATATTGCCCTCGTTTTCACGCCCACTCGAAGAATCACTGCATCGCGCGGTCGCTTACGCCAATGAGCGAAAGCACGAATACGCGACCCTGGAGCACCTGCTTCTGGCGCTGATCGACGATGAGGAAGCCGCAGCCGTCATGCGCGCCTGCGACGTCGACCTGGGCGCCCTGCGGGCCACCCTCACCGGCTATGTGGACAATGAGCTCCGCTCGCTGGTGGTCGATGACGGGGAGGACGCCAAGCCGACGGCGGGCTTCCAGCGCGTCATCCAGCGCGCGGTCATCCATGTCCAGTCGTCCGGACGGGAGGACGTCACCGGCGCCAATGTGCTGGTGGCCATCTTCTCCGAGCGCGAGAGCCACGCCGCCTACTTCCTGCAGGAGCAGGACATGACGCGGTACGACGCGGTCAACTACATCGCCCACGGCATCGCCAAGAAGGCCGGCGCCACCGTCGAGGGCAAGCCCGTCAAGGGCGCCGACGACGAGGAGAAGCCTTCGGTGAAGACCGGCGGCGAGGCCCTGGAGGCCTATTGCGTCGACCTCAACGAGAAGGCCAAGGAGGGCAAGGTCGATCCCCTGATCGGTCGCGCCGCCGAGGTCGAGCGCTGCATCCAGATCCTGTGCCGGCGCACCAAGAACAACCCGCTGCTGGTGGGCGATCCCGGAGTCGGCAAGACCGCCATCGCCGAGGGTCTGGCCCGCAAGATCGTCAACAAGCAGGTGCCTGAAGTGCTTGCTGGCGCGACCATCTTCTCCCTCGACATGGGGGCGCTGCTGGCCGGCACCCGCTATCGCGGGGACTTCGAGGAGCGGGTCAAGCAGGTGGTCAAGGAGCTGGAGAACCACCCCGACGCCATCCTGTTCATCGACGAGATCCACACGGTGATCGGCGCCGGCGCCACCAGCGGCGGGGCCATGGACGCCTCCAACCTCTTGAAGCCGGCCCTGGCCTCGGGCGCCCTGCGGTGCATGGGCTCGACCACTTACAAGGAGTTCCGTCAGCACTTCGAGAAGGACCGGGCGCTGGTCCGGCGCTTCCAGAAGATCGACGTCAACGAGCCCACGCTCGAGGACACGATCAAGATCCTGAAGGGCCTGAAGACCTATTACGAGGAGTTCCACAAGCTCCGCTACACCAACGACGCCCTGAAGGCCGCCGTCGAGCTGTCGGCCAAGTACATCAATGACCGCAAGCTGCCGGACAAGGCGATTGACCTGATCGACGAGGCCGGCGCCAGCCAGATGCTGCTGCCCGAGAGCCGTCGGAAGAAGACCATCGGGGTCAAGGAGATCGAGGCCGTGGTGGCCAAGATCGCCCGCATCCCGCCCAAGTCGGTCTCCAAGTCCGACACCGAGGCGCTGAAGCAGCTGGAGACCGACCTGAAGCGGGCGGTCTACGGCCAGGACGAGGCGATCGACCAGCTGTCTGCGGCCATGAAGATGGCCCGGGCCGGCCTGCGCGATCCCAACAAGCCGATCGGCTGCTACCTCTTCTCGGGCCCCACCGGCACCGGCAAGACCGAGACCGCTCGGCAGCTGGCCTCGACACTGGGCATCGAGCTCCTGCGCTTCGACATGTCGGAGTATATGGAGCGGCACACGGTCAGCCGCCTGATCGGCGCGCCTCCGGGCTATGTGGGCTTCGACCAGGGGGGCCTGCTGACCGACGCCGTCGACCAGCATCCCCACGCGGTTGTCCTGCTGGACGAGATCGAGAAGGCCCACCCGGACGTCTACAACATCCTGCTGCAGGTCATGGACCACGGGGTGCTGACCGACTCCAACGGCAAGAAGATCGACTTCCGCAATGTGGTGCTCATCATGACCACCAATGCCGGCGCGGCCGACTCTCAGCGCAACACCATCGGCTTTGGCCGGGGCAAGGCTGACCACGAGGCCGAAGAGGCGATCAAGCGGGTCTTCACCCCGGAATTCCGCAACCGCCTCGATGCGGTGGTGGCCTTCCGTCCGCTGGATCAGTCGATCATCCGCCAGGTGGTGCAGAAGTTCGTCATGCAGCTGGAAGCCCAGCTGGCTGATCGCCACGTCACCATCGAGACCACCGACGAGGCGGCCGGCTGGCTGGCCGACAATGGCTTCGACGAGCTCTATGGCGCCCGGCCGCTGGCCCGGGTCATCCAGGAGCACATCAAGAAGCCCCTGGCCGACGAGATCCTGTTTGGCCGACTGGTCAAGGGCGGCCACGTCCGCGTGGTGCTCAAGGACGGCAAGCTGGACTTCGAGATCGAAGGCGACTCCCGCGAGCCGGGCGCGCCGACCATCGAGAACCCGTCCAAGGATGCGGCCGCCGAACTGGCCGACTAGGTCAGTCTCCACCGCTGAAACGTCAAAGCCCCGGCCGATCGGCCGGGGCTTTTTCGTAGGTGGCCATTTGGATCAGACGATCTGGGCGGCGATCTGCTCGGCCAGGACCTTCAGTTCAGCAGGATCGGCCATGCCGCCGGACGCATGGCGGCCCACCGCCGCCCCATCCCAGCGGGGCAGGATGTGGAAGTGGGGATGGAAGACGGTCTGGCCGGCGGCGGTCCCATTGAACTGGGTGATTACCACGCCGTCGGGCGAGAACGCCGCGCGCACGGCGCGCGCCACCCGCTGTACCCCGAGAATCAGCGGGCCGAGCACCTGCGGTTCCTCCTCCAGCAGGTTGCGGGCGGTGGAGTGCTTGGGGATCACCAGGGTGTGACCCTTCACCTGCGGAAAGACATCCATGAACGACAGAACGTGATCGTCCTCGAACACCCGGGCGCAGGGCGCCTCGCCGCGCAGGATCTTGGCGAAGATATTGTTGGGGTCGTAGGTCCCGTCCAGGCTCATGGCGCGCTCCGTCTGACGTTGATGGGTCGTGTCTAGCAAATCACCGGCGGGCCTGCGACGACCTCAGCCCTGGCGGAAGGGGGAGTATTCCTCGGCCAGCCACTCCATCTCGCCGTCAACGGCGGCCTTCTCCCGGGCGACGAAGTCCTCCACGGGACCGCGCAGGACGGGATCGGCGATGTAATGGGCCGAATAGACCGGCGTCGGCAGATAGCCCCGGGCGATCTTGTGCTGGCCTTGAGCGCCGGCCTCGACCCGGGCCAGGCCGCGGCTGATGGCCCAATCGATGGCCTGATAGTAGCAGAGCTCGAAATGCAGGAAGGGCACGTCCTCGACGCAGCCCCAGTTGCGGCCGTAGAGGGCGTCGTCCCCGACGAGATTCAGGGCGCCGGCGATCCAGCGGCCGTGGCGCCGGGCCATGATCAGCAACACCCTGTCGGCCATCCGCTCGCCGAGCAGGGAAAAGAACCGCCGGTTCAGATAGGGCTGGCCCCATTTCCGCGAACCGGTGTCCATGTAGAAGCCGTAGAAGGCGTCCCAGGCGTCCTCGGTGAGGTCGGCCCCGGTGAGGCAGGCGATCTCCAGCCCCGCCTGGGCGTCGCGGCGCTCCCGGCGGATGGTCTTGCGCCGGCCTGAGGATAGGTCGGCCAGGAACTCGTCAAAGGTCCCGTAGCCCCGGTTGAACCAGTGGTACTGCTGGCCCTGACGCTGGGCGAGCCCCTGGGCGCCCAGCCAGTCCCATTCCGCCTGCGGCGGGAAATTGATGTGAACCGAGGAGACGCCCATCTGCTGGCAGAGGGTCAGGGCGCCTCCAAGCAGCATCTCGTAGCCGGCCTCGACGGGAACGTCGGGGCGCACCAGCAGCCTGGAACCCGTGGCCGGGGTGAAGGGCGCAGCCGACAGGAGCTTGGGATAATATCGCCCGCCAGCCCGCTCATAGGCGTCGGCCCAGCTGTGGTCGAAGATGTATTCGCCCTGGCTGTGGGACTTCAGATAGAGGGGCATGACCGCCCCCACCTCGCCGGCCCCATCCTCGATGGCCAGGTGCTGAGGCCCCCAGCCGGTGCGCTCCACCGCGCAGCCGGCCTGTTCGAGCACGTCGAGAAAGTCATAGGCGACGAAGGGGTTGCCGCTGGGCGCGGCGCAGGCGTCCCAGGCCGTCCTGCCGATGTCGGCGATGCGGCGGTTCACACGGACCGCCGGCTTCAGGCTCACGGGTGGAAGCCCTCAAAGATCAGGTTGTCACAGTGGTCCTTGACCGCCTCCCACTGTTCGGGCTGACGGACGGTCCAGGCCACCACCGGCATGCCCTGGGCCCGATAGGCGTCGGCCCGCGCATCGGGAAGCATGTCGAGGCCAAGGGCCAGGAAGTGCGGGCGGGCGATCTCCACCTGCTCCAGGCGAGCATAGGCCTGACGCTGGTCCTCGCTCAGATGCTTCACATCCTTGTAGCTGAAGGAGTCCAGGCCCCGCAGGACGCCCGGATAGTGCTCGGCGAACCAGGCGTGGGAATAGGGATTGAAGCCGATGATGCAGAGGGGGCCGGCGTGGTCGATGATGATCTCGTGGACCCTGCGCTCCAGGGGCCCCACCTCGCCCCAGTGAGTCTTGAGCTCGATATGCACCATGGCCCGGTGGCCGATCAGGGCCAGGGTCTCCAGCAGGGTCGGAATGGTCTCGTCCGTGCCCTTGAGGGACATCTCCCCCAGCTCGGCGGCCGTGTGGTCTCGCAACCGCCCCTCGACCCCCGTCATCCGGGACAGGGTGTTGTCATGAAAGACCATCGCCTCGCCATCGGCCGACAGGTGGACATCCAGTTCGATGCCGTAGCCGGCGGCGCAGGCGGCCTGGAAGGCGCCCAGCGAGTTTTCCGGCGCGCCATCTGGCGTCCACAGGCCGCGATGGGCCACCGGCGGGTGGAACAGGAGGTCCCAGGCCTCGCCGAAACGTTCCCTCACGAGACCTCCACCACCGCATCCACTTCGACGGCGAAGTTCATCGGCAGCCGATAGACCCCGACCGCCGAGCGGGCGTGGCGGCCGATCTCGCCAAAGGCGTCGACCATCAGGTCAGAGGCCCCGTTCACCACCTGGGGAATGTCGAAGAAGTCGGGGCCGGCCTGCACGAAGCCGCCGAGCTTGACCACGCGGACAACCTTGCGCAGGTCGCCCCCGCAAGCCGCCTTCATCTGGGCGATGAGGTTGATCGCGCACAGGCGCGCGGCGTGCCGCGCCGTTTCCAGATCCACGTCCTGGCCGACGACGCCGGTCACGCCCCCCTGGGCGTCCCGGGACACCTGTCCAGAAATGTGCAGCAGGCGGCCGGCCCGGACGAAGGGCACGTAGTTGGCGACCGGGGCGGAGGGCTCGGGCAGGCGGACGCCAAGCGCGGCCAAGCGTTCTTCAACGGTGGACATGCCCTAGTCTCTAGAGCGCGTTCCACAAAAGTGGAACCCGGTTTTGCCGGCAAGGCGCGGCCAAACCTGAGAGTTCAGTCCATAAGAAAAGCCCGGTCCGTCGCCGGACCGGGCTTTCAAGAGATCGTGCGGCGCCCAGGGGCGCCACCCCGCCTAGCGGGCGGCTTGCAGACGCTCGACGGTCGCGGTGACGCGCTCGTTGATCGGCTTCATGGAGTCCTTCATCGAGGCGGTGAAGATCTCCGACATGCGGGTCATCTCGGCCATGTAGGATTCCATCGCCTTCTTGGTGAAAGCGGTCTGGAGCTCGACCGCTTCCTGCAGGCTCTTGGCGGCGGCGAGGGCCTTGGCGGCGGCCATCTGCTCTTCGACGCTCTTCTTGGTGTAGGCCATCGCCTCGGCGCTGACAGCCTCGGCGCCCTTGGCGGCGGCCGTGGCGGAAGCCATCATGGCCTCGAGGTTCTTCTTGGAATGGGTGCTGGTTTCGGCCAGGGCGGTCATGGACTTTTCCATGGCTTCCTTGAAGGCGTGGTTGCCGGCCAGGGACATTTCCTCGGCGGCGGTTTTGGCGGTCTTGACGGTTTCAGCGGCGGCGGCCATGGCTGAGCTCCTATTGAAGTCAGAACGCGCGGCGGCGGCCGCGCTGGGGAGAAGTCAGGAAGCGCGGCGACGGCCGCACTTGAACTTGGTCTCGGGAGGCTATGCTTTACGCACCCGCAACATCTCATGTTGCACCGCAGCAGTCAACCTTGTTTTTGTGCACTGCACAACGCCGTTGCGGCTCGCCTGTAAGGTGGCGGCTGCGACCAATTGTATTCCTCAACAGGTGTTTACCCTCGCGCAAGGCGGGGCATGTCATGTTAGCGTTTGATCCTTGGCGCGGCCCTTCGGGGGGACGCGTCATAAACCCCAGACGTGACGGACGACGCGATGCTTAAACACGCCCGCCGCCAGCTTCTTGTCGGCCTGCTCGCTGTGGCGACCGCCCTCGGCGTCGCTGCGCCGGTCGCCCAGGCGCAGATTCCCTATCTGCAGCTGCCCGCCCAACAGCCGAAATACGCCTCCATCGTGGTCGACGCCGAAACCGGCGAGGTCCTTTATGGCAAGCGGGCTGACAGCGCGCGCTACCCGGCCTCAATCACCAAGGTGATGACCCTTTATCTGATGTTTGAGCAGCTGGCCGCCGGCGAGATGACGCTGAACGACCGGGTCGTCTTCTCCCCGCGAGCGGCGGCGGCGCCGCCCACCAAGCTGTTCGTCAAGGCGGGCGATTCCATCACGGTGGAAGAGGCCATGCACGCCCTGGCCATCCGCTCGGCCAACGACGTGGCCGTGGCCGTGGCCGAGAAGCTGGGGGGCAGCGAGGCGCGGTTCGCGGCATTGATGACCCTGCGGGCCCGAGAGCTCGGCATGGACTCCACGACCTTCGTCAACGCCTCGGGCCTGCCCGACAGCCGGCAGCTGTCGTCGGCCCGGGACCTGGCGGTGCTGTCGCGCGCCATCATGCGGGACTTCCCGCAGTACTACACCCTGTTCAGCACGCCGGAGTTCAACTTCCGCGGGACCCAGATCCGCGGCCATAACAGCCTGCTGCGCCGCGAACTGGGCGTGGACGGGCTGAAGACCGGCTACACCAACGCCTCGGGCTACAACATCGCCATTTCCGGGGTGAAGAATAACCGCCGCCTGATCGTGGTGGTGCTCGGCGGGGCCTCGACGGCGGCCCGGGACAATCACGCCCAGGACCTGCTGCTCACCGGCTTCGACGTCGCCGACCGTCGCAGCCGGGGCGAGCGCATCACCGTGGCTCAGAACCTGTTCGAGCCCGAACCCACGGGGCCCATCATGCGGCCCTCCCGCGAGCAGGGCGACGGCGATCAGGACGGCTTGAAGATCGTTCTGGCCACGGCCCCGCCCCCGCCGGCGCCCAGCCGCGCGGCGGCCCAGTCCGCGCCTGCCGGCCGGTGGCAGGTCCAGGTCGGCGCCTTCAAATCCAAGGCCCTGGCCCAGGAACAGCTGAAGCTGACAAGGCGGCGCTTTGGCGAGGCCTTCACCGGCGCCGACACCCTGGTCACCGATCCGAGCGCCGGCTTCTACCGCGCCCGCTTTTCCGGATTGACCGAGAGCCGCGCCAAGGCGGCCTGTGAGGCTCTCAAGGCGAAAAACCAGGCCTGCATGGTGATCAGCCCGACCTGAGGAGGCTGGCTTCAGCGCCGCAGCAGACGGTCCCGGGCGGCATTGATCTGGGCCGCCAGACCGGCTGAGCCGCCAGCGTCAGGATGGGTCCGGCGCATCAGCCGCGTATAGGCGGCCTGGATTTCGTCGGGACCGGCCTCGGCGCTGACCCCAAGGATTTCCCGGGCCTGGCGCTCGCTCATCGTCTCAGTCCTCGACCTTGACCCAGGACCCTGCCCCGGCGCGGCGCCGTGGGTGCGGGTGCTCATGGCCAGCCATAGCCCGATGACCACCAGCACGGGAGCGAACATCCAGCCGCCGCGCGCCGCCAGGAAGGCCGCCGCCGCGAAGGCCGCCACCGCCGCCAGTCCTGAGAGGATGCGCCACTCCCGGCGCTGGAACATGGGTCGGCCCTTGCGACCCATCCAGACGAAGAAGGCCAGGGCGGCGCACCCCAGCGCGAGATAGAGCATGGGCCTATTCGGCCGCCATCAGGGTCTGCCCGGTCACCTCGCCAAGACCCAGGGCGCCGATCAGGGCGCGCAGTTCCTGACGGGCGGCCACGTGCTGGAGCGAGATCGACACCGGGCGGATGGCGGGCGACAGGTCGGCGATGGTCAGGCCGAAGGGATAGAGCTCGCGATAGATGACCCGGTCGCGCAGGCCTGGCCCAACGCGGAAGCCGACCCGGCGGGACAGGGCCTTGACCCGTTCGTCCAGGCGGCGGCGGTTGCGCGCCTCGGTGGGCGCCAGACGGTTGCGCAGCACCACCCAGTCAATGGAGCGGCCGTCGGCCACAGCGCGCGCCTTGCGGCTGTCCCAGACGGTGACCGAGTAAAGGCCGGGCCGCTTGAGATCCAGGGAGACCGGATCGACCACCCCCAGCATGTCGAAATCGACGAAGCTGTCATTCATCGGGGTGACGATCAGGTCGGCCAAGCCATGGGCGGCGCGGGAGATCGCCGTGTCGCCGCCGGGGGTGTCGATGAGGACGAAGTCCGCCTCGGCGTTGGCCGCCTCGAAGGCCTGGTGGAAGGCGGCGAGCGCCTCCCCGTCCGTCGCCACGGCCAGATCGGCGCTCAACGGATATTCCAGAGGCAATGGCGCCTCGACCTCATTGGCCGCCAGCCAGGCTCGGCGGCTGGCGAAGAAGTGGGCCATGGACTGTTGGCGCAGGTCCAGATCCAGCACGGCCACCTTGGCGCCGCCGTACATCAGGGCCACGGCGAGGTGGAGGGCGATGGTCGATTTTCCAGCGCCGCCCTTCTCATTTCCGACGACGATCACGCGGGGTTGGGACATGAGTCCAGCTCCATCGATTCGGCCAGGCGGGCCTATAGGTTAACGAGACGCTTATGCCGACCCTCACGTCAACTTGGCAGGCCCTGCGGCCTGTGGACGGATGGACGCACCCCCTGCCCATCAGCCATAAGCCAAGCCGTCCCTTTGAGAGCCGGTCGAGACCCCATGTCTGCTGATTTTCTACCTGTCGTCCGCACCGTGGCCGAGCTGAGGGCGCAGGTCCGCGCCTGGCGGGGCAAGGGGGAGACCGTGGCCATGACGCCCACCATGGGGGCCCTGCATGAGGGCCATCTCTCCCTGGTGCGGCTGGCCCGAACCCGCGCCCGACGGGTGGTGGCGAGCCTGTTCGTCAATCCGACCCAGTTTGGGCCAGGAGAGGACTTCGAGCGCTATCCGCGCAACGAGGCCGGTGATGCTGCCCTGTTGGCCAGCGCGGGCTGCGACCTGCTCTATGCGCCCGATGTCAGCCAGATCTATCCGGCGGGATTCTCCACCAAGGTCAGCGTATCTGGGGTCAGCGAGCCCCTGGACGGAGCCGCGCGGCCCGGTCACTTCGACGGAGTTGCGACGGTGGTGACCAAGCTGCTCAATCAGGCGCAGCCCGACGTGGCGGTTTTCGGCGAGAAGTACTACCCGCAGCTTCAGTTGATCCGCCGGCTGGTCCTGGACCTCGACCTGCCGGTGGAGATCATCGGCGCGCCCACCGCCCGGGCTGAGGACGGCCTGGCCCTGTCCTCGCGCAACGCCTACCTCACCCCCGAGCAGCGGATCATTGCGGGACGGCTCAATGTCGTCCTGGCCGACGCGGTTGTGCGACTGAAGACCGGCGACCCAGTCGCCAAGGTGGAGGCCACCGGGCGCGCGGCCCTGGAACGCCAGGGCTTTGAGCGGATCGACTATTTCGAGGTCCGCAACGCCTCGGACCTGTCCCACCCTGGACCTGACATTCTGAGCGGTCCTGGTCGGGTGCTGGCGGCGGCCTTTCTGGGCAAGACCCGGCTGATCGACAATATGGCGGTCTGAGGCCCTACCAGAGACCCGCTCCGCGCAATTGCCGGGCGAGTTCCACGGGAACATCCTCTCCGCCCTCGCCCGCCAGGTCGGCCGGAGCGTCCCTGGCCTCCAGGTAGCGCCAGCCCTGAAAGGCCCTCCGGGGGGTCGGGGCGACCCGCACCAGGACCTCGTCCAGCCGCATCTCGCAACGGGCGTTGGGCCCCTCGCCCACCGTGGTCACGTCCAGGATCCGCTGCCGCGTGAGGATGGCGCCCTTATAGACCCGGTAGAGGGAGCCGCCGTCGATGAGCTCAGCCGCACGCTTGGGCGTCTGGCGGGTCCGCAGAATCCAGGGCTCTCCGGCCTGGGCCTGGGGCGCGCGCCAGTCCAGCAGATCCTCCACGGTGTCGCAGCCGACGACGAGCTTGATCAGATGCACGGTCATGGGGGGGGTCTAGGCCGACGGCGTCAGCCGCGCCAGCACCACGCCTTCGCTGAGCTGATCACCGACGGCGACCGAAATCGTCTCGACCACCCCCTCGAAGGCGGCGGTCAGGGCGTGCTCCATCTTCATGGCCTCCAGGGTGACCAGGGTCTGGCCTTTGAGGACCTTGTCGCCAGCGCTCACGGCGACGGCGACCACCTTGCCTGGCATGGGCGCGATGACGACCCCATCGCCGGCCGGCCCCTCCCCGGTGATCGCCTGCGGCGGAGTCCCGGTGAAGGCGAAAGCCTCGCCCGCCTCGAACACCACGATGGCCCCGGCCTGATCCAGCAGGACGTCAGCGCTCAGGGGGCCGTCGACCAGGGGGGCGGTGACGGCCTGGCCATCCCGGTAGAGGCGAACCTGGCCCTGGCGCGGCCCATTGATCCGGAAACCGGTCAAGGCGCTCCAGGGACCCTGCGGCTCGGCGGCGGGGACCGGGGTCTGTGAGAGCAACCCTTGGGCCGCAGCCGCCAGGACCTGGTCGCTGGGCGCGCGGGCGCCGGCCAGCGCGTCCAGGCGGGCGGCGATGAAGCCGGTGTCGACCTCGCCCTGCAGGAAGTCGGCGTCCTCCAGGCAGCGCGCCAGGAAGCCGGCGTTGGTCCGCACCGGCCAGACCTGGACCTGGGCGCAGGCGGCGGCCAGGCGGTGGGCGGCGACCCGCCGGCTGGGGCCGTGGGCGATCAGCTTGGCGATCATTGGATCATAGTGCGGGCTGACGGCGCCGCCGGCCTCCACGCCCGTGTCGACGCGGACCGACTCGGGCAGGACGAAATGCTCCAGCTCGCCGATAGACGGCAGGAAGCCAGCAGCCGGGTTTTCGGCATAGAGCCTGGCCTCCATGGCCCAGCCGTTCAGGGTGATCTGGCCCTGGGTGAGCGGCAGGGGCTCGCCGCCGGCCACCCGCAGCTGCCACTCCACCAGGTCCTGGCCGGTGACGGCCTCGGTGACCGGATGCTCCACCTGCAGGCGGGTGTTCATCTCCATGAACCAGATGCGGTCGGCCCGCAGGCCGTCGCTGGCGTCGGCGATGAACTCCACCGTGCCGGCGCCCACATAGTCCACCGCCCGGGCGGCGCGGACGGCGGCGGCGCAGACCGCCTGGCGGACCTCGTCGCTCATGCCCGGCGCCGGGGCTTCTTCAATCACCTTCTGATGGCGACGCTGGAGGGAGCAGTCGCGCTCGAACAGGTGAACCACCTGGCCGTGGGCGTCGCCGAACACCTGCACCTCGATATGACGTGGCCTGGCGACATAGGTCTCCAGCAGCACCCGGTCGTCGCCGAAGGCCGCGGCCGCCTCCCGCTTGGCCGCGCCCAGGGCCTCGGTGAAGTCCGCCGGGCGCTCGACCTTGCGCATGCCCTTGCCGCCGCCGCCGGCCACCGCCTTGATCAGGATCGGATAGCCGATGGAACCTGCCTCCCGCGCCAGATGGGCGGGGTCCTGGCTCTCGCCGTGATAGCCCGGGGTCACCGGCACGCCGGCCGCGATCATCAAAGCCTTGGCCGCATCCTTGAGGCCCATGGCGCGAATGGCCGCAGGGGGCGGGCCGACCCAGGTCAGGCCCGCAGCTATCACCGCCTCGGCGAAGGCGACGTTCTCCGACAGGAAGCCATAGCCGGGATGGATGGCGTCGGCGCCCGTGGCCCGGGCGGCGGCCAGCACGGCCTCGACGTTCAGATAGCTCTCCCGGGCCGCGGCCGGCCCCAGGCGCACGGTCTGGTCGGCCTCGCGCACATGGGGGGCGTCAGCATCGGCGTCGGAGTAGACCGCGACGGTGGCAAGGCCCATCGCCCGGGCGGTGCGGAAAATCCGCCGGGCGATCTCCCCACGATTGGCGACCAGGAGGGTGGTGATCATTCGGCCCAGCGGGGCTTACGCTTCTCCAGGAAGGCGATGACCCCTTCCTGACCTTCTTCACTGACCCGCACCCGGGCGATGACCTTGGCGGTGTCCTCCATCAGGCCGTGGTCGATCTCCTGATAGGCCACGTGCTCGACAATCCTCTTGGACTCGATGACCGCCATGGGACCGCAGGCCATCATCTCAGCGGAGAGGCTGGTCATGGCCGCTTCGAGGGCGGCGTCATCCTCCACCAGCTTGGTGATCAGGCCGATCTTCTCCGCATGGGCGGCGTCAAAGGTGCGGCCGGTGGCGAACAGGCCCCGGGCCGTGCGGGGGCCAACGGCGGCGACCACATAGGGGCTGATGGTGGCGGCCACGAGGCCCAGCTTGACCTCGGCGAAGCTGAACTGTGCGTCAGCGGTGGCGATGGCCATGTCGCAGGCCGCCGCCAGACCCGCCCCGCCGCCATAGGCGCCCCCCTGGACCAGGGCGACCGTCAGGGCCGGGATATCCCACAGGAGTTTCAGCATCCGGGCCATGGCCATGGCGTCTTCGCGATTGTCGTCCTCGGTGTGCCGGGCGGCGGCCCGCATCCAGTCGAGGTCGGCGCCGGCGCTGAACGTTCCGCCGGCCCCGCGCAGGAAGACCACCCGCACATGCTCAGCGCCATGCAGGGTCTCGAAGGTCTCTGACAGGGCCGCGATCAGGTCAGCGTCAAAGGCGTTGCGGCGCTCAGGCCGGTTGAGGGTGACGATGGCCACGCCCTCGACCGTGGCCTCCAGGCGCACCAGGGGCGAGGTGGCGTCGGTGTCGAGGCCTTCCACCAGCGGATCGGCGATCGGGTTGCTCATGGTCTTGGCTCTCTCACATTCGGAAGACGCCAAAGCGCGTCTCCGGCACAGGCGCATTGAGCGCCGCAGAAATCGACAGTCCAAGCACGTCGCGGGTCTGGGCCGGATCGATGATCCCATCATCCCACAGGCGTGCGGTGGCGAAATAGGGGTCGCCCTCGGCCTCATAGCGCGCCTTGACCGGCGCCTTGAAGGCCGCCTCGTCCTCAAGGGGCCAGGTTTCGCCGCGGGCCTCGAGACCATCGCGGCGGATGGTGGCCAGCACGCTGGCGGCCTGCTCGCCGCCCATGACGCTGATCCGGCTGTTGGGCCAGGTCCACAGGAAGCGCGGGGAATAGGCCCGGCCGCACATGCCGTAGTTGCCGGCCCCGAAGGAACCGCCGATCAGGACGGTGAACTTGGGGACCTCGGCGCAAGCCACCGCCATCACCAGCTTGGCCCCATCCTTGGCGATGCCGCCGGCCTCATAGCGTCCGCCGACCATGAAGCCGGAGATGTTCTGCAGGAAGACCAGGGGAATCCTGCGCTTACAGGCCAGTTCAATGAAGTGGGCGCCCTTAACGGCGCTTTCGGAGAACAGCACCCCGTTATTGGCCAGAATAGCGACGGGATAGCCCCAGATGCGGGCGAAGCCACAGACCAGGGTCGTGCCGTACAGCGCCTTAAACTCGTCGAAGTCCGAACCATCGACAATGCGGGCGATCACCTCGCGCACATCATAGGGCGCCCGCACATCGCCGGGGATGAGGCCGTAGAGTTCTTCAGGATCAAAGGCCGGCGGCCGCGGCTCGGCCAGGGCCATGTCGTGGGTCTTGGTGGTGTTGAGATTGGCGACGATGGCGCGGACGATCGACAGGGCGTGTTCGTCGTCATTGGCCACATGGTCGACCACGCCGGAGCGACGACCATGGGTGTCGGCGCCGCCCAGCTCCTCGGCGCTGATCACCTCGCCGGTGGCGGCCTTCACCAGGGGCGGCCCGCCCAGGAAGATGGTGCCCTGATCGCGGACAATCACCGTCTCGTCGGCCATGGCCGGCACATAGGCGCCGCCGGCGGTGCAGGAGCCCATGACACAGGCGATCTGGGCGACGCCCGCCGCGCTCATCTGGGCCTGGTTGAAGAAGATGCGTCCGAAATGATCGCGATCGGGAAACACCTCGGCCTGGTGGGGCAGATTGGCGCCGCCGGAGTCCACCAGATAGACGCAGGGCAGCCGGTTCTGCAGGGCGATCTCCTGGGCCCGCAGGTGCTTCTTCACCGTCATCGGGAAGTAGGCGCCGCCCTTCACCGTCGCGTCATTGGCGACGATCATCACCTCTCGGCCCGACACCCGGCCCACCCCCGTAATCAGACCGGCGCCGGGCGCCTCATCGTCATAGAGTCCGTGGGCCGCCAGGGCGCCGACCTCAAGGAACGGCGCGCCAGGGTCAAGCAGCCGCATCACCCGTTCGCGCGGCAGAAGCTTGCCCCGCGATTCGTGCCGCACGCGGGAGGCCTCTGGGCCGCCAAGACCAGCTTGCGCCACATGGCCACGAAGTTGGTCAACCAGGCCGCGATTCAGCTGCGCCTGGGTCTGAAATGCCTCGGAAGCCGGGTCGATGGAGGAAGTTAGCCTCGTCATATGCATGGCATAGCCGGGCGAGCCGTTGCGCGCTAGGCTCCCCACGTGGCTCGCCTGCCGGAACTCCCCAGTGACAGCGCACTCGCCCAGCTGTTCTTCAATGAACGGGTGGAGGGCGATGCGACATGGTTCTCGCTGCCTGGCGGCGGGGTGCTGTTCGAGCCCGGTGAGGCGGCCGATCACCTCTACTTCCTCCGCGCCGGGCGACTGGGCGCCTTCCGTCGCGACGAGGGGCAGGAGCCGGAGTTCCTGGGGGTGATCCGTCCCGGAGAGCCGGCCGGCGAGATGTCCCTGCTGTCGGGCACGCCGCACACCGCCCGAGTGGTGGCGCTCCGGGATTCCGAGGTCTTCGCCCTGCCCCGCGATCTGTTCCTGGAGGCCGCCGAGAGTGATCCCGGGGTCATGCTGGAACTGGCCCAGCTGGTGGTCCGACGCAGTCGACGGCAGGTTCACCGCTCCACCGGCGCCGAACCGTCGGTCTATGGGTTCGTCACCGTGGGCGAGCCGGTCGCCGTGCGTCCCGTCGTCGACCGCATCGCCCGCCACATCATGCGCCAGGGCTACAGCGTCACCGTCGTCGGGGCCGAGGCGGCCATGGCGCCGACGGAGTGGTATTCCGAGGTCGAGCGGACCCACGACTTTGTCCTCTACGCCGCCGAGGGCGAGGATCTGGGCTGGCGCGCCGTGGTGGCCCGGCAGGTCGACCGACTGTTTCGGATCGGCAAGGCCGCGGCCTCACCGCCGGCCAATATCATCCTGCATCCGGCCCAACCTCTTCAGGCTCACCAGCTGGTGGACCTGATCCTCATGCATCCCCGACAGAGCCCGGCGCCGCGGACCTCCGAGGCCTGGGTCAAGGCCGCACAGCCGGCCCGCCTGTTCCATATGCGCCGGGACGATGAGGCCGACGCCGCCCGTCTGGCCCGGGTGCTGACCGGCCAGTCGGTAGGGCTGGTGCTGTCCGGCGGCGGCGCCAGGGCCTATGCCCATGTGGGGGCGATCCGCGCCCTGCGGGAACGGGACGTGCCTATCGACTTCATCGGCGGAGCCTCCATGGGGGCCATTGTCGCCGCGGGGCTGGGCATGGGCTGGTCCGATGAGGAGGCCGACCGCCGCATCCGCGACGCCTTTGTCGCCTCCAGCCCCCTGGACGACATCGCCTTCCCCCTTGTGGCCATGACCCGGGGGGAGAAGGTGCGCGCCCGCCTCTATGAGCATTTTGGCGACACCAGCATTTCCGATCTCTGGCTGCCCTTTTTCGCCGTCTCCTCGAACCTGACCACCGGCGCCTATCAGATTCACCGGAGCGGACGGCTGGTCGACGCCCTGCGCGCCACCATCGCCCTCCCCGGCGTCATGCCGCCGGCCACCCAGGGGGATGAGGTGCTCGTCGATGGGGCCGTGCTGAACAATTTCCCGGCCGATGTGATGAGCGCCTTGCACCTGGGGCCGGTGGTCGGGGTGGATGTCACCCGCGGCCGCAGCATCACCGCCAAGGATGTGGCCCGTCCGGAATCGGTTCTCCGCTGGATCGCGTCGGGCGCCTGGCGACAGGGGCCGCCCATCGTCTCGCTTCTGATGCGCGCCGCCACCGTGCCCACCGGGCGCGACCTGCGGGCGGCCCGCGAAAGCGTCGACCTGCTGGTCACCCCGGACATGACCGGCGTGGAGATTCGCAACTGGGAAGCCTATGACCCCGCCGTTTCCGCGGGCTACCTGGCCATGGGCCAGGCGCTAGAGGCGATGACCACACCAGTCACCGAAATGCGGCGCCGCACGCCCCTGAGCGAGGAAGGCCCCAAGCGGGGCTGGCGCTGAGGGGGTTTCAGACAGGCCGGACGATCACAAACACTTGGGTTTGCCAATTTGAGAATCCCGCCCCATATTCAGATCAGTCTTCAACAACTGAAAGGAGGTGATCCAGTGTCTCATTGTCACTTGTCGCAGTCGGTGACCGTAGCCTGGGCCTCCCACGAGGTTCGCGCTTAAGCGCTGCTAAGGTTGCGGGCCGCCGCGCTTGCGGTCCGACAATGGAAGGGCCGGCCCCGACAATGGGCCGGCCCTTTTTTGTATCTCGATCCAGCCTTGTGCAGCCTGACGACTGGGTCAGGTCGCGCCAAGGTCTAGTTACGGCGGGGGGTGGTCGCCGCGCCGGCGACGCCGCCGATCGCTGCGCCGGCCGCAGCCCCGCCGAGGTCGCCGCTGACGGCGCCGCCGACGGCGGCGCCGCCCAGGGCGCCGGTGGCGGCCCGCTCGGTCACAGTGGTGCCGCAGGCCGCCAGGGCCAGGGCGGAAAAGGCGATGGGCATCACGATCAGGGTCTTACGCATGGGGGGGCTCCTTGGGTTTCCTCAAAAAGGAAGGCGTAGGACCGCCCATGGGTTCCCCTGAATCGACGCTTCAGCGGCGGACGAATCGCAGGACGAAGTTCTCCCGCATCCCGTCGATCCTGACGTCCTCGACCAGATCAAAACCGTGGGCCTGGATCAGACCGACATGGCCGGCCCGGTCCAGAGCGACCACCTCCTGATGGCCGGCATGGCCGTGGGCCAGGTCGAAATCCACGATGGCCAGCTGACCGCCAGGTTTCAGAGCGGCCTTGAAATGGGCCAGCATGGCCTCGGGCGCCTCGAAATGGTGGAAGGTGTTGACCACCAGGATGGCGTCGACGGCGTTCGGCGGCAGGGTCGGGCTGTCGACGCGCGACAGGACCACCGACACATTGCCCAGGCCTTCCCGTTCCACCCGATCACGCATGTAGGCGGCGAAGGGCGCTGAGATATCGACGGCATAGACGTGACCGTCGGCGCCGACAGCCTCGGCCAGCGGCTTGAGATAGGCCCCCGTCCCGGCGCCCACATCGGCCACGACCATCCCCGGCCTCAGGTCCAGAGATGCGACGATGGCCGGCCGCAGGGCGATGACCTCGCGTTCCGGGGATTCGAATCGGGCCGCCGTCTCGGCCACCGAGGCGACCTCTTCACTCCAGGTCCGGTTCATGGCGGCTGACCGCTCGGTGGCGCCATGACCGTGTTGCGCCAGGGCCGGCCCTGCGGCCGCCATCACCGAGATCAAAACCAGGGCTGTCAGGCGCCGCATCTTCGTCTCTCCGCCAAGCTGGGCGGAGCATAGCGAGGCGTTATACTATATCAACACGGGACCTAACCGCCGATCAGCTCCCGGCCGATCAGGAAGCGGCGGATCTCGTTGGTGCCGGCGCCAATGTCGTAGAGCTTGGCGTCCCGCAGCAGGCGCTCCACCGGATAGTCCTTGGTGTAGCCCGCGCCGCCCAGGGCCTGGATCGCCTCCAGCGAGCATTTCACGGCGCTTTCCGAGGCCATCAGGATGGCGCCGGCGGCGTCGAAGCGGGTGGTGAGTCCCGCATCACAGGCCCTGGCCACGGCATAGACATAGGCCCGGGCCGAGTTGAGGGCGACATACATGTCGGCGACCTTGGCCTGCATCAGCTGGAAGGAACCGATAGGGGCGCCGAATTGCTTGCGTTCGCGCACATAGGGCAGCACGGCGTCCAGGCAGGCCTGCATGATGCCCAACGGTCCGCCGGCCAGCACGGCGCGCTCATAGTCCAGGCCGCTCATCAGGACGCCAACCCCGCCGTTCAGCGGGCCCAGCACATTCTCCTGCGGCACTTCGCAGTCCTCAAACACCAGCTCGCCGGTGTCGGAGCCACGCATGCCCAGCTTGTCCAGCTTCTGGGCGCAGCTGAAACCCTTGAAGTCCTTCTCGATCAGGAAGGCGGTGATCGCCCGGCCGGTGACCTCCGGATCGGTCTTGGCATAGACCACCAGCACATCGGCGTGCGGCGCATTGGTGATCCAGAACTTGGTCCCGTTCAGCACGTATCGATCGCCATGAGGCTCGGCGCGAAGGCGCATGGACACCACGTCGGAACCGGCGCCGGCTTCGCTCATGGCCAGGGCGCCCACATGCTCGCCGCTGATCAGGCGCGGCAGGTAGCGCTGCTTCTGCGCCTCAGAGCCCCAGCGGCGGATCTGGTTCACGCAGAGGTTGGAGTGGGCGCCGTAGGACAGGCCCACCGAAGCCGAGGCCCGGCTGACCTCCTCCATGGCCACCACATGTTCCAGATAGCCGAGGCCGAGGCCCCCATAGGCTTCCTCGACGGTGATCCCGTGCAGGCCAAGGGCGCCCATCGGCCGCCACAGGTCCCGGGGAAAGGTGTTGGAGGCGTCTATCTCCGCCGCCCTGGGGGCGATTTCGCCCGCGGCGAAGCGTGCGGTGGTCTCACGGATGGCGTCGGCGGACTCGCCAAGGCCAAATTCGAGGGCGGGGCCAGAGGTCGTCATCATGCCTAGGGCCTATCACGGGGGAAACGGCGCCGCGAGGGGACAATTCACCCCCAAATTCCCGCCGTGACCGGCAGGCCCTGCCTCAGGATCGGACGCCGCCCGTCAGTTCGGATGGTCGTCCAGGTCTTCCAGGCCATCGTCGCCGCTGAGGCGCTGCAAGACCTGATAGGCCGCGACACCGAAGAAGCCGACCCCGGTGATGCCCGCGATCCAGCCGACCGTCAGGGGGTTGATCAGGCCGCCTTCGGTGATCCGGGCGTTGAACGCCCAGAACAGCCCGCCGGCGAACAGGGCCAGACCCAAGCCCGCCAGGGTCAGCAGCGCCCCAAGATCCGCCCGGTTCACGGCCTTGGGCATGGGCTCGAAGGTCATGGTTGAGGGCTCAGGCGCCGTATCGTCAATCAGCAGCCGCGGCGGATCATCGGCGGGAGCCTCGACCTCCGGCGGCGCGGCCGGAGCTTCCAGCGGATCATTGGCCGCCAGCATCGGGCCAGGCAGGTTGCGAACCTCAGGGGAACGGACCTCGGGCGCAGATTCATCGTCGTCCTCATCCGAAGGGGTCAGGACAAAGGCGCGCTCAGCGCCGCCGCTCATCAGGCCCACGGCAGGCGCCCACGAGGCTGTCGAGGTCGCAGGCTTCGCCGGCTCGGATTCTGAGGCCCCATCAGGGGGCGAGGGCAGATTGTCGGTCAGCGAGGACGAAGTGTCGTCGGCGGAGGGTGAAAGTCGCTCATCAGGGACGGACTCGGGCGAAGCCTCCTGCTCGCCCGCGACAGCGGGCTCAACAGGCGCCGCCTCGGACTCCGCGGTGGGGCCCTCCCCGGCCGTATCGGCCATGGTCTCTTGCGGCGAGACCTCGGATGAAGGCTCGGGGTCGCGGAAGATGGCCTGCAGTCGGTAGCTTACGGCCGCCGCGGCGGCCTGGGCCGGACTGGGCGCTGCGTCCTCTTCCGGCGGCGCGGGCTGCAGGGTGGCGGTGGTGGGGTCCCGCTCGGCGACGGCGTCCAGGCCATCGAGGACCGCGCGGACGGCCAATGGGGTCTGGCGCGGCACAATCCCGGCGATGTCGGCGTCAATATTGGGCCGCAGCACCGGGGACGGCGCGGGCACCCAGCCGTCCATGGGCGTCAGGAACAGGGTCTTCTCAGCAGCCCGGCGGCGCACCAGCGCGTCGATGACGATCCGCTCGCCCTCGAAGTCGGCCTTGCGCCAAAGCTCCATGGCGCAGGCGGCCTGTAGCAGCTGGCCCTCATTGATCCGTCGCAGAACGGTCGAGCGGCGGAAATTGTCGATGCCGATATTGAACGCAAAGCAGCACAAAGCGTCGAACTGGTTCTGGGTCAGCGGCGCATAGGTGGACTCATTGACCACATGGGCGACGGCGATCAGGTCGTAGAGCAGCAGGGCCTCGGCGTCCTCTTCCGAGACCTCCGCCCCCTCGCGGGCCGTCAGGGTGTGGCCATAGCCGATGGTCCAGCGCCCATCAGCAAGACGCGCAGCCTTGGATCGGTAGCCTTCGAAGCGTTCGATCAGTTCGATCGCAGCGCGGGAGATCTGGTGACGCGGTTTCATGGCCGTCCTGATCCATGTTGAGACACAAACACGGGGTCTGGGTCTCCAGCCGCAAGATAGGGGCCGGTTACAACAGGATCAGCGCTGCGATGCCCAGGAAGGCGAAAAATCCTGTGAAGTCGGTGACGAAGGTCACAAACACGGCAGACGACACCGCAGGGTCGCGCCCCATGCGTTCCAGCGCAAGCGGCACGAGGGCGCCGGCGGCGGCCGCGACAAACATGTTGATCACGAGGGCCGCGGCGAAGGCGATACAGAGCCTTACGTCGCCGAACACCAGATAGATGGCCACCCCCGTCACCGCGGCCAGGACCACGCCATTGACGAGCCCGACCACCATCTCGCGGCTGACGGTCCGCATCGCGTTGACCGCCGAGAGCTCCCGGCTGGCCAAGGCGCGCACGGCCACGGTCAAGGTCTGGGTCGCCCCGTTGCCCCCCAGGGAGGCGACGATGGGCATCAGAACGGCCAGGGTCACAACCTCGGCGATCTGAGCCTCAAATCCCTGGATCACGCTGACGGCCAGGGCGGCGGTCAGGGTGTTGAGCAACAGCCAGGGCAGACGCGAGGCGACCATGTCCCAAATCCGCCCATGGCGACCGCTGTCGGAAACCCCGGCCAAGGCGAGGATATCCTCGCGGCTCTCCTCATGGATGACGCCGACAATGTCATCGACGGTGATCTGACCCACCAGGCGGCCGCCCGGCTCGACCACCGGGGCGGAGATCAGGTGGTACTTGTCGAAGATGTAGGCCACCTCCTCCTGGTCCATATCGACCGGGATTTCGGACAGGGACTCCATGATCTGCGCCAGCGGCACATCCCGCTTGCTTCGCAACAGGGTGCTCACTGGCACCGCACCGACGGGCCGGTAGGTGGGGTCAACCACATAGACGTCGAAGAACAGCTCGGGCAGGTCGTCACCTTCCCGGCGGAAGTGGTCGATGGCCTGGCCGACCGTCCAGAACTGCGGGGCGGCGACCACCTCGCGCTGCATCAGTCGGCCGGCGGTCTCCTCGCCATAGGACAGGGCGCTTTCGATAGCCGCGCGTTCGCCCTCCGGCAGAGCGGCCAACACCTCGGCGCGCTTGTGGATCTCCAGGTCCTCGACCACGTCGGCGGCGTCGTCGGAGTCCAGCTCACCCAGGGCCCGCGCCAGGGTTTCAGGGGCGACAGCCTCGAGGATTTCCTCACGAATCTCGTAGTCCAGCTCCGACAGGATCTCGGCCAGGGCTTCGGGATTCAGGTGAGGGAGGATTTCCTTGCGGTCCTCCGCGGCAAGGAAGCCGATCAGGTCGGCCACGTCGGCGGGATGAAGGGCGCTCAGCAGCTCCCGGAGGCGGTCGGAATCGCCGCGATCGGCGGCGTCCACCACCATGGAGACGAATTGCGGATTAAGCGCATAGTCCTCGCCTAGGGCGAGATCCTCCAGGTCCTCTTCGCGCTCAATCTCGATATCGGCGGCAGGGTCGGCCTGTTCACGACTCACGTCGACCTCCCCTGCGCTACGTTTCGAAATCTACCGGCTCTGCTGTTCCTGGTTCACTGGTGCGGTCGAGAAGACTCGAACTTCCACGGGTTGCCCCACAGCGACCTCAACGCTGCGCGTCTACCAATTCCGCCACGACCGCCCGTGGTGAGCCGCGGGGCGTAGCAAACCGCCGCTGCTTTGTGAAGGGAGAGTTTGCGCCTTAGCTGCCGCCGGCCATGTAGTCGAACACATTGGCTCCGCGGGTGACGGCGATGGCGATCTTGTCGTCGCTGATCTGGATTTCGCCCCGGGCGACGGGGTGGTTGTTGGCGAGGATCCAGACTTCTTCGTTGACGGTGGCGTCGAGGGGAATCACCGCACCCCGGCCCATGCGCAGAAGCTGCTGCATCGGCAGGGAGGCTCGGCCAAGCACGACCGATATCTCCACATTGACCGCCTCGACCTGACTGGACAAACCCGCACCCCTACACGCCGCCTCAACTGCGGCTTTGCAGCCGGCGGTCCGAAGCCCCACATTGCGCCTGCCATGCTTGACCGCGCGTTAAACCCAGAGCCCTCCGGGACAAACTTTCATCGCCCCGACGGGATCCCCGTCGGGTGGGCGGTGTCCCGGGGATTGGTGGACTATGAGGCCGCCGTCGCCGCCATGGAGGCCCGCGCCGCCGCCATCGCCGAGGGCCGGGCCGGCGAGTTGGTCTGGCTGCTGGAGCATCCCCCCCTCTATACCGCAGGGGTTTCGGCGCGGCCGCAGGACCTGCTGACCCCCGACCGCTTCCCGGTGTTTCAGAGCGGGCGCGGCGGACAGTTCACCTATCATGGCCCCGGCCAGCGGGTGGCCTATGTGATGCTTGATCTGACGGCCCGGCGGCGAGACGTGCGGGCCTTTGTCGCGGCTTTGGAGGCCTGGGTGATCGAGGCCCTTGCGCGCTTCAATGTGGAGGGCGCCGTCCGACCTGGGCGGGTCGGGGTATGGGTGGAGCGCAGGGCGCCGGGCGTTCCGCCACAGGAGGACAAGATCGCCGCCATCGGCGTCAAGCTCCGCCGCTGGGTCTCATTCCACGGGATCGCCCTGAACGTGGAGCCGGATCTCAGTCATTTCACGGGCATCGTGCCCTGCGGGGTCACTGAGCACGGGGTGACCAGTCTGGTGGACCTCGGCCTGCCCATCAGCATGGATGAAGCCGACGCGGCTTTGCGCGCCGGCTTCGAATCCGTGTTCGGGGCGAGCGCGGAGGCTGGACCCCCGCCCCTCCCCTGAGCTCACAGCTAGGCGGTGGCGCCGTAATAGCCCGTGACCTCGTCGCGCCAGCCATAGTCGGTGGTGCTGAGGCGGGACTTGTCATAGCCCGGCGCGCCTTCCAGGGTTTCCTTCTCGAGGGCGACCACAAAGCCGTCCTGCTCAGTGTCATAGGTCAGGACCGACCAGGGCAGCGGATAGTGCTTCTCGCCCATGCCGAGCAGGCCGCCGAAGGCCATGGTGGCGAACTCGGCCTTGCCGGAACGCTTGTCGATGAAGATGTTCTCCACCGTGCCCAGCTTTTCGCCCTGGGGGTTGTAGACGCTGACGCCTTCGACCTTGTCGGCGGCGATCAGGCGCATGTCGGTGCGGTCGGCGGGATCGTTGGCCATGTCAGGCTCCTCTTGGGGTGAATTGCCTCAAGGGAACCCACCACAGGCGCCTCCGTTCCGACGGCGAAGCTCGAGATCGCTGATCAGGCGAATTCGGCGAGCACCTCATCGGCGGCCACCGAGTCACCGGCCTTCGGGCCGACCATCTTCACCGTCCCATCCCGCTCGGCGCGGATGATGTTCTGCATCTTCATGGCTTCGATGATGGCCACGATCTCACCGGCCTTGACCTCCTGGCCCTCAACGACGCTGAGGCTGACCACCAGGCCCGGCATGGGCGACAGCACCAGCTTGGCGGTGTCGGCGGCCTGTTTGGCCGGCAGGCGCTTGTGCAGCAGGGCCGAAACCGGCGTGAGCACCAGCACCCGGGCCTCGGCGGCCCGATGGCGGATGACGAAGCCCTCGGCCGCCGGGCGCACCTGAACCGAGAATCTCGCCCCCTCCAGGTTGGCGGCGAACACCGGCTGGCCCGGCCGCCAGTCGATGTCGGTCAGCACCAGACTTCGCCCCGCCTCGGTCAGCTCCGCGCTCACCGCATCCCCGTCCAGGCTCAGCCGCACCGGATGGTCGACGCCGCCCAGATTGACCACCCAGTCGTGACGCCCCCGCCCGGGCCAGGCCCGCTCGCTCAGCACCTGATGCATGGCGCAGGCCGCGGCGATCTGGATATCGGTCTGGCGCGGCGTCGGTTCGGTTCCGTGAAAGCCCTCGGGGAACTCGTCCTTGATGTAGTTGGTGGAGATCTGGCCCGACCGGAACCGGTCCTGATCCATCACGGCGGCCAGGAAGGGGATGTTGTGCCCCAGCCCCTCGATATGAAAATTCTCCAGGGCCTCGCCCATGGCGTCGACGGCGGACAGGCGCGTGGGCGCCCAGGTCGACAGCTTGGAGATCATCGGGTCATAGAACATCGAGATCTCGTCGCCCTCGCGAACGCCGGCGTCGTTGCGCACCTGCAACGACGCGCTATCGAGCTCAGCCGGCGGCCGGTAGCGCACCAGTCGGCCGATCGAGGGCAGGAAGCCACGATAGGGATCCTCGGCGTAGATGCGGCTCTCGATGGCCCAGCCGTTGATCTTCAGATCGTCTTGCGCAAACGCCAGGGGTTCGCCGGCGGCCGATCGGATCATCTGCTCGACCAGATCGACGCCGGTGATCAGCTCGGTGACCGGATGCTCCACCTGCAGGCGGGTGTTCATCTCCAGGAAAAAGAAGCTGCGGTCCTGGCCGGCCACGAACTCCACCGTGCCGGCGCTGTCATAGCCGACGGCTTTGGCCAGGGCGATGGCCTGGTCGCCCATGGCTTTGCGGGTGGCCTCATCCAGCAGCGGGCTGGGCGCCTCCTCGATGACCTTCTGATTGCGGCGCTGGATCGAGCATTCCCGCTCGAACAGGTGGACCACGTGGCCGTGCTTGTCGCCCAGCACCTGGATCTCGATATGGCGCGGGCTCTCGATGAACTTCTCGATGAAGATGCGATCATCGCCGAAGCTCGACTTGGCCTCCGCCTGGACGGCGGGAAAGCCCTCCTCCACGTCCTGGCGGGTCCAGGCCACCCGGATGCCCTTGCCGCCGCCCCCGGCCGAGGCCTTGATCATCACCGGATAGCCGATCTCCTCGGCGATCTGGACAGCGTGGGCGGTGTCGGAGATCTCGCCTACATGGCCCGGCACCGTGGAGACGCCGGCCCGGCCGGCGGCCTTCTTGCTCTCGATCTTGTCGCCCATGGCCGCGATGGCCTCAGGGTTGGGGCCGATGAAAACGATCCCCTCCTCGGCCAGCCGCCGGGCGAAGCCGGCGTTTTCCGACAGGAAGCCAAAGCCCGGATGCACGGCTTGCGCCCCGGTCTCGCGACAGGCCGCCACAATCTTGTCGGCCACCAGATAGCTTTCCGAGGCGGGCGCGGGGCCGATGAAGACCGCCTCGTCGGCCATCTCCACCGCCATGGAGTCGGCGTCAGCCTCGGAATAGACCACCACCGTGGCGATCCCCATCCGGCGGCAGGTCTTGATGATACGAACAGCGATTTCGCCGCGATTGGCGATCAGGATCTTGGAAAACATGGCCACCGAACTCAACGCAGCTTCACCGCCGTACCCGAGGCGCTGACCATCAGCATCCCGTTCTCGGCCCCCAGGGTCTCATAGTCGAGGTCGACGCCGACCACCGCATCCGCGCCCAGACCGCTGGCCTCAGCGCACATTTCGCGCAGGGCGATGGTCCGCGCCTCGCCCAGAGCCTTCTCATATCCCCCAGCCCGGCCGCCGATGATGTTGGTGATGCCAGCGAAGATGTCCCGGAAGATATGGGCGCCAATGATCGCCTCGCCGGTGACGACCCCAAGGGTCCTGGTGATCTCGCGCTCGGCGATGCTCGGGGTGGTGGCGGTGATCATTCCTGGGCTCTCCCGACTTCGCCCCCTTGTTGACAGGGGGTCCTTCCGATCTGTCGGGGGCGACCTTAGATTGGTGACCATGACCAAGCCAGCCGACTCCCCGACGACCGCTTTTGATCTGTCGCCGCCCGACCCTGCGGAACGCAAGGCCCTCGAAGCTCACCTGACCCTGGAAGAGGCCGATGTCCTGCTGCGACATGGAACCGAAGCCCCGTTCTGCGGCGGCCTGCTGGATAACAAGGAGGACGGGGACTATTGCTGCCGCCTCTGCGGCCTGCCCCTGTTCCGGGCCCACACCAAGTTTGAGAGCGGCACCGGCTGGCCCAGCTTCTTCGCCCCCTTGAATGAGGCCCATGTGATCGGCGTCCGGGACGTCAGCCATGGCATGGTTAGGGTCGAGACCCGCTGCGCCCGCTGCGGCAGCCATCAGGGTCACGTGTTTCCCGACGGCCCGCCGCCGACGGGCCTGCGCTATTGCATCAACTCGGTCTCGCTGGAGTTCGTGCCCCATGGGGAGCCATTGCGCGATCCCCTGGGCCGCGGCGATAACGCCCAACGGGGCGCCGGCTAACCCGCCGCCTCAAGGATGGCGAGCAGCGCCCTGGCCTTGGCCGGGTCGCTGCCGTCCTGGGCGTGCCAGGCGGCGGAGAGACCGGCATGGGCGTGGGCCCAGGCCCGCAGCCTGGCCGGCTCCAGACCGGCCGCTCGCGCAACCTGAGCCAGCTGCGCGGCGAAGCGAGCGGCAGTGACAAAGGCCAGGTCTGGGTTGGGAAAGATGTTGGCGTAGTCATAGGCTCGCTCGCCCACAAGTCCCCATGGATCGATGGCCAGCCAGCCGTCGGCGCCGAAGTTCAGCACATTGCCATGGTGGATATCTCCGTGCAGCAGCACCTGATCGCGGGGGCTCTCAAGCAGGCCAGAGGCCACCTGGCGGGCGCGCGCCAGGGTCGGGTCGGCCGACTGGTTCAGGGCGGAGAACAGCTTGCTCAGAGGCGGGGCGGCTGGAGGCGGCGGTCGCCGCGGCGCATGCAGCCGGGCGACCACCTGGCACAGGATCGCCGTGGCCGCCTCATCCCGACCCTCGCGGACCATCGGGACCAGGCTGTCGCCCGGCGCGCGGACCATCAGCAGCGCCTCATCCTGGACAGCGAGAACAGGGGCCGCGCCTTCCCCACTCCACCACGCCATGATGGTTCCGCCGCGCCGCTCGTCGACGCTATGGGCCAGTTTGAGCATGGCCGCTTGGGTCCCGGCGCGGACCGGCAGCAGACGTGAACGCGTCACGGGCATGGACATGACATCGCCCTCCGGGACGAGGTCCCAGAGGGCGAGCCAGGGTTCAAAGTCGTTCAGATCAGCGCCCATCGCCCAAGCCTAGGCTGGCTGCGGCGCCGCGAGCAATCTGGTCTATTCCTCGCCGTCAGAGACCTTGGCGAGGGTGGTGTTGGCGGCCATCCGAGCCGGTTGGCCCGTGGCTAAGGCCTGGTCCACCCGGGGCTGGACCCGCAGATTGTTCTGCACGTGCTTCACACCGTGGATGTCCTCGACACAGTGTTCGGCCCGGTGCTTGGCGCGACGATCATCCACCGTGCCGCTCAGGGTCACTTCGCCGTCCTTCACCTGGACCTGAATCTCCGAGGCGTCGATCCAGGGATCGTCGGTCAGGTGGTGGTGAACATCGTCGCTGATGCGGTCATCGGGGCGGACATAGCCCTTGGGTCCGCGGCCACGATGGCTGCGGGCGTGGTCGCGGTCACGGCGGCGTTCGGCCTCATCATCCCCGAACCAGGACGCGACCTCGTCGGTGGTCCGGTCCCAGAAGCCGCGGTCCTCCCCGCGATCGATACGCCGTTCGTGGCCGCCATAGACCCGGGCGTAGGCGTCGCGGGTCGAGGCCCGCGGAGGCGCCGCGGGGCCGCCGAAGCCCCCTTGCTCCATGGCGTAGCCTTCCTGACCGAAATAGCCTTCGCCATAGATCCGGTCGCGGTCGGGCTGGGCTCTGACCTCGCGGGACATTGTCCGGCCTTCGGCGTCGCGGCCATAGGCGGCGCCGCTCTCGCGCTCCCCGAACACGGGGCCGCGAGAAGCCTGCTGCGGGGAAAAGCTGCGGGCCTCTTCGTCCCGCTGCCCATAGCCGCCGGCGCGTCGGTCCTGATCGCCGCGCATGGCGCGGATGCGCTCATATTCCTGATCTTCGGTCCACCTGTCGGCCATGGCTCGTTCTCCCGTTGTTGACTGGGAGCGCGTCTGCGCTCTCCAAAGACAACAGGTTAGGGCCGACCTTGTTCCGAGACGCCGCCGGGCGGCGGACGCCTCAGAGGGGGATATTGTCGTGTTTCTTCCAGGGGTTGGTCAGGACCTTGCCCTTGAGGGAGCGCAGGCCCCGCACAATGCGGCGACGGGTGCCGTGCGGCATGATCACGTCGTCGATATAGCCACGGGCGGCGGCCACGAAGGGGTTGGCGAAGCGGTCCTTGTACTCCGCCTCCCGGGCGACCAGTTCCTCGGCCGTCTGGTTGCGGAAGATGATCTCCACCGCGCCCTTGGAGCCCATCACCGCGATCTCGGCGGTGGGCCAGGCATAGTTGTGGTCGCCCCGGATGTGCTTGGATCTCATCACGTCGTAGGCGCCGCCATAGGCCTTGCGGGTGATGATGGTGATCTTGGGCACCGTGGCCTCGGCATAGGCGAACAGAAGCTTGGCGCCGTGGCGGATCAGGCCGCCCTGCTCCTGCCGGGTGCCCGGCATGAAGCCCGGGACGTCTACAAAGGTCACCAGCGGGATTTCGAAGGCGTCGCAGAAACGCACGAAGCGGGCGGCCTTGCGGCTGGCGTCGATGTCCAGCACGCCCGCCAGCACCTGCGGCTGGTTGGCGACGACGCCCACGGGCTGACCGTCCATGCGGGCGAAGCCACAGATGATGTTCTTGGCGAAGTCCGGGGAAATCTCGAAGAAATCGGCCTCGTCCACGACCTTAAGGATCAGCTCCTTCATGTCGTAGGGCTTGTTGGGATTGGCCGGGACCAGGGTGTCGAGGCTGGGCTCCTCCCGCTCGGCCTCATCGAAGCTCACCCGCACCGGCGGGCGCTCGCGGTTGGAGGTGGGCAGGAAGTCCACCAGCCGGCGGACCTGGGTCATCGCCTCCAGATCATTCTCAAAGGCGCCGTCGGCGACCCCGGACTTCATGGCGTGGACCCGGTAGCCCCCCAGGTCCTCATGGGAGACGTCCTCGTGGGTGACCGTCTTCACCACATCGGGGCCGGTCACGTACATGTAGCTCGTGTCCTTCACCATGAAGATGAAGTCCATGATGGCCGGCGAATAGACGTCGCCCCCGGCGCAGGGCCCCATGATCACGGCGATCTGCGGGATGACGCCTGAGGCCAGGGTGTTCTCCAGGAAGATGTCGGCATAGCCGGCGAGCGAGTCCACGCCCTCCTGGATCCGGGCGCCGCCGGCGTCGAACAGGCCGATGATCGGGGCGCCCATCTTCAGGGCCTGCCGTTGGACCTTGAGAATCTTCTGCGCATGCGCGCTGGACAGAGATCCGCCGAAGACGGTGAAATCCTTGGAAAAGACGAAGACGGTGCGGCCGTTGATCGTGCCCCAGCCGGTGACCACCCCGTCGCCGGGCACCTTCTGTTCGGCCATGCCGAAGTCAGTGGCCCGGTGCTCGACGAACATGTCGAACTCCTCGAAGGAGCCTTCGTCGAGCAGCAGGTCGACCCGCTCGCGGGCCGTCAGCTTGCCCTTGGCGTGCTGGGCTTCGATCCGCCGGGCGCCGCCCCCCTGGCGGGCGGTTTCCCGCTTGGCTTCGAGCTCTTTGAGGATCTGCTTCACGCCGACACCCCTCCCTGACGACCACTGAGGGCCTCAGCCGTAATGGGCGCCGAAGGGCCGCGCAAGTTCACGCGGCGTCAGCAGAATTGGCCCTCACACCCCGTCCAGGGCGCGAAACCAGGCGTCCAGCATGGCCGACTCGATCGACAGGCGGGCGACCCGTTCAGCGGCCTCCTCATCGATCCCCCAGGCCTCCTCCTGGAAGATTTCATCCAGCCGCGACAGGGCGAGCGCCTGCCCCCCATCCAACCACCCCCGCTGAAGGGCGAGCGCCAGCACGCCAGAGCCATAGAGGGACGCGCCGAACGCCACCCCGGCCAGGCGGAAGTCGTCGAGCGCGAGGGCCAGGTCTCGAACCTGGCTCAGGGTCGCCTCGGGTTGGGCGCAATGAATGATCCCGGCTGCGCGGACGAAGCTAAGGCCCAGTTCCGACTCGGCCCGCTGCAGAACGGGCTCCCACTGGGCGGTCTGTCTCGCCACCAGAGCCTGGGGCTCTTCGGCGAAATAGCAGAGCAGGTCGGAGCTGGCGTAGTCGGCGACCGACTGCGCCGTGGCAGCGCGAGCCTGGGGAATGGATTCGATGGCGGTGTTGGCCAGGCGGGTGGCGTGCATGCCGACAATGTCGAGGCTCTCGCCCTGCCCGGCCCACTCGGCGGCGATGATCTCCGCCAGAGCCCGTGTGGGGGTCACCAGCCGCCCGCCCCGGGGGCCGCGCACTTGGCGCTCATCCAGCAGGACCGCAAAGCCGTCCTCGGCCTGCCTGATGGACACCGTCTTGTAAAAACGCCGTGGCCGGTCGGTGGCCTCTTGAAATCCACGTCTCAAAACAGACTCCATTGGATGCGACGGAGATGGGGCGGATAATCGTGGAATGGGGGATCACCCCACCGCGCGCAAGGAGGCGCCTTATGGCCCTGCCCGACCGTGATCTCCAGGCCGCAATTGCGGCCACGCGCTTTGGCCTCGGCGCCCGGCCCGGCGAAATCGCCGCAGCGCGCAGCGATCCTCGGGGATTTCTCGCCGAGCAGACCGTCGCGGCGACGCCCGCCCCAACCCGCGCCCTGCCCCTGGCGCGGGCCGAGGCCTTGCAGAGCTTCCGGCAGGCGCAGTCGGCCTTCCTCCGCGCCAATCGCCGTCAGAGCCGTGAGGCTCAAGACTTGCGCCCCGAAGTGGTCACCCAGCGGCGAGCTCTGCGGGAGGAGATCAACGCCGACCTTCTACAACGGGCGTCCCACGGCGCGACCACCGATCACGGCTTCGCCGAGCGGTGGGCGTTGTTCTGGGCCAACCATTTCACGGTGGGAGCGGGCAATTTCGTTCGCACCGCGACCATCGGACCCTATGAGGCGGCCGCCATCCGCCCCCATGTCTTTGGCGCCTTCACCGATCTCCTGGTGGCCGCCGAGACCCACCCGGCCATGCTGCTCTATCTCGACCAGAACGGGTCTGTGGGGCCAGGCAGCCCCCTCGCCCAACAGATGGCCCGGCGCAAGGACGCGACCGGGCGATCGGGCCTCAATGAGAACCTGGCCCGGGAAATCCTGGAGTTGCATACGGTGGGCGTGGACGGCGGCTACACCCAGGCCGATGTCATCGAGTTCGCCCGCGCCCTCACCGGCCTGACCTTTCGGGGGTTCAATTCCCCCACCGAGCAGGTGGGCGAAACCTATTTCCGGCAGATCGCCCACGAGCCGGGGCCCCGGACGGTGATGGGCGTCCGCTACGAGGTCCAGGGCGAAGATCAGGCCATGGCGATCCTACGCGACCTGGCCCGGCGGCCGCAGACCGCGCGCTTCATTTCGCACAAGATCGCCCGCCATTTCGTCGCAGACACCCCGCCCCCGGCCCTCGTCGCCCGCCTGGAAAAGGCCTGGCTGGGGTCCGACGGCGCCCTGGATCAGGTGGCCCTGGCCCTGATCGAGGCTCCAGAGGCCTGGGCGCCGGCGCCGACCAAGTTCAAGACGCCCTACGAGTTCATGATCTCCAGCTGGCGGGCGGCGGGCGCCGCGCCTCGGACCCCTGGCGACCTTTCCATGCTGACCGCCATGGGCCAGCGGCCCTTCTACGCCCCCTCCCCGGAGGGCTGGCCGGAGGACGAGGCGGCCTGGGCCACCCCCGACGGGCTGATCAAGCGCCTGGTCTGGACCGAAGCCTTTGCACCCCGGGCGATCGGCGATCGCGATCCCTCCGAGGTCGCCGCCCAGGCCCTGGGCGCGCGGTTGTCCGCCGTCACCGCGCGGGCGATCGCCGGGTCAGAGTCCCGGGGCGAAGGCCTCGCCCTTCTATTGATGAGCCCGGAGTTTCAACGCCGATGACCCGCGCACATGCCCCCGTTCCCCTCGCCCTGTCCCGCCGCCGCCTGCTGGGGGCAGGCGCGGGGCTGGGTCTGGGCCTGCAGTTCATCGGGACAGCGGCCTTCGCCGCGCAGGCGCAGAGGAAGTTCGTTCTGGTGATTCTGCGTGGCGCCGCCGATGGGCTGTCGATCAGCCCGCCGATCGGCGATCGCGACTATGTCGGCCTGCGCCGGGACCTGGCGATCACTGATGAGGCGCTGAGGATCGATCGCGACTTCGGCCTGCATCCGGAGCTCAAGTCCGTCCACCGCCTGATAGCCGCGGGCCAGGGACGGATTGCGCCGGCCGTCGCCATGCCTGCGGCCAGCCGGTCACATTTCGCGGCCCAGGACCGTCTGGAGGCCGCCGCCGGCGGCGATGTGAGCTCTGGCTGGCTCAATCGGGCCATGACCAGCCTGTCGGCCCGGACTCCGGTGGAAGGGCTCTCCGTCGGGCCTGTGGCGCCCCTGGTCATGCGCGGCCCGCTCACCACCGCCTCCTGGTCGCCTGGTCGAGCGGTTGAAACCCAGGCCCGCCTGCCGATGCTGATACAGGATCTCTATGCCAATGATCCCGTGCTGAGCGCCGCGCTGGGCCGCGGCCTGAAGACCGAGATTTTGGCGCAGGCCAATCTTGCCCGTCTCGCGCAGGACGAAAGCGGCGATCTCAGCCCAGCCGAGACCGCCCGGCTCACCCGGACCCTGATGGGCGACAGCCGCGAAGCCGCCGGCCGCCTGGGGGCCACAGTGGCGGGATTCATGCAGAGCGCCGGTGGCGCGGACATGGTCGCCATATCTCTTGATGGCTTCGACACCCACGCTAACCAGTCAGGCGCCCTGACTCGGCGGCTGGCCTATCTGGACGCCCTGGTCGGCGGCCTTGAGGAGGGTCTCGGTGCGGGCTGGCGCGACACGGTGGTCCTGGTGGTGACAGAGTTCGGTCGCACCGCGCGGATCAACGGCACTCTTGGCACCGACCATGGAACCGCCGCCACAGCACTCGTGCTGGGGGGCGCCCTGAAGCCCGGCGGGATCATCGGGGACTGGCCGACCCTCCGCGCCGAGCGCCTGTTCGAGAACCGCGATCTCGCCCCGACCACCGATTTGCGCAGCCTGTTCAAGGGTGTCCTGGCCGAGCATATGGGCGTGGATCGTCGGGCGCTGGACACCGCCGTCTTCCCAGACAGCGCCGCCGCGGCGCCCATTTTGGGCATGGTCTAACGGCGTTTGCGGCCAAAGGGCTCGGGATCGGCCTCATGCTCGTCGAAGCCGAACCGCGCAAAGCCCGCCTTCATCTCCGGGCTGAGCGGCGCCTCAAGGATCAGCATGCCGCTGGAGGGATGCGGCAGGGTCAGCCGCCGGGCGTGCAATTGCAACTTCAACTGACCTGAGAGCTGAGCCGAGGGCTCATCGCCATATTTCGGATCCCCCAGGATCGGGTGACCCATGGCCTTCATGTGAGCGCGGAGTTGGTGGGTCCGGCCGGTGTGCGGGCGCAGGGCCATCCAGGCCGCCCGGGGTCCGGCCCGGCTGATGGTCACGAACTCGGTCTCGGCGGGATCGGCGTCGGGATCACCCTTTTCGGCGGGCACGATCATCTCGCGGTCGC
>NZ_JAUSBZ010000160.1 GCF_030651755.1 Phenylobacterium sp. | reverse complement strand
AAGCGCGTCGACTATTCCGGTCGTTCGGTCATCGTCGTCGGTCCTGAGCTGAAGCTGCACGAGTGCGGCCTGCCCAAGAAGATGGCGCTCGAGCTGTTCAAGCCGTTCATCTATGCGCGCCTGGACGCCAAGGGCCTGTCGGGCACCGTCAAGCAGTCCAAGCGCATGGTCGAGCGCGAGCAGCCGGCGGTGTGGGACATCCTCGACGAGGTGATCCGCGAACACCCGGTGCTGCTGAACCGTGCGCCGACCCTTCACCGCCTCGGCATCCAGGCCTTCGAGCCCAAGCTGATCGAAGGCAAGGCCATTCAGCTTCACCCGCTGGTCTGCACGGCCTTCAACGCCGACTTCGACGGCGACCAGATGGCCGTCCACGTGCCGCTTTCGCTGGAAGCCCAGCTGGAAGCCCGCGTGCTGATGATGAGCACGAACAACATCCTGTCGCCCGCCAATGGTCGCCCGATCATCGTGCCGTCGCAGGATATCGTGCTCGGCCTGTACTACCTGTCCCTGGTCAAGGACGGCGAGCCGGGCGAAGGCAAGGTGTTCGCCGACCTGGGCGAGATCGAAGCGGCGCTGAATGAAGGCGTCGTCAGCCTGCACTCCAAGATCCGCTGCCGCTACACCGAGATGAACCCCGAGGGCGAAGTGGTCCGCCGGATCATCGACACCTCGCCGGGGCGGATGAAGATTGCGGCCCTGTTCCCGCTCAACGCCGCGGTCAGCCACAAGCTGCTTGAGAAGAACCTGACCAAGAAGGAAATCGGCAATCTGATCGACACCGTCTACCGCCACTGCGGGCAGAAGGCGACGGTCATCTTCGCCGACCAGATCATGGGCCTGGGCTTCCGCGAAGCCGCCAAGGCCGGCATCTCCTTCGGCAAGGATGACATCGTCATCCCGCAGCGGAAGAAGCCGATCGTCGAAGAAACCCGCAAGCTGGTCGAGGAGTACGAGCAGCAGTACGCCGACGGTCTGATCACCAAGGGCGAGAAGTACAACAAGGTCGTTGACGCCTGGGCCAAGGCCACAGACCGCGTCGCCGACGAAATGATGCGCGAGATCTCCGAAGGGGTGAAGGGCGCGGACGGTCGTGAATCCGAGATCAACTCGGTCTTCATGATGTCCAACTCCGGCGCCCGGGGCTCCCAGGCGCAGATGAAGCAGCTTGGCGGCATGCGCGGTCTGATGGCCAAGCCGTCTGGCGAGATCATCGAAACGCCGATCATCTCGAACTTCAAGGAAGGCCTGACCGTCCAGGAGTACTTCAACTCCACCCACGGCGCCCGTAAGGGTCTGGCCGACACCGCGCTGAAGACCGCCAACTCGGGTTATCTGACCCGTCGTCTGGTGGACGTGGCGCAGGACTGCATCATCACCGAGGAAGATTGCGGCACCACCCGGGGCATCACCCTGGGCGCGGTGGTCGAGGGCGGCGACGTTCTGGTCTCGCTCGGCCTGCGTATCCTGGGCCGCTCGTCGGCCGAGGACATCAAGGACCCGAACACCGGTGAGGTGGTCATCCCGGCCGACACCTATCTCAATGAGAAGATGATCGAGCTGGTGGACGCCGCCGGCGTGCAGTCGGTGAAGGTCCGCTCGGTCCTGACCTGCGAGACCAAGACCGGCATCTGCGCCACCTGCTATGGCCGTGACCTGGCCCGGGGGACCCCGGTGAACATCGGCGAGGCGGTCGGCGTCATCGCCGCCCAGTCCATCGGCGAGCCGGGCACCCAGCTGACCATGCGGACCTTCCACATCGGCGGCACCGCCCAGGTGGCCGAGCAGTCCTTCTTCGAGAGCGCCAACGAAGGCTCGGTGAAGGTCATCGGCGGCAATGTGGTCCAGGCCGGGGACGGCGAGTTCGTGGTCATGAACCGGAACCTGCAGATCATCGTTCAGGTCGATGGCAAGGACCGTGAAGCCTACAAGCCGCCCTATGGCGCGCGCCTGAAGGTCAAGGACGGCGACAAGGTCAAGCGCGGTCAGCGCTTGGCCGAATGGGACCCCTACACCACCCCGATCCTCACCGAAGTGGGCGGTCGCGTCCGCTTCGAGGACCTGGTGGAGAATGTCTCGGTTCGCGACGAGGCCGACGAGGCCACCGGCATTTCCAACCGCGTGGTCACCGACTGGCGCGCCTCCACCAAGGGCAGCGATCTGCGTCCCGCCGTGGGCGTGATCGACTCCGATGGCGCCTTCAAGCGCATCGCCAACGGCGGTGAGGCCCGTTACCTGCTGCCGGTGGGGGCCATTCTCTCCGTCGGCGACGGCGACGAAGCCAAGCCCGGCGAGGTCCTGGCCCGTATCCCCACCGAGGGCGCCAAGACCCGGGACATCACCGGTGGTCTGCCCCGCGTCGCCGAACTGTTCGAGGCCCGCCGGCCGAAGGATTGCGCGGTGATCGCGGAAATGGACGGCCGGGTCGAGTTCGGGCGTGACTACAAGAACAAGCGCCGGATCAAGATCACCCCGGAGGACGGCGGCGAGCCGGTCGAGTTCCTCATCCCCAAGGGCAAGCATATCGCCGTCCACGATGGCGATACGATCCGCAAGGGCGAGTACATCATCGACGGCAACCCCGATCCGCACGACATCCTGCGGATTCAGGGGATCGAGGCGCTGGCCGAGTTCCTGGTGGACGAGATTCAGGAGGTCTATCGCCTCCAGGGCGTGCCCATCAACGACAAGCACATCGAGACCATCGTTCGTCAGATGCTGCAGAAGGTGGAGATCCTCGAGACCGGCGACACCGGCCTGCTCAAGGGCGACCATCTCGACAAGATCGAGGTGGACGAGGAGAGCGCCAAGGCCGAGGCCCGTGGCGGGCGTCCGGCGATCACCCAGCCGGTTCTGCTGGGCATCACCAAGGCCTCGCTGCAGACCCGCAGCTTCATCTCTGCGGCCTCCTTCCAGGAGACCACCCGCGTGCTCACCGAGGCTTCGGTCCAGGGCAAGCGCGACACCCTGGAGGGCCTGAAGGAGAACGTGATCGTGGGTCGCCTGATCCCGGCGGGCACGGGCTCCTATCTGCGGAACCTCCAGCGCATCGCCGCCAAGCGCGACGAGGCCCTGGCCGCCAGTCGCGAGACGGTGATGGAGCCTTTGCCTGAGGTGATCGCCGCCGAGGCTGAGGCCGAGACCATCGACACCTAAGGCCCAAGGTTCCGCACAGGAGCCTGGGAGAGACGACCAGACGGCCCGGGGGCGACCCCGGGCCGTTTTTCGTCACCCTGACCCTTCGTGCCTGGCCCTAGGCCTTCAAGCTTTACCTTGGGCGCAGCGTCCGGCTAACCTCACCTGGGGTTGAGGGGATGTTACATGCGCAGACTGTTGATGATGGCGCTTGCGGCCTGGGCCGTGGGCGTGACGGCGGCCGTGGCCGCGCCGCCCCCTGTGGCGGCCTTCGCCCGGCTGGAGGCGATCCAGGATGCGGCTATCTCGCCAGACGGCTCGCGGGTGGCGCTGCTGGGCGGGCCTGCAGGCGCCCGGTCCCTGAACATCGCCACACTGGATCACGCAGGCGCCAAGACGGTGCCCCTGGGCGATATTGAGGCGGTCAGCATCAACTGGGCGGGCGATGACTATGTGATCGTTCGTGTCGGTTACTGGGAGAAGTTCGGCCCCCGCAGTCAGGCGCGCTTCGAGCGCAATGTGGTGGTCAGCGCCCAGGGCCAGGTCGGCGCCCTCCTTCTGTCCAACGACCATGCGAGCCGGTACGCGACCGGCCAGCCCATCGTACGGGTCGTCCACGGCGCCAAGCCGATCGTCTATCTGATGGGCCTGCAGCAGACCATCGACCGCTCCAATGTGGACAGCCGGATCGTCCAGAAGGGGGATGAGCAGACCTTCAAATGGTCGCTCTGGCGAGCCGATCCCGCCACCGGACATGGTCGGATCGTCGAGAACGGCAATTTTGACTCTTTCTATTTCGAACCGGACTCCGAGGGTGAGGCCCGGGTTCGGATCGAAGTCGATCCCAAGATCGCCAAGGCCCGCGTCTTCGCCCGCGCCAAGGGGCAGCGGCGCTGGACCGAAATCTGGCGCGAGGAATCCGGCGGCGACTACCTCGGCTATTCTGACCCTGAGGACTCCGTCTATCTCCTTCAGGTCAATGAGGGCGGGCAACAGGTCATCCGCCATCGCCTATCGGACGGCCAGATCGAGCGTGTGGGTGATCCCAGTCCCTACCAGCCGAGACTGGTGCGCGACCCCTACACCGGGCAGGCGCTCGCCTTGATGGCGGGCGGTGAGAGCATGAAGGTCCAGTACCTGGACGCCGAGATCGGCGCCGTGCACGGCCTTCTCAGCCGCGCCCTTCCTGGACGCGACCTGGGGCTGGTGAGCTGGTCGCAGGACCGCAAGCGCTTTGTCATCGTCGCTGACGGCGCGGATTCGCCCCCGGTCTGGTACCTGCTGGACTGGGGCAAGAAGGAGCTCTCGCCGCTGGGATCGTCCTTTCCGGAGCTTGCCGAGGCGCCATTGGGCAAGACAAGCTGGATCACCTACCAGGCCCGCGACGGGCTGGAGATACCGGCCTACCTCACTCTTCCCCCGGGCGGGCGGGCCACAGGACTGCCCCTCATCGTCCTGCCACACGGGGGACCGGCGGCGCGAGACACCAACCGCTTCGACTATCTGACCCAGTTCCTGGCGAGCCGGGGCTATGCTGTGCTGCGGCCCCAGTTCCGCGGCTCTCGGGGATTTGGTCAGGCTTTCGAGGACGCCGGGCGCGGGGAGTGGGCCGGCAAGATGCAGACCGACCTGCTGGATGGCGTGGCGGCATTGGGGGCGGAGGGCGTGATCGATCCGCGCCAGGTCTGCATCGTCGGGGCCAGTTACGGGGGCTACGCCGCGCTGGTGGGCGCCACGTTGCACCCCAGCGCTTTCCGGTGCGCTGCAGCCATCGCGCCTGTCACCGACCTGCAGATGCTGCAGTTGCATGTGGTGCGGGCCGCTGGCCGTGACTCGGGCATGTTCACCGGCTTCCGCGACCAGCTGGCCAACGCCTCCCGCCAGCAGATGGTGGCGGCGTCCCCGGCCAACCACGCCGCGGCGGTCACCGCGCCCATCCTGTTGATGCACGGCGAGCAGGACACGGTCGTGCTGCTCGACCACTCGGTGCTGATGAAGAACGCCCTGGAACGGGCAGGGAAGACCGTCGAGCTTCTGACCTTCGAGGGCGAGAACCACTACTTCTACCGACCCCAGAGCCGGGTGAGGATGCTGGAGGCGCTGGATGGGTTTCTGTCCAAGCACCTTCCCGCCTCCTGAGGAAGCCGGGTCCCCGCGGATCGCGCTTCCTGTTTGAGCGGGGCTGTGAAATGAGGGTGACGACAGCGCCCTGGCCCAGACGGAGTATTGGCATGCGTGGACTTTGGATCGTGGCCGGGCTCGCCCTGGGGCTGGGGACCGCTCAGGCGCAGGCGCGCCCTCTGCCGCCGGGCGGCGTGACCGCGGCCGAGGTGATCGAGGTGCTGCAAGCCAAAGGTTATCGTGGCCAGGCCGATGTGGACGGCGTGGGCGATCCCATGGTCCGCAGCGCCACCGACGGCACCAATTTCGTCATCTACTTCTACGGCTGCGAGCGCGAACGCTGCACGACCATCCAGTTCGGCGTCGGCTTCGAGATGAATCGTTCGCCAGGCCTGGCGAAGATCAATGAGTGGAACCGTGAGATGCGGTTCGGCCGGGCCTATCTCGACTCCGACATGGATCCTTTCGTCGAGATGGATGTGGACCTGGAGCTCGGCGCCACGACTGAACAGCTTCAGAGCGTCATCGGCACCTGGACCGCGCTGGTCCCGGCCTTCAAAGAGTTCATCGACTTCTGATCAGCCCGCCGTTGGCGCTAGAGATCAGGCAGGGGATTCATCGCGCCCCCGCCGCCGGTGGTGTCGATCCCCAGCGGGGGCGTGACAGAGTCGCGGTAGGCGCGGTCGGCGGCCTTTCGCGCGGCGGCCTGCTCCAGCCCCCTCTGCTTGTCCCCGTCCATGAGCGGCGGCCGATAGGACGCAGTCTCCGCCCCCCGGGCGAAGCGCTCAAGGCAGGCGGCCCGCTCCGCCTCGTTCAGCCGCGACATGTCCGGCTGGCTGCAGCCAAAGGTTTGTCGCAAGGCGCTCCTGAGCCGCGCGGCCTGGGCGGTGGCCTCGGGATCCGCCGCTGGCGCGGGGCGAAAGGGGGAGGGGGCCGTCGCAGCCGAATCGCCGCGGTCGTCTCGCGGGGGTGTCATTGGGCGTTGGGCGGCCCGAATCGGCGCCTCCGGGCTGCCGTCCGGGCGACGCCGGAGGGCGGCCAGCGGCGGCGCCAGCATGATCTCGAAGATCGGCCCATCACCGGTCGCGGGCGACTCCGGCGCCATCCGGGTCAGGGCCAGAAACGCGGCCAGGTGCAGGGCGACCACCAGGCCGGCGGCCGCCAGGGTTCTTCCGCCGCGCGTCATGGGTCCATCCGACTGGCTATGGCCAAGCTGGGGGGCCTGGGCGGCGAAACTGTGGCGGAATGGCTGCGGGCGGCGGGGAAGTTGCGCAAACATTGACGCGCCGGGCCGGGGCGAGTATGAACCGCGCTCCTTTGAGGCCGGGGATGATGTCCCAGGTCCCGACGGACCCGAAAGTCTTGCAAGGGACGGCTCGC
>NZ_JAUSBZ010000157.1 GCF_030651755.1 Phenylobacterium sp. | reverse complement strand
CAGCGGCATCGACAAGCAGCTGGTCGGCGAGACTGCGGCCCGCATTCGCCGGATCCGTCCGCCCGAGCCCTATAAGGGCAAGGGTGTTCGTTACGCGGGCGAAAAGGTCCGTCGTAAGGAAGGCAAGAAGAAGTAAGCCATGGCGCTCTCTCCTCGTGACACCTCCAAGCGCCGCGCCGAGCGGAATCGCCGGCGTCTTCGCGCGCTCTCCAACGGCCGTCCGCGTCTGTCGGTCTTCCGTTCGGACAAGAACATCTACGCCCAGGTCATCGATGATGAACGGGGCGTAACCCTGGCCGCGGCCTCGTCCCTGGAAGGCGACAAGCCGGCCAAGGGCTCCGACAAGGACGCCGCGGCTCGCGTTGGCGCCCTGGTCGCCCAGCGTGCTATCGAAAAGGGCGTCAAGGACGTCGTCTTCGATCGGGGCGGCTACATTTTTCATGGCCGGATCAAGGCGCTGGCCGATGCCGCGCGTGAAGCCGGCTTGAACTTCTAAGGGTAAGCGAATGGCTCGTGGAAACGAACGCGGCGGCGGCGATCGCCGGGACCGCAATCGCGGCAACCCCGCAGACGATCGCGCCGATAGCGACATCGTCGAAAAGCTGGTGCACATCAACCGCGTCGCGGCGACCGTTAAGGGGGGCCGTCGGTTCTCCTTCGCCGCCCTGATGGTTGTGGGCGACCAGAAGGGCCGGGTCGGCTTTGGTCATGGCAAGGCGCGTGAAGTGCCTGAAGCCATCCGCAAGGCGACCGAAGAGGCCAAGAAGTCCATGATCCGCGTGCCGCTCCGCGAGAGCCGCACCCTGCACCACGACGGCAATGGCCGCTGGGGCGCGGGCAAGGTGATGGTCCGCGCGGCGCCTCCCGGCACCGGCGTCATCGCCGGCGGTCCGATGCGCGCGGTTCTGGAAACCCTTGGGGTCCAGGACGTGGTCGGCAAGTCGGTGGGCTCGTCCAACCCCTACAACATGGTGCGCGCGACCTTTGAGGCCCTCAAGGCCCAGGCGTCTCCGCGCCAGGTCGCCGCCAAGCGCGGCAAGAAGGTCAGCGACGTGATCGGCCGCCGTTCCGACGGCGCCTCGGCCGAAAGCGCCGTCGCCGCCGACGCCGAAGGATAAGCGATATGGCCAGCATCACTGTTCGTCAGACCGCCAGCCCCATCCGCCGGGCCAAGGACCAGCGCGCCACCTTGGTGGGCCTGGGCCTGAACCGCGTGGGCCGCGTCGCCACCCTGGACGACACCCCGTCCATCCGGGGCATGATCCGCAAGGTTCAGCACATGGTTGAGGTGGTGGAAGGCTAGAGCGCGTACCGATAAGTGGGAACCGGTTATCGGAGCGATACGCGCTCTAACTTCAGGATTTAGAGCATGATTCAACGATCAGACGGTTCCGTCTGATCGCATCATGCTCTAGGCCTTCCACCCCAAGACCCTCGCCCCCATATGGGGGTCTCGTTTACAGCCGAGTCGGGGCTTTGGCCCCGGCGCCAGATCTCGTCAGGAGAGGCGACTATGACCAAGCTCAATGAACTTTCGCCCCGCGAAGGCTCCGTCAAGGGCCGCATGCGCGTTGGCCGTGGCCCGGGTTCGGGCAAGGGCAAGACCGGCGGCCGCGGCGTCAAGGGCCAGAAGTCCCGGACCGGCGTCTCCATCGCCGGCTTCGAAGGCGGTCAGATGCCGCTGCACATGCGCATGCCCAAGCGCGGCTTCAATGTTCACCGCGCGAAGGACTTCGCTGAGGTGAACCTGTGGCGTCTGGAGCAGGCCATCGCAGCCGGCAAGCTCGATGCGAAATCCGCCATCGACGCCAAGGCCCTGGTGGCTTCGGGCGTTCTGCGTCGGGAGAAGGACGGTGTCCGTCTCCTCGGCAAGGGCGAGATCACGTCCAAGATCGACATCACCGTCTATTCCGCCTCGGCCTCGGCGATCGCCGCGATCGAAAAGGCGGGCGGCAAGGTGACCACCCTGCGCCCGCAGGCTGAAGCCGAATCGGAAGGCTGAGGCCGACGGACGCCCATGAGCGCACCGGCTTCCCGCCAGGCGACCGGCGGGGGCAGGGGCGCTTTCATCGCACTTCTGGCCTTGGCCGGATGACATGCGCCCGGGCCTCCCCTATGTGTGACCGGTTCTTAGACGCGGGGATCTAAATGGCTTCGGCCGCCGAACAACTCGCAGCCAATCTCAACTTCGGCGCCTTTCAGAAGGCGACGGAGCTGCACAAGCGGATCGGTTTCACCCTTCTGGCGATGATCGTCTATCGCCTGGGAACCTACATCCCGATTCCGGGCATAGATCCCATCGCCTTCGCCCAGGCCTTTGAAGGCCAGGCCAGCGGCATTCTGGGCATGTTCAACATGTTCTCCGGCGGCGCCGTGGAACGTATGGCGATCTTCGCCCTGAACGTGATGCCCTATATCTCGGCCTCGATCATCGTGCAGCTGCTCGGCGCGGTCTATCCGCCGTGGGAGAAGCTCCGGAAAGAGGGCGGGGAGGCTGGTCGCAAGACGCTCAACCAGTACACCCGATATCTGACGGTCGTACTGGCCGTGTTCCAGTCCTTCGGCATCGCCATGGGCCTCTCCGCCAGTCAGGGCCTGGTTCAGAACCCCGGTCCCTTCTTCGTCATCTCCACCGTGGTCACCCTTACCGGCGGCACCCTGTTCCTCATGTGGCTTGGTGAGCAGATCACCAGCCGCGGGGTTGGCAACGGCATTTCGCTGATCATCTTCGCCGGTATCGTCGCGGTGCTGCCGCGGGGGGTCTGGCAGATGTTCTCCATGACCCGCACGGGCGCCCTGTCCGGGGTCGGCATGCTGCTGATCATGGCCCTGGCCATCGGCGTGGTGATCGCCATCGTCTTCATGGAGCGCTCGCAGCGGCGACTCCTGGTCCAGTATCCCAAGCGCCAGCAGGGCAACCGCATGGTGGGGGGCGACACCTCCTTCCTGCCGCTCAAGATCAACACCGCCGGGGTCATCCCGCCGATCTTCGCCTCCAGCCTGCTGCTGCTGCCGACGACGGTCATGGGCTTCCTGGCGACCGCAGACCTGCCGCCTTGGGCCCAGTGGCTGCCCGGGACCGTGGGCGCGCTGCAGCACGGCCAGCCCCTGTTCATGCTCCTCTACGGGGCGCTGATCGTCTTCTTCTGTTTCTTCTACACCTCCATCGTCTTCAATCCGGACGACACGGCCGAGAACCTCCGAAAATACGGCGGCTTCCTGCCGGGGATACGGCCCGGACGACGAACGGCGGAATATCTGGACTATGTCCTGACCCGCCTGACGGTGATCGGCGCAGCCTACATCACCATTGTCTGTCTGCTGCCTGAGGCTTTGATCGGTTTCTACAACGCGCCCTTCTATCTCGGGGGCACATCGATCCTCATCGTGGTCACGGTCACCATGGACACCGTGACCCAGATCCAATCGCATTTGCTCGCCCACCAGTACGAAGGCCTCATCAAGAAGTCGAAGCTGCGGGGCGGTCGCGGACGGACCTGACAAGGGCCGCTCGCACAAGCCGCGCCATTTCCGGCCGGTGGGGGAGGGTATTTCGAAATGAATCTGATTCTGTTCGGACCGCCGGCGGCGGGGAAGGGGACACAGGCCAAGCGCCTGGTCACCGAGAAGGGCATGGTCCAGCTATCTACCGGCGACATGCTTCGCGCCGCCATCAGTTCGGGCTCTGAGCTCGGCAAGCGGGTCGAGGGGATCATGCAGCGGGGCGAACTTGTCTCCGATGAGATCGTCATCGCCCTGATCGAGGAACGCCTGCCAGAGGCCGAGAAGGCCGGCGGCGCCATCTTCGACGGCTTCCCTCGGACGCTGGCCCAGGCCGAGGCCCTGGACGCCATGCTGTCCAAGCGTGGCGCAAAGATTGACCTGGTCATCCGACTCAAGGTTGACGACCAGGCTCTGATGGATCGGATCGCCAGCCGCTATGCGGAAACCGGCCGACCCGACGATAATCCCGAAAGCTTCAAGGTTCGCCTTGGGGCCTATAACGACCAGACCGCCCCCCTGCTGCCCTACTACCAGGACCAGAACAAACTGGTTCAGGTGAACGGCATGGAGACGATCGAGGCGGTGGCCCAGGCCATCGACCGGGCCATGGGGGCTCCGCGCGCCTAGGCGCGCGGGACCCACGCAACCCAATTCGAAGGCCCCGGCGCAACCCGGAGTCTTCACCTTCGCCCATCGGAGCGCACAGAAATGTGTCGTTCCGCCATTGACGGAAACGCAACGATCCATATAACGGGGCGCTTCCGCGAAAGGGCGCGAAGGACGCACGGCAACCTTAGGGTCGCCAGGCGCCGTTCGCGCATCTCTGCGTGACCAGGAGATTACCCCAGTGGCCCGCATCGCAGGCGTCAACATTCCGACTAACAAGCGCGTCGTGATCGCGCTGCAGTACATCCACGGCATCGGTCAGGCTAAGGCCGCCGAAATCGTCCAGAAGGTTGGTCTCGAGCCCGCGCGGCGCGTGAACCAGCTGACGGACGCCGAGGTCCTGCAAATCCGTGAGACCATCGACCGCGACTATCTTGTCGAGGGCGACCTGCGCCGTGATACGGCGGTCAGCATCAAGCGTTTGATGGACCTGGCCTGCTATCGCGGCCTGCGCCACCGCAAGGGGCTGCCGGTCCGTGGCCAGCGCACCCACACCAATGCGCGCACCCGCAAGGGCCCCGCCAAGCCGATCGCCGGCAAGAAGAAATAATAAGAGAGCTTAGCCGATGGCCAAAGAACCGGCGCGCGTCAAACGGCGTGAGCGCAAGAACATCACCTCCGGCGTCGCGCACGTGAACGCCTCGTTCAACAACACCATGATCACCATCACCGATGCGCAGGGGAACACCATCTCCTGGTCTTCGGCCGGGATGATGGGCTTCAAGGGCTCGCGGAAGTCGACCCCCTACGCCGCCCAGATGGCGGCCGAGGATGCGGGCCGCAAGGCCGCCGAGCATGGCGTCAAGACCTTGGAAGTGAACGTTTCCGGCCCGGGTTCGGGACGGGAATCGGCCCTGCGGGCGCTGCAGTCGGTTGGCATGACCATCACCACCATCCGTGATGTGACGCCCATTCCGCACAATGGCTGCCGTCCGCCCAAGCGCCGGCGCGTCTAAGGACTGGCTTTCGCATCCCCCAACGCCGGCCCGCGTTTCGCGGCCGGCGATCCTGCGTTTAGGGACACCCATCCGTGATCGAAAGAAACTGGAACGAGCTCATCCGTCCCGAAAAGCCGCAGATCGAGACCGGTTCCGACGCCAGCCGCAAGGCTCGCATCGTCGCTGAACCTCTCGAGCGTGGCTTTGGTGTGACGTTGGGCAACAGCCTGCGGCGTGTGCTGCTCTCGTCGCTTCAGGGCGCGGCCGTGTCCGCCGTCCAGATCGACGGCGTGGTCCACGAGTTCTCCTCCCTCGAAGGCGTCCGTGAGGACGTCGTCGACATCGTGCTGAACATCAAGCAACTGGCCGTGCGTATGCACGCCGAAGGCCCCAAGCGCATGACCCTGCGCGCCACGGGTCCGGGCGTGGTGACGGCTGGCCAGATCGAGACCCCCTCGGACATCGAGATTCTCAACCCCGACCATGTGCTCTGCACCCTGGACGACGGCGCCAATGTGCGGATGGAGTTCACCGTCCAGAGCGGCAAGGGCTATGTCCCGGCCGAGATGAACCGGCCTGAGGATGCGCCCATCGGTCTGATCGCCGTCGACGCCCTCTATTCGCCGGTCAAGCGCGTCGCCTACCGCGTCGAGCCCACCCGCCAGGGCCAGAGCCTCGACTATGATCGCCTGATCATGGAAGTGGAGACCAATGGCGCGGTGAGCCCGGTCGATGCGGTGGCCTATGCCGCCCGCATTCTCCAGGACCAGCTGCAGATCTTCATCACCTTCGAAGAGCCGAAGAAGAAGGTCGAAGGCGAGGCCAAGCCGGAATTGCCGTTCAACCCGGCTCTGCTGAAGAAGGTCGACGAGCTCGAACTGTCGGTCCGTTCGGCCAACTGCCTGAAGAACGACACTATCGTCTATATCGGCGACCTGATCCAGTAGACCGAAGCCGAGATGCTTCGCACCCCGAACTTCGGCCGCAAGTCGCTGAACGAGATCAAGGAAGTCCTCGCCGGCATGGCGCTGCACCTGGGCATGGATGTGCCCAACTGGCCGCCGGAAAACATCGAAGACCTGGCCAAGAAGTTCGAAGACCAGATGTAAGACCTATCCGCGCTGACTTCGGGTCGCTTCGGCGGCCAGGGCCCCGGGAAGCCGCACCAGCGGTGGAGGGTCCCAGCGCTTCGTAATGACCCAGGCGGGAGCAGGCTGGGATTGGTGAGACAAGGCGCCGCCCCACAAAAGGGGGCGCGCCAGGCGGGCGGCAAGCCCAGGAGACACACATATGCGTCACGGTTATGCGCACCGTAAACTGGGCCGCACCAGCGCCCACCGGACCGCCATGTTCGCCAACATGGCCGCCAGCCTCATCAAGCACGAGCAGATCGTGACCACCTTGCCCAAGGCGAAGGAACTGCGTCCCTTCGTCGAAAAGTTGGTGACCCTGGCCAAGCGCGGCGATCTTCACGCCCGTCGTATCGCCATCAGCCGCGTCCGTGACGTCGAGCAGGTGGGCAAGCTGTTCTCGACCCTCGGCCCGCGCTACGGCGCCCGCAATGGCGGCTATATCCGGGTGCTCAAGGCCGGCTACCGCTACGGCGACAACGCCCCCCTGGCCGTGATTGAGTTCGTGGACCGCGACCCGTCCGAAAAGGGCAAGGACAGCGGCCCCAAGGCCGAGGTCTACGGCGAGGACTAAGGTCCTGCTGATCCGATGAATCTGAAGACCCCCGGGCGGCGACGCCTGGGGGTTTTTTCATGTCCGGCGATCTAGTCGCCCTGGCCGCGGTCGTTGGCGCAGCAGGGCCAGCCTTCCGGTCTGGCGTGGAACTGCCGCGGATCGAGCGTGTGGCTGTCTACTGGCTATTGACCCGCCTTCTGGCCCTGCGCGCCGCTCCAACCGGGGTGACCCCGTGGCCCTTTCGCCGGGCCTGGCGCCAGACTGAGGGGCGGCGTCGCGGCGGACGGGCCTTCCATTGACGAGATGATTGTGTATGTGGTGAACTATTCTAGAAATGGGAAAGGAACTCGCCATGGACGCTGCGCAGCTCACAGCGACACCCATCTATCGCGATCCCCGGCAGGCCCTGGACTGGCTGGAGGCTGCGTTTGGCTTTGAAGTCACCACCTTGCTGACTGACGAGCAGGGTGGGGTGGCCCACGCTGAGATGGGGTTCCATGGCGCCCGGATCGGCGTCGCCGGTCCCTGGTCCGGCGGACCGCTGGGGCCTGCGCGCCTGGTCAGCCCCGCGGCGCTGGACGGCCAGGCCACCCAACTCTGCTGGTTGGCGCTGCCGCCCAGCCTCGATCTCGACGCCCATTGCGCCCAGGCCCGCGCGGCGGGCGCCGAGATCACCCAGGCGCCGGAGGACCAGTTCTATGGCGCGCGAACCTATCGCGCCCTGGATCTGGATGGTCATGTCTGGTGCTTCAGCCAGGCGCAACGGACGGTCCCGGTCGCCGAGATGGAAGCCGCCACGGGCCTGAAGGTGGAAAAGGTTTCCGAGGGCGACGCCAGGACGACTGAGGCGCCGCGGTCGGCGGTCACCCCCTACATCTCCTATGCCGACCCGGCGGCGGCCTATCTCTGGCTGGAAACGGCCTTCGGGCTTGAGCCGCGAGTCTACGTCACTGATGGCGCCGGCGCCCTCGTTCATGCCGAGATGGCGTTCGGGGGACAGACCATTGGGGTCGCCAAGGCCTGGTCGGACCGCCACGCCGTCCCCGGCGACGTCGGAGGCCGCAACACCCAGTCGGTCCACCTGCAGATGGAGAGCGACATCGACGCCCACCATGCAGCCGCGGTGTCAGCCGGGGCGCAGATCATCCGCCCCTTGGAGACCCAGCCCTATGGCGACCGCAGCTATATCGCGCTGGATCTTGAGGGGCACATCTGGTCGTTCGGCCAGACGGTGGCGCCCATGTCGATCGCCGACTGGGATGAGAAGCTGGGAACCCGGACCCGCCTGCGCCCCACGGAAAACCGATGAGCGCGGCCCTGGACCGGACCCTGGCGGCCCTGGCCGATCCCCATCGACGCCAGGTGATCGACCTGCTGCGGGAGCGGCCGCGTCCGGCGGGGGAGTTGGCCCGTGCGGTGGGACTGTCGGCGCCGGCCATGAGCCGCCATCTGAAGACTCTGCGCCAGACAGGCTTGGTCGAGGAATCCCACCCAGCCTTCGACGCGCGAGTGCGCATCTACGCTCTGAGGCCGCAGCCGATGGTGGAGCTGATGTCCTGGCTGGAGGAGAGCGAAAAACTGTGGAGCGCTCAGCTCATGGCGCTCAAGGCCCATCTGGAGGCGGAAACTTGACGTCCAAGGTCTATGTGGCCCTGCGGGTGAAGGCGACGCCGGAACGGGCCTTTCAGGCGTTCGTGGAAGAAATCGATCAGTGGTGGCGACCAAGCCCCCTGTTCCAGACCACCCCGCGGGCCCCGGGCCGGCTGGCCTTTGACGGCGGGGAGGGCGGACGCCTCACCGAGACCCTGGCCAGCGGAAAGGTCTTTGAGATCGGCCGTATCCTCGTCTGGAGGCCGCCAACCCGACTGGTCTTTTCCTGGCGCCAGGCAAGCTTCCCCCCTGACCTGACGACCGAGGTGGAGGTCGCCTTCCAGGCCATGGGGACTGAGACCCGGGTCAGCGTCGAACACCGAGGGTTCACCCGGGTTCCCGCCGAGAGCGCGGCCCGGCACGGCTTCCCCGACCAGGTCCTGCAGATGCGGCTGGCGGACTGGTGGCGGGCGCAGTTGGCGAGCCTGGACGTCCGGGTCACAGGGGCGTAGGGGTCGTTCCGTTTTTGTTTCTGAGTGTCCGAGGGGGACGCGTGGTGGCGTTGCGGGGTGAGGGGCGATGAACGCGGTGAGCGGACGATTTGGCGGCGGGCGGGCGGCCTTTGGCTTCATCTTCGCCACGGCGCTGATGAACAGCATCTCGTTCGGCCTGATCATTCCGGTCCTGCCCAACCTGATCAAGGCCTTCACCGGCGGTGACACGGCCCAGGCCGCGGAGTGGAACGTCGTCTTCGCCGTCACCTGGGGCGCCATGCAGTTCATCTGCGGCCCCTTGCTCGGCCTGTTGTCCGACCGCATCGGCCGCCGGCCCGTGCTGCTGGTGTCGATCTTCGGCCTGGCCCTGGACTTCATCATCATCGCCCTGGCGCCCAATCTCATGTGGCTGCTGGTCGGGCGGATCCTCAACGGCATGACGGCGGCCAGTTTCGCCACCGCCGGGGCCTATGTGGCCGACGTCACCCCGCCGGAGGGTCGGGCCAAGGCCTTTGGCTGGATGGGCTCGGCCTTCTCGTTCGGCTTTCTGATCGGCCCAGCGGTCGGCGGCGCCTTGGGCGACATCGATCTGCGTCTGCCCTTCTATGTGGCCGCGGGCCTCGCCCTGATCAACGGACTCTATGGGCTGTTCGTCCTGCCGGAGTCCCTGCCGCCGGAGCGTCGCACCAAGAGCTTTGATCTGGCCCGGGCCAACCCCCTGGGCTCACTGCGCCTGCTGCGCTCGCATCCCGACCTGCTGGGCCTGGCCACCATCGGCCTGCTGTTCCAGCTGGCCCACACGGTGCTGCCGGCCATCTTCGTGCTCTATACCGGCTACCGCTATGGCTGGAGCCCCTCGGTCATGGGCCTGGCCATGATGGCCACCGGCCTGGCCGGCGTGATCGTCCAGACCCTGCTGGTGGGGCCGGTCGTGGCCCGCATCGGCGAGCGGGGCGCCCTGATGCTGGGGGCGGCGGCCGGGGCGATCGGGTTCGCCTGGTACGGGTTCGCGCCCACGGGCCTGCTCTATCTGGCGGGCGTGCCGGTCTTCGCCCTGATGAACTTCCTGATGCCGGGCCTCCAGGGCCTGATGACCCGTCGTGTGGCGCCGGACCAGCAAGGGCAGTTGCAGGGCGCCAATCAGAGCCTGCAGGGCATCGCCTCCATGGTCGGCCCCGCCATGTTCGGCCTGACCTTCGCCTGGTCGATCCGCCACGCCGACCAGCTGCAGGCGCCGGGCCTGGCCATCTATCTGGCCTCAGCCCTGCTGGTCATCGCCCTGATCCTGGGAACCCGGGTCGCGCGGGCCCCGCTGGCCGCCCCCGCCGCCGCCCCGCCGAACCCTGTGCTATAGGCTCGTCATCTTTGCGCCCGAAAGCTTCGCCAAACGGCAAGGCCAGACAGTTCCACGGAGACGCCATGCGCGCCGCACGCCTGCTCTTCTCGGCCCTCGTCCTCCTGGCGGCCTGCACCGACCCGGCCGGCCGTAGCGAGGCCCAGCCCGCGCTCGCCCAACCGACCCGCTCGCCCCCGGAAACGGCGGCGGACATGAAGACCTCGTTTGCGCCCGTGGTGAGGAAGGCGGCCCCCGCCGTGGTGAACATCTCGGCCAAACGCCTCGTGCGGCGTCAGGCCGACCCCTTCTGGGATCTGTTTGGCTTGGGCGCGCCTCCGGGGCGGGTTGAGGGCTCCCTGGGCTCGGGCGTCATCGTTCGCGCTGACGGGGTGATCGTCACCAACAACCACGTGGTCGCCGGCGGTCAGGAGATCATTGTCGCCCTGGCCGACCGCCGGGAGTTTCCGGCCAAGCTCCTGTTAGCCGATCCCCGCACCGACCTGGCGGTTCTGAAGATCGAGCTGGGCGAGGAGCGCCTGCCGGTCCTGGCCATTGACGACACCACGGACGCGCAGGTCGGCGACCTGGTCCTGGCCATCGGCAACCCGTTCGGGGTGGGCCAGACGGTGACCAACGGCATCATTTCGGCGCTCAACCGCACCGCCGACCCCAGCGGGGACGCCGCCGCCAGCTACATCCAGACCGATGCGGCGATCAATCCGGGCAATTCCGGCGGCGCCCTGGTGGACATGGACGGGGACCTGATCGGCATCAACAGCTTCATCGTCTCCCGTTCGGGCACCTCCAGCGGGGTCGGTTTCGCCATGCCCGCGGCCATGGTGCGCCGTGTGGTCGAGACCGCCGTCGGCGGCGGCCAGCGGGTGGAGCGCCCCTGGCTGGGGGCGCGGACCCAGACCGTCACCGCCGAGATCGCCCGCTCCATCGGCATGAGCGCGCCGCAGGGGGTGCTCGTGGCCGACATCTGGCCCGGCGGCGCGGCGGCCCGGGCGGGTCTCCGCCAGGGCGACGTCATTCTCAGCGTCGATGGGCAGGCGGTCAGCGATGTGGGCGGCCTCAACTACGCGGTCGGCACCCGTCGCCTGGGCGAGAGCCTGCGTTTGGGCGTCCGCCGGGAAAACGGCGCGGCCGCCGATCTCAGCCTGCGCACCGAGGCGCCCCCGGCGACGCCCGCCCGGGACGAGCAGGTGTTGAGCGGACGCAACCCCTTCGACGGCGCCACCGTGGTCAATCTGTCGCCGGCCGTGGCCGACGAACTGGGGGTCGATCCCTTCCAGGGACCCGGTGTGATGGTGGTTCGTGTGGGCCGCGGCTTCTCCATGAACGCCGGCCTGCGTCCCGGGGACATGATCCGGGCGGTCAATGGCCGAGACATCCGCAATGTCCGCGACCTGGTGGCCGTCGCCACAGCCGGCGCCGAGGCCGGCGCCTGGCAGGTGACCATCCAGCGCAACGGCCAGCCAGTGACCGCCAACTTCCGGCTCTAGGGGAGGCGGCCGTCGCTCTGTCCAGGCTCGCCTTCAAGCCGAAGTTCTGAGTGTATGAGATGGGTGGAAAGCGGGCCTAGCCGCTCCGTCGCATCTCTTTGGATATCCTCCTCACGCGATCATTGAACTGCGCGATAATCGGCAACTCTTCGTAAGCACCGTACTGATCGGAGATGTGCCAACCCAGGGCGTGGCAGGCTCGCTCAAGCCCAAGGGCAGAGGCGTCGGCCTCCAGCGAGGCGATGAACGTTCGAAGGTTGTTGAAGCCATACCAGCTAGCTGAGCCCTCCTGCGGCTCAGGCTGCGTGAAAATCCACCGCCGAGCGTCAGCGAGAACTTGGTCTAGGTCGGACATCGTTCGAAAATGCATCTCGTCCGGCAGGTTTGCAATGGGTCGCAGGTGGTCCCGACGCCCGGAGCCGAAAGCTGACGTCGGCTAGGCCCATCGGGCTGTCGAGCCTGCCCCCAAGTGGTTGCGGCGAGGGCGACCTGCATTTGCTATGAGTCGCCGATGGCCGATCTCTTCGAAGCCGCTGGGCTGACCCCGCACGCGCCCTCGCCGCTGGCTGACCGCCTGCGCCCGCAGACCCTGGGCGAAGTGGTGGGGCAGGACCACCTGCTGGGGGAGGACGGTCCCATCGGCCGCATGGCCCAGGCCCACCGCCTGGCCTCCATGATCCTCTGGGGGCCGCCCGGCACCGGCAAGACCACGATCGCGAGGCTGCTGGCCAAGGCGGCGGGCTATGAGTTCCAGCAGCTCTCGGCGGTCTTCACCGGCGTGGCCGACCTGAAGAAGGCCTTCGAGCAGGCCCGGGCGCGGCGGCTGGCCGGCCAGTCGACCCTGTTGTTCGTCGACGAGATCCACCGTTTCAACCGCGCCCAGCAGGACGGCTTCCTGCCCTTTGTGGAGGAGGGGATCGTCACCCTGGTGGGCGCCACCACCGAAAACCCGTCCTTCGAGCTGAACGGGGCGCTGCTGTCGCGCTGCCAGGTCTTCGTGCTCAAGCGCCTGGACGACGAGGCGCTCACCACGCTGCTGGCCAAGGCCGAGGCCTTCGAGGGCCGCTCCCTGCCGCTGGAGCCCGAGGCCCGCCAGGCGCTCGTGGCGTTGGCCGATGGGGACGGCCGCTATCTGCTGACGCTGGCTGAGACCCTGTTCAACATCGGCACGGCCAAGGCGCTGTCGACAAAGGAGCTGGGCGCCATCCTGCAGAAGCGCAGCCCGGCCTACGACAAGGACCGGGAGGAACACTACAACCTCATCTCGGCCCTGCATAAGTCGATCCGCGGATCGGACCCAGACGCGGCGCTATATTGGCTGGCGCGCATGCTGGGGGGCGGGGAGGACCCGCTCTATCTGGCCAGGCGACTGATCCGCACCGCGGCCGAGGACATCGGCGCGGCCGACCCCATGGCGCTGGTCCTCGCCAATGCGGCCAAGGACACCTACGACTTCCTGGGCAGCCCCGAGGGCGAGATCGCGCTGGCCCAACTGGTGGTGCATTTGGCCACCGCGCCCAAGTCCAACGCCGTCTATGCAGCCTTCAAGGCGGCCCAAAAGGCGGCCAAGGACACCGGCTCCCTGATGCCGCCGGCCCACATCCGCAACGCGCCCACCCGACTGATGCGCGACCTCGGCTATGGCAAGGGCTATGCCTACGACCACGACACCGAGGAAGGCTTCTCGGGCCAGAACTACTTCCCCGACGACATGGAGCGCCCGGTCTTCTATCGCCCCAAGGGCGAGGGGGCCGAGGGGCCGATCAAGGCGCGGCTTGATCGTTGGGCGGAGCTTCGCGCCCGGAAGTCCCAGGGATGACCCGGCCCGCCGGACCCCGCGCCGTAAGAGAGGCGCCCGCTCCCATCCGCCTGTCCGCCGACGAAATCGCCTGGGTCCGCTCCATGGTGATCTACGAGGATGACGACCTGTTGGCGCTGAACAAGCCCTCGGGGCTGTCGAGCCAGGGCGGCCGCGGCCAAGTCCATACCCTTGATGAGCTCCTTTGGGCGTTCGCCAAGCCAGGCAAGGCCAGGCCAAGACTGATCCACCGCCTGGACCGGGACACCTCGGGCGTCATCCTGACCGCCAAGACGAAGCCGGCCGCCTCGGCGCTGGGCAAGGCGATGATGGCCCGCCGCTTTGGCAAGACCTACCTGGCCGTCGTCACCCCTGGCGCGCCGGAGCCCCCCGAGGGCCTGATCGACCTGCCCATGCGCCGGGAGGAAATCGGGCGCGAGGCCTATATGCGTATCTGTTCTCCGGAGGCTGAAGGCGCCGAAACGGCCGAGAGCCGCTATCGGACCCTGTCGGTCGGCGCGGAGGCCGCCCTGCTGGAACTCTCGCCCAAGACCGGCCGCATGCATCAGCTTCGGGTCCATCTGGGCGCCATCGGACGACCGATCGCCGGGGATGTGCGCTATGGCGGAGCCCTCAGCCTGGGCGGCCGGCCGGCGTCTCGATTGATGCTGCACGCTGCGGCCCTGGATGTGCCCCTCCCGGCCGGGGAACGCCGCCGCATTACAGCCCCGCCGCCGGCCGACATGAGCGAGTTTTGCGCGGCCCTGGGATTGACCCTCCCCGAGCGGCGAGGTCCAGCGGAACAGCGGTAGCGGCCGGACGTTATAGGCGGCATGAAGCGTGTTCTCGCCTGCCTCTCCCTTTTAGCCATCCTCGGCGGCTGCGCCATGGCGGGGACGCCCTATGGGCCAGCCTATGGCCCCCGGGGCGCCGGGTTTTCCGAATATCGGATCGAACCTGGGCGTTTTCGAGTGACCTATCAGGGGGGGCCTGGCGCCCCGCCCCAGCAGGTGGCCGACTATGCGCTGCTGCGGGCCGCCGAACTGACCCTGGCCGAGGGCTATGACTGGTTTCGAATCACAGATCGCGCCTCCTCCGGACGCCCCGGGGGCGGGCCGCGGGTCTCCTTGGGTACAGGCGGCGGGTCCTATGGCGGTCGCACCGCCATAGGCGTCGGCGTCGGCACCAGCCTCTCCCTGGGCGGCGGGCCGGCCCTGGTGCAGAGCCTGGAGGTGGTGATGGGGCAGGGACAGCGTCCTGCTGACCCCAACGCCTATGACGCCCGTGGCGTCCGCGACTCCCTGCGACCGAACGCTTAGGGCCATCCTGCAATCTTGACGTGGCGCGGCGAAGCCTGGCCCGGCATAAGGGGCCATGGATAAGCTCCTTCTGGTCGCGGTGGGCGGCGGGTTTGGCGCGGTGGCGCGCTACCTGGTCGGTTTGGCGAGCGTGCATCGCTTTGGGGTCGGTTGGCCCGTGGGCACGGTGGTCGTGAACGTCTCCGGCGGGTTCCTGACGGGGCTTTTCATCGGTTGGCTGGCCCAGCGGGGTGGAACCGATCACGAGCGGCTACGGCTCCTGGTGGGGGTTGGCCTCATGGGCGGGTTCACCACCTTTTCGGCCTTTTCCTTCGAGACAGTGCTGATGATCGAGCGCCGCGCCTATGGCGAGGCCTTGGGCTACGTCCTGGTCTCAGTGCTGCTGTCCATCACGGCGCTCTTTGCAGGTCTGATGCTGATGCGCAGGTTCGCCTGATGCGTGAAGTCCGCAACATGGTGGTCGATCCCGCCGAGGGCGGGGTTCGCCTGGACCGCTGGTTCCGCCGCCGTTGGCCCCACCTCACCCAGGGCCAGCTGCACAAGCTGATCCGCTCGGGCCAGGTCCGCATCGACGGGGCCCGCGCCAAGCCCGACACCCGGCTGGAAGGGGGCGAGACCGTGCGGGTGCCGCCCCTGCCGGACGCGCCGGCCAAGGGCGACAGCAAGACCATCGAGCTACACCCCCGTGACGTGGCCTATGTGAAGGGTCTGGTCATCTACGAGGACGAAGAGGTCCTGGTTCTCAACAAGCCTTCGGGTCTGGCGGTCCAGGGGGGCACCAAGACCAAGAACCATGTGGACCGCCTCCTGGGCGCCTGGGGGGAGGGGCTGCAGCGGCCGCGGCTGGTCCACCGTCTGGACCGGGACACATCCGGCGTCCTGGTGCTGGGCAAGACCCCGTCAGCGGCGGCGAAGCTGGCCGGCGCCTTCGCCCGCCGTAAGGCGCAGAAGACCTATTGGGCCCTGGTCATGGGCAATCCCCGTCCCACCGAAGGGGTGATGGAGCTGCCCCTGGTCAAGCGAGGCGTCGGCGACCGCGAGATGATCGT
>NZ_JAUSBZ010000152.1 GCF_030651755.1 Phenylobacterium sp. | reverse complement strand
CAGCTGGTCCTTCGGCGTGGTGAGCTCTTCCTTGCGGGTGCCCGATTTGAGCACGTCGATTGCGGGGAAGATGCGTTTGTCGGCGACCTTGCGGTCCAGCACGATTTCCGAGTTACCCGTGCCCTTGAACTCCTCGAAGATGACCTCGTCCATGCGCGAGCCGGTGTCGATCAGGGCAGTGGCGATGATGGTCAGGGAGCCGCCCTGCTCCACATTCCGCGCCGCGCCGAAGAAGCGTTTCGGCCGCTGCAGGGCGTTGGCGTCGACGCCGCCGGTCAGCACCTTGCCCGAGGACGGCACCACGGTGTTGTAGGCCCGGCCCAGGCGGGTGACGGAGTCCAGCAGGATGACCACGTCGCGCTTGTGTTCGACCAGGCGCTTGGCCTTCTCGATGACCATTTCGGCCACCTGCACGTGGCGGGTGGCCGGTTCGTCGAAGGTCGACGCGATGACCTCGCCGCGCACGGTGCGCTGCATGTCGGTCACTTCTTCCGGCCGCTCGTCGATCAGCAGGACGATGAGATAGATTTCCGGGTGGTTGGCCTCGATGGACTTGGCGATGTTCTGCAGCATCACCGTCTTGCCGACCCGCGGCGGGGCGACGATCAGGCAGCGCTGGCCCTTGCCCAGGGGGGCGACAATGTCGATCACCCGGCCGGAACGGTCCTTCAGGGTCGGGTCGTCGATCTCCATCCGCAGGCGCTCTTCGGGATAGAGCGGGGTCAGATTGTCGAAGTGGACCTTGTGACGGACGTTTTCCGGGTCTTCGAAATTGATCTGGTCAACCTTGACCAGGGCGAAATAGCGCTCGCCTTCCCGGGGGGCGCGGATGGCGCCGACCACGGAGTCGCCGGTGCGCAGACCGAACTTCCGGATCTGTGAGGGGCTCACATAGATGTCGTCCGGGCCAGGGAGATAGTTGGCCTCGGGGCTGCGCAGGAAGCCGAAGCCGTCAGGCAGCACCTCCATGGTGCCGGAGCCTGAAATCTCCACGCCTTCTTCGGCGAGGGTTTTCAGGATGCCGAACATCATGTCCTGCTTGCGCATCGAGTTGGCGTTCTCGATGTCCATCTGCTCGGCGAAGGCCAGCAGATCGGAGGAGGACTTCTCCTTCAACTCCTGCAGCGACATCTTGGTCAGGCCCATGGCGGCGATCGCCTGAGAGGCCAGGGACGGCTCGTCTTCGGCGTCCATGCCGGCGTCGTCGTCGGTCTGGGAGTCCAGGACTTCGTTTTGGGTGTCTTCGCTCATCGGGGTCTTTGAAAGCTCTGAGAGGGGATGTGTCGGGCCGCGCACCGCCGGACGGACTCCGGGCGGGCGGGGACGAGAGGTGGGGCGCCAACTCTGCGGCGCCGTTTATGTTGTCTCGAGGGCCGGGCCGTCGGCGTGAAACGCGCGGCGCCGGAAAAGGCGGGCGCGGGATATTTCCCGCGTGTGCCTAGGCAAAACCACAGGCGGGGGGCAGAGGTCAAGGGCCGTCTCAACCCATCTGGGGTCAGCGGGCGCCAAATTCCAGGGTGACGGCCAGCACCGCGACGATGGCGATCAGAAACGGGATCTCATTGGTGGCCCGCCAGAACTTGGCGCTGCGGGGGCGTTCGCCCGCCGCAATCTTCTTTCGCGCCCCGGCCAGCATGCCGTGCCAGCCCGACAGGAAGGTCACCAGGGCGAGCTTGAGAACGATCCAGGGCTGCAGCAGGAAGGCCCAGCCCTGACCCATGGCGTAGACATGATAGAGGATCAGGCTGATCCCGAAGATCCAGGTGATCACCATCGAAGGATTGATGATGATCCGTAGGAGCTTGGCTTCCCAGACCTTGAAGTGGGCGTCGAACTCGCTGCCCGGCGGCGCGGTCTCGGTGTGATAGGCGTAGAGCCTGGGCAGGTACATCATGCCCGCCATCCAGGCGATCACGGCGATGATGTGCAGGCCCCGAAGCAGATCATACCAGTTCATGCCGCCCTCCCCCTCTTGCAGGCGCATTTCCCATAGGCGGCGGGACAGGTCCAGCCGCCGGCCGGCGCCACGTCGGCCCCGCTGTCCAGGGCGTCAAGCACCATGGCCTTCAGCCCGTCGATGAAGTCTGGCGTCACCCCCAGGGCCGGAACCCGCAGATAGGGGGCGCAGCCGATCTCGTGGGCGATCTCGGCATATTCGTGATCCAGCTCCACCAGGGTCTCCACATGTTCGGAGACAAAGGCGATGGGGGTCAGCAGCACGCCCCGATCATCGGCCTTGGCCTGGCGGATGGCGTCCTCGGTGGATGGCCCGATCCAGGCCAGCGGCCCCACCTTGCTCTGGTAGCAGACCTGCCAGTCCGTCAGGTCCGGCAGCAGGGCCGCCACCGCCGCGGCCGTGGCCTCCACCTGGGCCTGATAGGGATCGCCGTCCTTGATGACCTTTTCCGGCAGGCCGTGCGCCGAAAACAAAAGGCGAACATTGTCAGGCCGACCCGCCGCCTCCCAGGTCTGGCGGATCTTGTCCGCATGGGCGGCGACCAGTTGGCCTTGCGTCGGATAGCAGCACACCGCCCGGGAGACGCCGGGTCCCCGATAGACCTTGGCCCAGTCTTTCAGGGACGAGGCCGAGGTGGTGGTGGAAAACTGCGGATAGAGCGGCAGCAGGACGATCTCGTCCGGCGCAAAGGCCGCCACCTCCGCCGCCGTCGCCTTGGCCCTGGGGTTCCAGTAGCGCATGGCGATGAAGATGCGGGTCTCAAGCTCTGGCGCTGCGGTGGAGAGCGCCGCCTCCAGGGCCTGGGCTTGCGCCGTCGTTTCCGGCAGCAGGGGCGAGCCGCCCCCCATGATGGCGTAGTTGGCCTGGGCGCTCTTCTTGCGGGTGGCGGAGATCAGGGCGGCCAGGGCGTACCGGGCCGGGGCCGGCAGACCGATGATGGCCGGGTCGCGGAACAGGTTGAAGAGGAAGGGCTGGACGGAGTCCGGGCCATCGGGGCCGCCCAGATTGAACAGGACGACCGCAAGCTTCTTCTTCATCTAGGTCCCCGTCACGCGGCGGACCGCGCGTTCGATATGCTCCACCGGCGTGTCCGGCAGAACGCCATGGCCGAGGTTGAAGATATAGGGACCCTGGCCCCATTGTTCGATCAGGGCGTCGATGCGGGCGTCCATGGCCGGGCCGCCGGCCCGCAGCAGCAGATTGTCGAGAGCCCCCTGGATCGCCTTCCCGCCGGCCTGGATCCTCTGGCCCTGGGCGGCGCTGGCCTGGGTGTCGAGGGCCACGGCCTGCACCGGAACCTTGGCGGCGTAGTTGTCCACCAGGGCGCCAGCGCCGCGGGGAAAGCCAATGAAGGGGGTGTCGATCCCGGCGGCGCGGACCTTTTCGATGATCGCCGCGTGGGGGCGAATGACGATCCGCTCGAAGACGTCCTCGGCCAGGCCCTCGGCCCAGCTCTCGAACAGCTTCAGCGCCTGGGCGCCGGCCTTGGCCTGCATCACCAGGTAGCGGGCGGTGGACTCCACCAGGATGTCCAGCAGACGGTCCAGGTCCTCCGGGTTCTGATAGGCATAGGTCCGGGCGCCCGAACGGTCCGACCCCCGGCCTTCGATCATATAGGTGGCCACGGTCCAGGGGGCGCCAGCGAACCCGATCAAAGCCCGCTCCGGCTCAAGTTCCGCCCGCACCCGGGTCAGGGTTTCCCCGATCTCGGAAAGTCTTCCGGTCGAGGCTTCGATCTCGGCCTCCATGGCCGAAAGCGCTGGCAGTTCGCCGAGCCTTGGCCCCTCGCCGGTCTCGAACCAAACCTTCTGACCGAGCGCCTTGGGCAGCAGCAGGATGTCGGCGAAGACGATGGCCGCATCCAATGGAAACCGCCGCATGGGCTGCAGGGTCGCCTCGGCCGCCATCTGCGGATTGTGGCAAAATGCGATGAAGTCCGGGGCCTTGGTGCGCAGCTCGCGATATTCCGGCAGGGACCGGCCCGCCTGGCGCATGAACCAGACCGGCGGACGCTCGAGGGTTTCGCCGGCCAGGGCGCGAAGGAGGCGGGGCTTTGCAGTGTCGCTCATGCCAAGCCTTAAAGCCGTTCAGGACGTCCTGCTCAAGTGCCCAGGCGGGACTGGCCCGCAGAGTTCTCCTCAGGGACCCGCCCTCTTCCTGAAAGATAGAGTCTGTTTGAGAAGAAGAAGCGGTAGGGCCGGTCAGACCCGGGGATAAGCCCCTATGGCCAAGGTCATACCGACCTTCCCCACAGTTTCTGCGCCCCTTGTCCCAAACCTCCGGCCGATCCTGTGAGTCGTGGGCATAACGCCTGGCGGGGCCGCCAAACCTTAACAATTTCTTAACGCCCGTCCGACGGCGCCCTGAGGATGACCGGCCGCAGTCAGGGCGGGCTGTGTTTACCTTTGGTTAAGGTTTTCCCGGGCGGATGATCCTGTGCGCCAAAATGGGCCAACGGCCCGGCTTTTCCCGCCCTCTGTCGGACCGGCCTTTGTCGTCGGTATAATTCGCCGCCTATCCCCAAGCCTGTGCGCCTCAGCTAAGAGACTTATCGACTCCCTCGTCCCCAAGAGCATTTTGTCGCAGGCCGCCGCCCCGGTATGACCCACCCGCGCATCGCCACCTATTTCCACCTGCACCTGGTGTCGGACTCCACCGGGGAGACGCTGAACGCCATGGCCCGCGCGGTCTGCGCGCGGTTCGACGACGTCCTGCCCATCGAGCACATCTATGCCCTCGTCCGGTCCCAGCGGCAGCTGGACCGCGCCATGGCCGATATCGAATCGGCGCCGGGCCTGGTGATCCACACCATTGTCGACGCGGAGCTGCGCGCGGCCCTGGAAGAGGGCTGCCGCCGTCTGGAGATCGCCTGTATCGCCGCCCTGGACCCCCTGGTTTCTGCGGTGTCGCGCTATCTTGGCCTGACCACCTCGACCCGGGTCGGCGCCCAGCACGCCCTGGACCACGACTATTTCAACCGCATGGACGCCCTGAACTACGCCATCGGGCATGACGATGGTCAGGGCGGCCAGGATCTGGAACAGGCCGATGTGGTCCTGGTGGGGGTGTCGCGCACCTCAAAGACGCCCACCTGCATCTATCTGGCCCACCGGGGGGTGCGGGCGGCCAATGTGCCGCTGGTGCCTTCGCAGGCCATTCCGGACAAACTGCTGCAGCTGAAGAACACCCTGGTGGTGGGCCTGACCATCTCCCCCGACCGGCTGATCCAGATCCGTCGCAACCGCCTGCTCAGCCTGAAGGAAAACCGCACCTCGGCCTATATCGATGTGGATACGGTCCGCGACGAGATCGTCATGGCCCGCAGGCTCTATGAACGCCAGGGCTGGCCGGTGATCGATGTCACTCGCCGTTCGGTGGAAGAGACCGCCGCCGCGGTGATGAACCTGCTGACCTCTGGCCGCCAGGTGGACATACTGGGATGACCCCGATCATCCTTGCCTCCCAGAGCGCGGCCCGCAGCCAGATCCTGTCCGGCGCGGGGATCATGTTCGACAAGACCGTATCCGGTGTCGACGAAGACCTGGTGAAGGCGCGCATCCTGGCTGAGGGGGGTGGCCCGAAGGCCGTCGCCCTGGCCCTGGCCGAGCTCAAGGCCCTGGCGGTTTCCGATCGCCTGCCGGGTCTGGTGGTGGGCGCCGACCAGACCCTGGAATTTGAGGGCCACCTCCACGACAAGGCGGCCGATCTCGGTGAGGCCCGAACCCGCCTGCTGGCCCTGAGAGGCAAGCCGCACTTCCTGCACGCCGCCGTGGCCCTGGCGAAGGACGGCGAGGTCCTGTGGTCGGAGACCGCCAGCGCCACCCTGGTCATGCGCGACTTTTCCGAGGACTTCCTTGACGCCTATCTCGCCGAGGAAGGGCAAGTCCTTCTGGGCTCTGTAGGGTGCTACCGTCTCGAAGGCCCGGGGGTTCAGCTCTTCTCCGCGATTGAGGGGGACTATTTCGCCATACTGGGCCTGCCGATGATGGGCCTGCTCGATCAGTTGCGGCGGCACGGGGGCCTGATTCCATGAGCTCGAGCCTCACCGGCGCGGGCCTGGTCGCCGGCGTGGTCGGGGCGCCGGTTCGTCACTCCCTGAGCCCGATCATCCACAACGCCTGGATCGCCGCGGCCGGCCTCGACGCCGTCTATGTCCCTTTCAGCCCGTCGGAGGCCGGGTTCGCCGCCCTGGTGACCGGCTTTCGGGGAGGCGCCATCCGGGGCCTGAACGTCACCCTCCCCTTCAAGGAGGAGGCCCTGGCCCTGGCTGATACGCCAAGCGCGGCCGCCCAGGCCGCCGGGGCGGCCAATCTGCTGCTGTTCGAAACCGATGGCGGGATCATCGCCGACAATACCGACGGGGCAGGCCTGCTGGCCGCCTTCGCCAGCCAGGCGCCGGGGTTTGATCCCACGGCGGCGCCGGTGGTCATACTGGGGGCCGGCGGGGCGGCCCGCGGCGCCGCGGCGGCCTTTCTGGCGGCGGGCGCGCCGGAGGTCCGTATTCTCAACCGCACTGTCGCCCGGGCCGAAACCATCGCCCTTAGCCTTGGCGGACGGGTGGCGGCGCTCGGGCTGGACGCCGCCGAACAGGCCTTCGCCGGGGCCGGCGCGGTGATCAACGCCACCTCGGCCGGCCTGACCGGCCAGGGGGCGCTGGAGGTTCCCATCGCCGCCACCCCAGCCAGCTGCGTGGTGATGGACATGGTCTATAAGCCGCTACAGACCCCCTTCCTGGCCCAGGCTGAGGCGGAGGGCCGTCGAACGGTTGATGGTCTGGCCATGCTGATCGGTCAGGCCGTTCCCTCCTTCACCGCCTTCTTCGGGGTTCGGCCGCCGGCGGGGGTGGACGTCCGCGCCTTGGCGCTGAAGACTCTGGGATTGAACGAGAGGATCTGAGGCCACATGCGGATCATCGGACTGACCGGCTCCATCGGCATGGGGAAATCCACCACCGCGGCCATGTTCCGGGAGCACGGGATCCCGGTCTATGACGCCGACGCCGCGGTGCATGACCTTTATGACGTCGGGGGCGCCGCGGTGGCGCCCGTGGGCGAGGCCTTTCCCGGCGTGGTCCAGGGCGGCGCGGTGGACCGGGAGCTGCTGCGCCAGCAGGTGCTCGGCGATCCCGAGGCCCTGAAACGGCTCAACGCCATCGTCCACCCCCTGGTGGGCCTCGACCGCCAGACCTTCTTCGCCGACGCCCAGGCCAAGGGCGCCGACATGGTCGTCCTGGACATCCCCCTGCTTTACGAGACCGGCGGGGACGCGCGGATGGACGCCGTGGTGGTGGTCAGCGCCCCGGCCGAGATGCAGCGCGAACGGGTGCTGGCCCGGCCTGGCATGACGCCAGAGCGGCTGGACGCCATCCTCGCCCAGCAGATCGCGGACGCCGAGAAACGCGCCCGGGCCCACTATGTGGTCGACACCGGGCGTGGCCTGGATCACGCCCGAAGCGAGGTCACGGAAATTGTGAACGCCCTGCGCGCAAGGGCCGATGCGGCCCCGGGGCCAGGGTCGGTTGAAGCTCAAACCGAACCGGGCCATTGAACCGCCATGGCCCGCGAAATTGTCCTCGACACCGAAACCACCGGCTTTGAACCCCGGGAAGGCCACCGCCTGGTGGAGATCGCCTGCCTGGAGATCGAGGACTTCGTTCCCACCGGCAAGACCTTCCACTGCTATATTGATCCTGAGCGGGACATGCCGCCAGAGGCCGAAAAGGTGCATGGCCTTTCGGCGGACTTTCTTCGCGGCAAGCCCAAGTTCCAGGCCCCGGAGGTGGTGGACGCCTTCCTCGACTTTGTCGGTGACGCCCCCATCGTCGCCCACAATGCGGCCTTTGACCGGACCTTCGTAAATTTCGAGCTGGGCCAGTGCGGCCGCATCGAGATCATCGAGCATCGCTGGGTCGACACCCTGGTGCTGGCCCGCGCCCGCTTCCCCGGCATGGCCAATTCCCTCGACGCCCTCTGCCGACGGTTCAAGATTTCCCTGGCCGACCGGGAGAAGCACGGGGCGCTGATCGACGCCCGGCTGTTGGCTGATGTCTATCTGGAGCTGAAGGGCGGTCGCGAGCGGCGCCTGGAACTGGCCCCGGCCATGGTTGCCCAGGCGGTCGGCGCCGCCCGCCAGGCGAGCTACGGCGCAAGGCCGAGGCCCCTGACGGTTCAGGCCAGCGACCTGGAGCGCGAACGCCATGCCGCCTTCATCCGGGACGAGGTCAAGTCCGACCTGCTCTGGAAGAAACACGGGCTGTAGAGCGCCAATCGACGGGCCCAAACAGAAACGGCGCCCCGAAGGGCGCCGCTGAAGACGACGGGGCTCAGGCCCCGGGGTCAGGCGTGGCCGATCTCGCCCATCTGTGACAGGTCGCCCTGGGCCTTGCGCGCCGCATAGACGCCGGCGAAATCGATCGGGTCCAACAGGAAGGGGGGGAAGCCCCCGTCCGAGGTCACATCGGCGATCACCCGACGGGCGAAGGGGAACAGGAACCGCGGGCAGTCCACCAAGAGGACAGATTCCAGATCGTCCGGCGCCACGCCGTTGATCTGGAAGACGCCGCCATAGAGCAGCTCCACATGGAAGACCGGCCCATCTTCCCGAGCCGCCCGGGCCGAGAGCTTCAGATCCACCTCAAACAGGCCGTCCTCGCGTCCGCGGGCGTTCATCTCGACCCCCAGATCGATCTGCGGCTGGGCGCCGTTTCCGCGCAGGGCGTCGGGCGCCCGGGGATTTTCGAAGGACAGGTCGCGGATGAACTGGGCCAGGATGCGCACCCCCGGAACAAAGGCCTCAGCGCCGTTCGGCTGGCCGTCGGGGGCGGCGGCGTCGGTGTCGGTCATGGGGGTCTGTCCGTTCTGGGATGCCGGGTCAGCGCCGGGGCCGACCACTCTTTTGGCGGGAAAACCCGCCCTTTCCTGGCGCGGGCTGCTAACATGGCGCCTAGCCTGATGCAACGTCGCTCCTGACGACGGCGTTTGGACCGACTATATATCAACACAAGGGCCGTATTTATGGCCTGATCGCCCACAGAAGCCCGCGAGAGACCCGTTTGCCCCTACTGGAGCTGATCATCTTCGCCGCCCTGGCGGCCATCGTCCTCTACCAGCTCTATTCGGTGCTGGGGCGGCGTGTCGGACGCCAGCCCGAGGACAAGCCGGCCGGAGAAGCCCAGCCGAGCGCGCCGCGCGCGCCTGAACGTGTCCTTGAGTCCATCGAAGAGGCCGAGGGCGTGGCGCTCACCGGACTGGCGGCGATCCGCGCCCGGGACGGGGCCTTTGACCTCAGCCATTTCCTCCACGGGTCCAAGGCGGCCTATGAGATGATCGTGAACGCCTTCGCCGCCGGCGATCGCGACACCCTGCGCAATCTTCTGTCAGACGAGGTCTATTCGGCCTTTGAGTCGGCGATCACGGCCCGGGAGACCGAGGGCCGCACCGAGACCGTGGAGTTTCTGCACCCGCCCCGGTCCGACATGGAGAAGGCCGAGGTGGTGGGCGACGCCGCCCGCGTCACCGTGCGTTTCCTGGCCGAGATCCGCAGCCGCACCAAGGACGCCCGGGGCGAGGCGGTGGACGACCGGCGCACGGCCGAGCTCTGGACCTTTGAGCGCAATCTGAAGAGTCGCGACCCCAACTGGACGCTTGTTCACGTCGACGCCGCGGAGGCCTAGGGCCGTGCGGTTCCGTCTGGTCGGCGCCCTGTGCGGCGTCCTCCTGCTGTCGGCCTGCGCCACGGCGCGGGGACCTGAGGAGACTCCTGCGCCCGGTCCGCGCCCGGCGCCGACCCCGTCACAACCTGCGCCCGCGCCGACCTTGGATGTCTCTAGCCTGACCGGCTGGGCGCAGGCCGACCACGCCGAGGCCTTCGCCGCCTACCGCGCCACCTGCGGCGTGGCCCGGGCGCCGGCCGAGGCCGAGGTCTGCCGCCGGGCCCGGTCCCATCCCCGCCTGGAGGTCAACGAGGCCCGGGCCTTTTTCGAAACCAATTTCCGCCTGCAGCCGGTGCCGGGCGAAGGGGTGCTGACCGCCTATTACGCCCCCGAATATACCGCCCGAAGATCCCCTGACGCTGAATACAGCGCCCCCGTGCGGCCCAAGCCCGCCAACCACGCCGCCCTTTACGGGCGCGCCGACCGGGCGATGATCGAGGCGACGCCCCCGACCGAGGTCCTGGCCTGGATGCGGCCCGAGGAGCTGTTCTTCCTGCAGATCCAGGGGTCTGGGGTGCTGACCTTCGCCGATGGCGAGCGGGTCAAGGTGCTGTTCGCCGCCCACAACGACCTGCCCTTTTCCGGCATCGCCAACCCGATGCGCGACCGCGGCCTCCTGGCGGCCAACAACACCTCGGGCGAGGCGATCCGCGCCTGGCTGGCGGCTCACCGCGGGCCAGAAGCCGAGGCCATCATGCGGCTGAACCGTCGCTATGTATGGTTCCGGCTGGAGGCTGACGACGGCCTGCATCCCGTCGGGGCGGCCGGGGTGCCCCTGCCCCCCGACCATGCCATCGCTGTGGACCTGACACAGCACCGGGTGGGCGAACTGTTCTGGATCGACGCCTCCGCCCCCATCCTCACCGGCGCCTTCCCCGTCTACCGACGGCTGGTGGTCGCCCTGGACACCGGGGGCGCCATCAAGGGCCAGGTCCGCGCCGACCTCTATCTGGGTTCGGGGCCCGAGGCCGGGGTGGAGGCGGGACGGGTCCGCCACACCCTGCGCATGGTCCGGCTGGTTCCCCGGGTGGGGCCAGACCCGGCCCCATGAAACGCCCGCTTCGGCCTGAGGAGCACAGGCTCTGGTCGGTCGTGGCCGCCACCCTCCACCCTCTGCCCGGACGCCATACGCCCTCCGCCCCCGCCGAGCCCGTGCAGCCTGCGCCGCCGGCCCAGACCGCCCCCGGTAAGCCGCCCCCGGGCAAGCTTCCCCCCAAGCGCACGCCGCCAGGGCCCTCGCCGGCGGCCCGGCCAAAACCGCCGGCCCCCTGGCCTGGGCCGGAACTGATCGAGCCCAACCGCCACCACCGCATCGTGCGGGAACGCGATCCGATCGCCGCGCGGCTGGACCTGCATGGCCTGACCTATGACGCCGCCCGGGCGACCCTGGACGCCTTCCTGCTGCGTGCCTGGGAGGAGGGTCACCGCGCGGTGCTGGTGATTACGGGCAAGGGGTCCCGCGGGACCGGCGACGGCGCCCTGCGCCGGGCCGCCCCGGAATGGCTGGCCGCGGCCCACCTTCGCCCCATTGTCGCCGGGGTGTCGGAGGCCCACCGCCGCCACGGGGGCGGCGGCGCCCTCTATGTGGCGCTGAAGCGCAAACCCAGAGGGTGAGCGCAGAGCCAGATTCCAGGTTAGACTGATCAGGTTAAGGGAGGTCCGCCCATGAAGCCTGTCACCATCGACATACCCCACACCCTGGGCGCCGCCGAGGCGCGCCGCCGGCTGGAAGAGGGGTTCGAGAAGATTCTTGGCCAGGTCGGCGAGGGCGCCAAGGTCACCCGCCAGTGGACCGGCGATCGGATGGCCTTCTCCGCCACTGTGCTGGGCCAGACCATCAGCGGCCATCTGGACGTCCTGTCCGACGCCGTGCGGATGGAGATCAAGCTGCCCAATGTGCTGGCCATGCTGGCCGGCAAGATCAAGGGCCGGGTGCAGACCCAGGGTCAGCTGCTGCTGGAGAACAAGCCGCCGCCCCCCAAGCCCTAATGCTCTAGCCCTTGCGGCTGGCCTTCTCGTCATGGCCGGACACGCCCTCCCGGGCCTCCAGCCTGGCGGCCACCTCATCCAGGGACACCCCTGAGGCGGCCATCACCACCAGCCAGTGATAGAGCAGGTCCGCGCTCTCGGCGGCCAGCGCGTCAGCGTCGCCCTGGACGGCGGCGATCACCGTCTCGACGGCCTCTTCCCCCAGCTTCTTGGCGGCCAGGGCGGGCTCAGCGAGCAGCCGGGCGGTGTAGGAGGCGGCGGCATCGCCGCCCTTGCGGCTCTCGATCACAGCCGAAAGACGGGTGAGCACCTCGGCCAGCCGGCTCATGAGAAGGCCGCCGCGGCGTCGCGGCGCATCTCCGACCCGGTCAGGCGGGCCGGCAGACCCGCCGCCACCATGGCCTGCTTGACCTCGCCGATGGAGACCTCGCCGAAATGGAAGATGGAGGCGGCCAGAACCGCATCCGCGCCGCCCTGGGTCGCGGCCTCGACCATGTGGGCGGCCGAGCCGGCGCCGCCCGAGGCGATCACCGGCACGCTGACCGCCGAGGTGATGGCGCGCAGAAGTTCGATGTCATAGCCGGACTTGGCGCCGTCCCGGTCCATGGAGGTCAGCAGGATCTCGCCGGCCCCCTTCTCCACGGCCAGGCGGGCATAGTCGATGACGTCCAGGCCGGTGTCCTTGCGGCCCCCATAGATGAACACCCGCCAGGCGCCGTCCTCGGTCCGTTTGGCGTCGATGGCCGCGACCACGGCCTGGGAGCCGAAGGCGTCGGCGCAGGCGCTGATCAGGTCGGGGTTTTCCACCGCCGCGGTGTTCACCGATATCTTGTCGGCCCCGGCCAGCAGCAGGCGGCGCGCATCCTCCACGGCGCGGATGCCGCCGCCGACGCTGAGCGGCATGAAGCAGACATCGGCGGTGCGGGCGATGACGTCGAGGATGGCGCCGCGGCCCTCATGGCTGGCGGTGATGTCGAGGAACATCAGCTCGTCGGCGCCGGCCGCGTCATAGGCGCTGGCCTGCTCCACCGGATCGCCGGCGTCGCGCAGGGACAGGAACTGCACGCCCTTGACCACGCGGCCGTCCTTGACGTCCAGGCAGGGGATGACGCGCAGGTTCAGCATCAGGCTGCGGCCTTGATGGCTTCGGGCGCCTTGATGGCGCCGGTATAGAGGGCCCGGCCCAGGACGGCCCCGGCGATCGGCCGGCCCTTGCGGGCGCGCAGGCGATGAATGTCCTCGACGCTGGCCAGGCCGCCGGCGGCGATCACGGGAATGTCCACCGCATCGGCCATGGCCCCGAACACATCCACATTGAAGCCGGTGAGCGCGCCATCACGGTCGATGTCGGTGATGATCAGGGCGCTGACCCCGGCGTCCTCGAAACGCTTGGCCACGGTGACGGCGTCGAGATCGGAATCCTCGGTCCAGCCCTGGACGGCCACCTTGCCGCCCCGGACATCGACGCTGACGGCGATCTGCTCGGGCCAAAGCCGGGCGGCTTCCACCACCACCTGCGGCTCACGCACGGCCAGGGTGCCGAGGATCACCCGGCTGACGCCGGCCTCGATCCAGCCCTCGATATCGGCCAGGCTGCGGATGCCGCCGCCCAGCTGCACCGGCACCGAGACCGCCTCCAGGATGGCCTGGACGGCGGCGGCGTTGACCGCCTTGCCCTCCACGGCGCCGTTCAGGTCGACCACGTGAATCCACGGGAAGCCGGCATTGGCCCATTGCCGGGCCTGGTCGGCGGGCGAGGTGTTGAACACCGTGGCGGTGTCGAGGACGCCGTGCAGCACGCGCACGCACTGGCCGTCCTTCAGGTCGATGGCCGGATAGAGGATCAAGGTCGCCACTCCAGAAAGCGCGCGAGGAGAGAAAGCCCGGCAGACTGCGACTTCTCCGGGTGGAATTGAACTCCCGCCACATTGCCCCGCGCCACGGCGGCGGCGAACCGGCCCCCGTGATCGGTGAAGGCGGCCACATCGGCGGGGTCGGCCGCGTGGAAGGCGAAGGAGTGGGTGAAATACATGGCGCCGTCGGCGACGAGGCCGAGGGCGCGACCGGCCGGGCTGATGTCGTCCAGGCTGTTCCAGCCCATGTGCGGCACCTTGCAGGCGGGGCTGGCGGGCGTGAGCCGGCGAACCTCGCCGGGAATCCAGTCGAGACCGGGGGTCTCGCCGAACTCCAGGCCGCGGCTGGCCAGCAGCTGCATGCCGACGCAGACCCCCAGGAAGGGGACGCCGCGGGTCTGCACCGCTTCGGTGATCGCTTCGACAAGGCCAGGCCTGGCCATCAGCGCCCCGCGGCAGGCGGCGAAGGCGCCGACGCCCGGCAGGACGATGCGATCGGCGGCGGCCACCGTTTCGGGATCAGAGGTGACGTGAATCTCCGCAGCCCCGGGCGCTGAGCCGGCGGCCTTCACAAGGGCGTTCTGCGCCGAACGGAGATTGCCCGACCCGTAGTCGATCAGGGCGACGGTCTGCATAGCGGTTCCTTAGACCCTTGGGCGCGCCTAGAGCACGCCCTTTGTGGAGGGGGCCTGGCCGCCCGTCTTGGGGTCGATCTCAATGGCCGTGCGCAGGGCCCGGGCCAAGGCCTTGAACCCGCTCTCGGCGATATGGTGGCTGTTGTCCCCGTACAGGGTCTCCAGGTGCACGCAGGCGCCGCAATTCATGGCGAAGGCGTGGTGGAACTCCTTGAACAGCTCGGTGTCCATCTCGCCGATCTTCGGCGTGCGGAAGGCGGTCTTCCAGATCAGATAGGGCCGGTTGGACAGGTCGATGGCGCAGCGCGTCAGGGTCTCGTCCATGGGGATATAGGCATGGCCGAACCGGCGGATGCCCTTGAACCCGTCCAGCGCCCTGTGGATCGCCTGACCCAGCACAATGCCGGTGTCTTCCACCGTGTGATGGGCGTCGATGTGCAGGTCGCCCTTGGTGCGGACCTTCAGGTCGATCCCGCCGTGGCGGGCGAAGGCGTCGAGCATGTGGTCGAAGAAGCCGACGCCGGTCTCGACGTCGGACACGCCGGTCCCGTCCAGATCGACGCTGATGGTGATCTGGGTTTCCTTCGTGTTGCGAACCACCTCGGCCGTGCGCGCCATGGTCTTCAAAGTCCTCTCGAAGCGGCCAGGGCCTTCAGCGAGACCTGCGGCCGCGGGCCGTAATGGGAAATGACCTCCGCCGCCGCCAGGGCGCCGAGCTGGCCGCAGACCGGAAGCGAGCGGTCGTTCGCCAATCCATATAAGAAGCCCGCGGCATACTGGTCGCCGGCGCCGGTGGTGTCGATCACCTGGTCCACGGCCGCAGCCCAGATCTCGTGGCGGGCCTCGCCGGCGGCGATGACCGAGCCCTGTTCGCTGCGGGTCACCGCGGCGACGGCGGTGCGCGAAGCCAGGGCGTCGACGGCGGCGTAGAAGTCGGTGGTCTCAAACAGGGCGCAGACCTCGGCCTCATTGGCGAAGACGATGTCCACCTGGGTTTCGATGAACTCCATCAGGGCGCCGCGATGACGCTCGACGACAAAGGCGTCCGACAGGGTCAGCGCGATCTGTCGGCCATTGGCCCTGGCCAGGCCCGCAGCCTTGGCGAAGGCCCGGCGGGCCTCGTAGGGGTCGAACAGATAGCCTTCCAGATAGACGATCTTGGCCGCCTCGACGATGGCCGGGTCCACATCGTCGGCGGTCAGTTCGGTGGAGGCGCCCAGATAGGTGCACATGGTGCGCTGGCCGTCCGGCGTCACATTGATCAGGCAGCGGGCCGTGGCCGGGCCGGCGGCGAGCGGCGCCACATCAAACCGGACCCCTTGGGCGCGCATGTCATGGGTGAAGACGTCGCCCAGCTGGTCCTTGGCCACCTTGCCCAGATAGGCCGCGCGGCCGCCGAAGCTGGCCACCCCGGCCACCGTATTGCCGGCCGAGCCCCCGGAGGTCTCCACACCCGGCGCCATGCGGCTGTAGAGGTCGATCCCTTGAGCCTCGTCGACCAGCATCATCGCGCCCTTGGACAGGCCTTCCCGCGTGAGGAAGTCCTCGCCCGCCGGGGCGATCACATCGACGATGGCGTTGCCGATGGCGGCGACGTCGTAAAGCTCGGTCATGGCGGGAGGGTTTCTCTTCCGTTGGGCGCCGATGATCAGGGGCGATGATCAGGGAACGGGCGCCGATTACAGGGAAAGCACAGTCGGGGCAATGTGAAGCAGCCCCGCAGCCCCGGCCAAAGACATCGGCGCCCTCCCCTGCGCGGCGGGTCTTGCGCGGTCCGTCCCGATCGGGCGCTATCGCGCCGCCATGCAGCTCTACCACTTCAGCGATGATCCGGGCATTGCGGTTTTCAAACCCCGCCCTGTCCGCGTCCCGTCGGCGCGCGGTCCGGGGCGCGACTGGCTGAACGGTCCCCTGGTCTGGGCCATCGAGGCCGCCTGGCAGGCCCTGTACCTGTTTCCCCGGGACTGCCCGCGCATCCTGCTGTTTCCCAAGGCCGACACTACCGCGGCCGACCGCGCCGCCTGGTTTGGGCAAAGCCCGGCCCACGCCATCGCCTATGTGGAGTGGGACTGGCTGGAGGCCCTGCGGGCCGCGACCCTGCATCGCTACGCCCTGCCGCGCGCGCCCTTCGAGAGCCTGGAGGACGCCGGCATGTGGGTGGCCCGGCAGAGCGTGAAGCCGCTGTCGCGCGAAACCCTCACCGACCTGCCCGGCGCCCTGTGCGCGGCCGGGGTCGAGCTTCGCCTCACCGAGACCCTGACCCACCTGCGCCCGGTCTGGGACACCACCCTGCACGCCAGCGGCATCCGCCTGCGCCACGCCAAGGACTGGACATGAAGACCCTGATCATCGCCGGCCTCGCCGCCGGGCTCGCCCCCGCCCTGCTCACCCCGGTCTGGGCGCTCGCCGCCGACTGGCGCAGCCCTGATCCGGCGCAAACCCTGGTGATCGACACCACCAAGGGTCGCATGGTGGTGGAGCTGGCGCCCCAGGTCGCCCCCCAGGCGGTGGCGCGGATCAAGCTGCTGGCCCGGGAAGGCGTCTATGACGGCCTGGAGGTTCACCGGGTGATCCCCGGCTTCGTGGCCCAGACGGGTAACCCCAACAACCAGGATGGGGGAGGCTCCGACCATCCTGATCTGGCGCCGGAATTCACCTTCCGCCTGACCCCGGAGATGGCGCGTGAGGTCGCCTTTGTCACCGAGGCCAGCGACGGGCGCACAGGCTTTCTGGGCTCCCTGCCGATCAGCGCCGTCTCGGCCGGCGAGGAAGCCCGGGCCCGCAACGGCCGGGTGCTGGCCTGGGGCGCCTATTGCGCCGGCGTGTTCGGCATGGGCCGCCAGGCCGACCCCGGCACCGCCAACAGCGAGATCTTCGTCATGCTGGACTCAGCCCGCCGGCTCGACCGGGACTACACGCCCTTTGGCCGGGTGATCGCGGGCTTCGATGTGGCCCAGGCCCTGGCCGCAGGCGAGCCGCCGGAAACCCCCGACCGCATGGTCCGCGTGGCGCTCGCCGCCGACCTGCCGGACGCCGAGCGCCCGCGGATCGAGGTGGCTGACCCGGCCGGCGCGCTCTTCCAGGCCAAGGTGGCGGCCCAGCGCGCCGAAAAAGGCGCCGACTTCACCCTCTGCGATGTGGAAATCCCGGCACGGGAGGCGTCACGCTAGGGGCGCTGGCCCCACCGCCTTGAGCGCCGCAGGCGCTGCAAATTGGGGACACAAAGGACACGAAGATGGCGCGAAGGACACAAAGGCGAGGCCGCAGATCCCTCCGTGTCCTTGGCTGTCTTCGTGTTCTTCGTGTCCCCTCTTTTTCTAGCGCTGCGCGTCTAGGAGAACAGCGCCCGGGACGGACAGAGGTCGGCGACGGGGCATTCCTCGCACTTGGGCCTGCGGGCCACGCAGACATAGCGGCCGTGCAGGATCAGCCAGTGGTGGGCCCGCACCAGATAGGGCTGGGGGATCACCGCCATCAGCTCGGCCTCCACCTGGTCGGGGGTCTTGCCGAAGGCGAGCTTCAGCCGGTGGGCGACGCGGAAGACGTGGGTGTCCACGGCGATGGCCGGCTCGACCCGCAGTTCGTTCAGCACCACGCTGGCGGTCTTGCGGCCCACCCCGGGCAGGGCCTGCAGGGCCGCCCGCTCCAGGGGCACCTCGCCCCCGTGCTGTTCGATCAGGATGCGGGCCGCGGCGATGACGTTCCTGGCCTTGGTGCGGAAGAGGCCGATGGAGGCGATCAGGGGGATCAGGCCCTCCTCCCCCAGGGCCAGCATCTTCTCCGGGGTGTCGGCCACCGCAAACAGCCGGGCGGTGGCCTTGTTGACCGACACATCTGTGGCCTGGGCCGACAGGGCGACCGCGGTCACCAATGTATAGGGGCTGTCATAGTTGAGTTCGGTGCGCGGGTCGGACTCCGCAGCCTCGAACCGCTCGAACAGGGTGGCGATGCGCGCCTGCTCGGCCGGCGGCAGGCGCCGGCGGACGGGCGCCTTCGCCGGGGTCTTGCGGGGTTTCGCAGCGGGGGATCGGGGAGGCGCGGCCATGGGGCTTGATGCCCTGCGCAAAGCCCCTCGCCAAGCCCGCTGGCGTCGCTAATATCCCGGTCACGATGGACGGCCCCTATTACATGGACGCGGTCATCTCCCCCAACCGCTCGCTGTCGCAGCGAGGGTTCGTGATCCTTATATCCGCGATCACAGCCCTGAACTGCGTCTCGGCCCTGGTCTTCATGTCCATGGGGGCGACCCTGGTGCCGATCTTCCTGGCGCTGGATGTGGGCGCCATCGCGCTCGCCTTCCTGGTCAGTTTCCACGCCGCCAAGCAGGTGGAGCGGGTGCAGGTCACCGCCCACGAGGTCCGCGTCCTGCGCCAGACCCCCCAGGCCCAGGCCCTGGTCTGGACCTCGCCCACGGCCTTCACCCGGGTCGATGTGGAGGTGGAGGACGACCGCACCGTGGGCGTCCGACTGAGGCTCTCGGGAAAGTTCGCCCAGGTGGCCGCGGCCCTGTCGCCCGGCGAACAGGCCGATTTCGCCCGCGCCCTGGAAACCGCCATCTGGAAGGCCCGCTCGGGCCGGTTCTAGACTCGAATATCCAGCAGGGAGCCTGGCCGCAGAATCTTCTTCGGCGGCTCATCGGTGGCGCGGACCTGCAGGGGAACCTCGCGCACCGGCGTGGCGCGCACCTGGATGTCAGCGGCCGGCGCCGCGGCCCGGGTCGGGACCCGGGACGCAACAGGCGCGGCGTCCGGCGCCGCCCGGCCCAGGGCGGCCTCGAAAAAGGCCTTCTGGGCGGCGCTGCGCGGCTGCGGCGCGACCCCTTGCGGGGCCGTCGGCAGGGCGTTCGGAAAAGGAGGTCGAATCGCGGTCACAGCGAAAACCGGGGTCTGGAGCGGTAAATCAGGGCCAAAATGGCCGGTCCCCACTGAATTTATGGTTAACGGTGTCTGAAGGCCAGGGGTCTCTTGGGCGCCTCGGCGACCTCGCGCGTAGCGCGCAGACGATCAACCACGAAGCCCACAAAGCGCACGAAGGCGCCGCGCCCCCTTTGTGATCTTTGTGGTTCTTCTTCCCCCGCCTTCGGCGGAGGTCGTCCGTCACGCCCGGTGGGGATTTTCGAACACCGCCTCCACGGCCAGGTCGAACAGGGCGGGGATGAAGGGGGCGCTACTCCCGCCGCCCCCACAGCGCCGCCGCATCTTCTGCGCTCAACGGCCCCGCGTGCTTGGCGAGGATCGTCCCGTCGGCGCCGACCAGATAGGTCTCGGGGACGCCGGTGACGCCGAACTCGACGCCGGCGCGGCCGTCGCGGTCCACCAGGTGGATGGTGAAGGGGTCGCCGAGGCGGGCAAGGAAGGCCTCGGTGTTGGGGGGGGCGTCCTTATAGGCCACGCCGATGATCGGCACGCCCCGGGCGGCCAGCTCCACCAGCACCGGATGCTCCACCTCGCAGGGCGGGCACCAGGAGGCGAAGAAGTTGATCAGGGCCGGCTGGCCGTTCAGAGCCTCTGTGATGGCCGTCGGGCGGCCGCTCTCCAGATGGGGCAGGCTGAGCGCCGGGACCGGCTTGCCGACCATGGCCTGGGGCTGGACCTGAGGGTCGCGGTTCAGGGAATAGAGGCCAAACAACAGGGCGAGCGCCACGAGCACCGCCAGGGGGGCCAGCGCCAGCCAGCGGTTCATGGGGCAGGATCCTTGCCAAGATCTGGGGCCGGGCCGCCGCGCCGGGCGGCCTCGGCGGCCTCGGCGGTCTGGCGCAGGGCCTCGGTGCGGGCGCGCCAGTGGCGGGCATGGGCCAGGGCGCCGGCGATCATGCCGATAAAGACCAGCGCGGTGATGGCGAAGGCCGGCCACACGAAGGCGCCATAGGGGCTGGCGTCGAGATCAAGCATGCCGAACATCCTCAGGCCCTCGCTGCGCGCAGCGCCAGCGCCTCGGCCCGGCGGCGCCAGACCTCGCCGCGGATGCGGACCAGCCAGAGCGACCCGAAGGCCGACATATAGGCCAGCGCCATCAGCAGCAGGGGGTAGAGGAAGACGTCGGCCACGGTGGGACCATCGGCGCGGAACACCGAGGCGCCCTGGTGCAGGCTGTTCCACCAGTCGACGGAGAACTTGACGATGGGCAGGTTGACCACCCCCACCAGGGCCAGGATCGCGCCGGCCCGGGCGGCCTTGGCCTCATCATCCAGGGCGGCGCGCAGGGCCATGTAGGCGACGTAGAACAGGAACAGCACCAGGACCGAGGTCATGCGGGCGTCCCACACCCACCAGGCGCCCCACATGGGCCGGCCCCAGAGGGAGCCGGTGATCAGGGCGAGCGCCGTGAAGGCGGCGCCCAGCGGGGCTGCGGCCTGGGCGGCGGCGTCGGCCAGGGCATGGCGGAAGACCAGCGACAGGAAGCTCGCGACGCCTAAGCAGGCATAGACGAACATGCTCATCCAGGCCGCCGGCACATGGATGAACATGATCCGCACCGTATCGCCCTGCTGATAATCCTCCGGCGCGGCGAAGGCGAGCCACAGGCCGGCGATGGCCAGGACCACGGCGATGGCGCCGAACAGGGGCGCGGCCCAGCGGGAAAAGGCCATGAACCGTTCGGGATTGGACAGGAAGGCCGGGGCGGGGATCATGGCCGCGCAATTAGCCCTTTGCGCCGCGCCCCCGCAAGGCGCCGCTCCGTCGCGGGGGGGTCAGCGTCTGAATGCGGCGAGGTCTCGTCCGCCGCAGGCGACATCAAGGGGCGACACAAAGGACACAAAGGGGGGACACAAAGGGGCGCGAAGAACACGAAGACCATGCCGCAGGCATCTTTGTGCGCTTGGCTGTCTTCGTGTCCTTCGTGTCCCTCACTTTTCGGACGCTTAACGGCCGCTGTGGCCCATGCCGCGATGGCCGCCGGGGCCGCCCATGGACTTGCCGCCCATGCCCATACCCATGCCGCGGCCGGCCGGGCGCAGGGCGTCGAAGGCCTTTTGCTGGGTCGGCGTCAGCTGGGCGTAGAAGCGCTTGGTGGCCTCAGCCCGGGTGGCGAAGGCCTGCTGGCGCTGGGCCATCTGGGCGGCCATGGCGTCCAGGCGCTGGGGCGTGGTCATGTCGCGCATGGCGCTGCGATCGCCGCGGCGGTCCCAGGCGCCCGGCTGCGGAGCGATGGCGCCGACATAGGTGTTGAGGGCGGCCTCCTGCTGGCTGGTCAGCTGCAGGGTGGTGCGCAGGCGCTCGGCCATGTGGGTGCGCATCTGTTCCGGGCTGGGGCGTTCGCGGGCCTCCATGCCGGGGCGCTGGCCCTGGCCGGGCGCCGGTGGTTGCTGGGCGTAGGCGGCGGTGGCGAAGGCCAGGCTGGCGATGGCGCCGCTGAGCGCAATGGTCTTGATCGTCTTCATGTGTGTCTCCAGTCGTGCCCCTCTGAAGACTTGCACGCAGGCCGACCGCCGTTCCGTCGCAGATTCTTTCAGGACAGGGCGTTGCGACAGGCCGCGGCCATGGCCAGGGGTCCGAGCGCCACGGCGGCGGCGGCATAGGCGCCCAGCAGGGCGAACCCCGCGCTCCAGGGCAGGCCGGCCTCCAGGCTGGCCAGGGCGCCGCCGCCGAAGATCACCGGCGGCACGAACAGCGGCAGGACGATCACCGCGGTCAAGAGGCCGCCCCGGCGCGCCCCGAGGCTCAGCGCCGCGCCAATCCCGCCCATGAAGGAAAAGGCCAGGCCGCCGAGCAGCGCGCAGGCCACCACCAGACCGCTGAGCTGGGGCGAGGCGCCCAGCGCAATGGCCGCTACGGGCGCGGCGAGCGCCAGGGGCAGGCCGGTGGCCAGCCACTGGGCCAGGCATTTGATCGCACAGATGATCTCCAGCGGGACCGGCGACAGGGTGAGCAGGTCCAGGGATCCGTCCTCATAGTCCCGCTCGAACAGGCGATCGAGGGAGAGCAGGGCGGCGAGCGCCAGGGCCACCCAGGCCGCGCCGGGCGCGATGGCCGCCAGCCGCTCGGGCTCCGACCCGACGGCGAGGGGCAGCAGGGTGGCGACCCCGGCATAGAAGCCGACGGCCACCATGGGACCGCCGCCCTTGCCCCAGGCCAGAGCCGTCTCCCGGGCCAGCAGGGTGGAAACCCGGCTCATCGGCCGACCTCCACCGTGCGGGTCGCCAGCGGCAGGGGGTCGTGGACCGCGGCCAGGATCATGCCGCCCGTGGCCAGATGCTCGCCCATGATCTCTCCGAACCGGCCGCGCCATTCGGCGTCCAGGGGGCTCAAGGGCTCGTCCAGCAGCCAGAGCGGTCGGGGCGCGGCCAGCAGGCGGGCCAGGGCCAGCCTTCGCCTCTGCCCGGCCGACAGGCGCCGCACCTCCAGATCCAGCAGGGGGATCAGCTCCAGGCGGGCCGCGGCGGCCTCCACGGCGGCGGGCGCGCCGCCGCCGAAACCGGTCCAGAAGGCCAGTTCGTCCCGGGCCGTCCGCGAAGACTTCAGGCCGTCCAGATGTCCAAGGAGATGAATGGCCTCCCGCGCCTCGGCGGGCTCGACGCCGCCAAAGGCGATCTCCCCCTCATCGGGGTTGATCAGGCCGGCTATAGCTCTCAAAAGACTGGTTTTTCCCGCGCCGTTGCGCCCGATGAGGGCGATCGCTTCCCCCGGACTTAACTTGAGAATAAGTCGCGAAAACAACTGGCGGCCCCCGCGGGACAGGGCCAGGGACTGAATCGAAACCTCTGGGATCATGGGCGGCCCCCCGCAAAGTAAAGAAGAGGCCGCAAAATGACCTCACGCCTCGCATGGACGAGGCTCGCGGCCGGGTCTATGACAGCCGCGGCCGTCGCCACCCGAGGGGGCGTACGCGGCGCGGGGACGGACGCTGTGTGTCCGCCTCTTTGAGCGCGCGATCCCGGGGGCGGTAGATGAACGGCCGTGAACAGAGAGAGGATCCTTTAGGATGGCGTCGATCGACACCCTGAAGACCCGCCGCGAATTGACGGTGGGCGACAAGACTTACGTCTACTACAGCCTGGCCGCCGCGGAAGACGCCGGTCTGAATGGAATTTCCAGCCTGCCCGTTTCCATGAAGGTTCTGCTGGAGAACCTGCTGCGCAACGAGGATGGGGTTTCGGTCGGCGAAGCCGATCTGAAGGCCATCGCCGCCTGGGTGGAAAACCGCGGCGCCAAGGAGCACGAGATCAGCTTCCGCCCGGCCCGGGTGCTGATGCAGGACTTCACAGGCGTGCCCGCCGTGGTCGACCTGGCCGCCATGCGCGACGCCATGACCAAGCTCGGCGCCAACCCGGAAAAGATCAATCCGCTGAACCCGGTGGACCTGGTCATCGACCACTCGGTGATGGTCGATCATTTCGGCACCGCCAAGGCTTTCGGCGAAAACGTCGAGCGGGAATATGAGCGCAATATCGAGCGCTACCGCTTCCTGCGCTGGGGATCCTCGGCCTTCAACAACTTCCGCGTGGTGCCGCCCGGCACCGGCATCTGCCACCAGGTGAACCTGGAATATCTGGCCCAGACCGTCTGGACCAATGATGTGGACGGGGCGACCCTGGCCTATCCCGACACCGTCGTCGGCACCGACTCCCACACCACCATGATCAACGGCCTGTCGGTCCTGGGCTGGGGCGTGGGCGGCATCGAGGCCGAGGCCGCCATGCTCGGCCAGCCGATCCCGATGCTGATCCCCGAGGTCATCGGCTTCAAGCTGACCGGCGCCATGCCCGAGGGCGCGACCGCCACCGACCTGGTGCTGACCGTCACCCAGATGCTCCGCAAGAAGGGCGTCGTCGGCAAGTTCGTCGAGTTCTTCGGTCCGGGCCTGGCCAAGATGACCCTGGAAGACCAGGCCACCATCGCCAACATGGCCCCGGAATACGGCGCCACCTGCGGCTTCTTCCCGATCACCCGGGCGACCATCGACTATCTGGCCGCCACCGGCCGCGACGCCGACCGCGTCGCCCTGGTGGAAGCCTATGCCAAGGCCCAGGGCATGTGGCGTGACGGCGACGAGCCCGACCCGGTGTTCACCGACACCCTTGAGCTCGATCTCTCCAGCGTCGTGCCGTCCCTGGCTGGCCCGAAGCGTCCCCAGGACCGGGTGCTGCTGACCAGCGCGGCCTCGGACTTCAAGGAAGCCCTGGCCAAGGATTTCGCCAAGGCCGACTCCATCGATGTCCGCGTGCCGGTGGCCGGCGAGAAGTTCGATGTGGGCCACGGCGACGTGGTCATCGCCGCGATCACCTCGTGCACCAACACCTCCAATCCCAGCGTGCTGATCGCCGCGGGTCTGGTGGCCAAGAAGGCCATCGAAAAGGGCCTGAAGGTCAAGCCGTGGGTGAAGACCTCGCTGGCGCCCGGCTCGCAGGTGGTCACCGACTATCTGAAGAGCGCAGGCCTGACCAAGTCGCTGGACGCGCTGGGCTTCAACCTGGTGGGCTATGGCTGCACCACCTGCATCGGCAATTCCGGGCCGCTGCCGGAAGCCATTTCCGAGGCCGTCCAGCAGGGCGACCTGGTGGCCTGCTCGGTCCTGTCGGGCAACCGCAACTTTGAAGGCCGGGTGAACCCCGACGTGCGGGCCAACTATCTGGCCTCGCCGCCCCTGGTGGTCGCCTACGCCCTGGCCGGTTCGATGCAGATCGACCTGACCACCGAGCCCCTGGGTGAAGGCAAGGACGGCAAGCCGGTCTATCTGAAGGACATCTGGCCAACCAACGAAGAGATCGCCACGCTTCAGCGCAAGCACGTCACCGACAAGATGTTCGCCACCCGCTACGCCGACGTCTTCAAGGGCGACAAGGCCTGGCAGGGCATCAAGGTGGCCGGCGGCCAGACCTACGCCTGGGACGTCAGCTCCACCTATGTTCAGAACCCGCCCTATTTCGAGGGCATGAGCATGGAGCCTGAGGCGATCACCGACATCATCGAGGCCCGCGTCCTCGGCGTGTTCGGCGACTCGATCACCACCGACCACATCAGCCCGGCTGGCTCCATCAAGCTGACCTCCCCGGCGGGCGAATACCTGCGCGAACGCCAGGTGCCGCAGACCGACTTCAACTCCTACGGCGCCCGCCGCGGGAACCATGAGGTCATGATGCGCGGCACCTTCGCCAACATCCGGATCCGCAACAAGCTGACCCCGGACATCGAAGGCGGCGTGACCAAGCACTTCCCCACCGGCGAAGTGATGTCGATCTATGACGCGGCCATGCGCTATCAGGCCGAGGGCCGCCCGCTGGTGGTCTTCGCCGGCAAGGAATACGGCACCGGCTCCTCCCGCGACTGGGCGGCCAAGGGCACCAAGCTCCTGGGCGTGCGTGCGGTGATCGCCGAGAGCTTCGAGCGTATCCACCGGTCCAACCTGGTGGGCATGGGCGTCCTGCCCCTGCAGTTCCTGCAGGAAGGCTGGCAGAAGCTGGCCCTTACGGGTGAGGAGATCGTGTCCATCCGCGGTCTTCAGGACCTGTCGCCCCGCAAACAGCTGACCGTCGAGCTCTACCGCGCCGGCGACGGCCGGGTGGCCCGCTTCCCGGTCCGCTGCCGGATCGACACCCCCACCGAGCTTGAGTATTTCAAGAACGGCGGCGTGCTGAACTTCGTGCTGCGCAACCTGGCCTCGCAAGACGCCTGAGCGCATCGCGCCTGACAACGAAAAGGGGGGTCGCGGTCGCCGCGGCCCCCTTTTGACGTTTTATGAGGGACTGCTTTTTTTGAGACGTCGAACCCAATGTCGACCTCTGCTCACACCTTGTTGAGGCGCGCGGGCGCCGCAACTCGGCTTAATTGCCCGACCATGATCAGAGCCCTGCTCGCCGCCCTATGCCTCCTGACGGTCCCGGCCGTCGCCGCCGCGGCCAAGCCGCCGGTGGTGGTGGAGTTCTATACCGCCCAGGGCTGCGCGGCCTGTGCTGAGGCCAACACCTTCGTCAACAGCCTGGCCGAGCGACCCGGTGTGGTGGCCCTGACCTTCGCCGTCGACTACTGGGACTATCTGGGCTGGGCCGACACCTTCGCCCAGCCAGCCTTCGCCGAGCGGCAGAAGGCCTATCTGGCGCCCCTGTCCCTGCGCGAACCCTACACCCCCCAGCTGGTCATCAACGGGGCGAGCGAGGCCTCGGGGGTCGAGCCGGACAAGGTCGAGGACCTGCTGGACGACGCCGCCCGCAGCCAGGGACCGGCGCCCGACATCCAGTTCATCGGCCCGCGCCGGGTGGATGTGGGCTCTGGTCCGGCCCCCCGGGGCGGGGCCGAGGTCTGGCTGGTGCGCTATGACCCCAAGCCGCGGCAGGTGGTCGTGCGCCGGGGCGAGAACCGGGGTCAGACCCTGGAGCAGCGCAATGTGGTCCGTGAGATCGTCCGTCTGGGCCAGTGGCGGGGCCGGCCCACCGCCTATGCGGCGCCTGAGCCCACCGAAGAGGGTCTTGAGACCCTGCTGATCGTCCAGGCCCCGGAAGGCGGCCGTATTCTGGCGGCCAAGGCCAAGACCACCCTGATGGCGCGCCCCCAGACCGCCGCGCGCTAGAGCATGATGCGATCAGACGGAACCGTCTGATCCTTGGCTCAGGCTCCAAGACACGCCTGCGTCGCCCAACGAAAACGGCCCGCGCAGAGGAGGGGGGCTACTCCGCGCAGGCCGTCAATCGGGGATGGGGTAGATCGCCGGCTGACCGAGTCCCGGGTCCCAGGGGGGCTGGGGGGGCTGTTCAGGGTCCGGAACCGCGAGGTCCCGATCAACCGACAATGCATTTATCGGGGTCTAAGCAGGCGGGGACAGGACCGAAATAAGGTCATTTCGCGGCGCGGGGGCCGCCGCAATCACGGCTCGATTTCTTCGGCGGATTGAGTCACGCTCTGCGGCGATGGCCACTGATCCGTCCGCCAACGATTCCCACGCGACCGCCGGACGCCGGGCCGGCCCCGTCTTTTTTCAGCGCCAGGAATTCCAGCGGCTCCTCAACCTCTATGGTCGAATGGTCGCCGCCGGCGAATGGCGGGACTATTCCATCGAACCCGGGAACGAGGCCTGCGCCTTTTCGGTCTTCCGTCGCGCGGCGGAGTCGCCCCTCTATCGCATCGAAAAGCGCCCGGCCCTGGCGCGGCGCCAGGGGGCCTGGGCGGTGATCGGCCAGGGGGGCATGATCCTGCGCCGTGGGCACGAGCTGGAGCAGGTGCTGCGCTTTTTCGAAAAGGGCCGGTTCAAGGTCATAGACTGACCGCCGGCAGCCCTGGCCTCAGGCGATGATGTCCGGGGTCAGCTGATCCTCCAGGGCGGCGATCTCGTCCTTCAGGGCGAGTTTCCGGCGCTTGAAGCGCCCCAGAACCCCCAGGCTTGGGGTGGGCATGGCGCTGATCGCCTGCACGGCGATGTCGAGATCGGCGTGTTCCTGCCGGGCGGCGCTCAGGCGTTCACGGAGCTGCGCCTCGGGATCGGGTCCCAGATCGTTCATGCCGCCCCCGCCATGGCCTTGTTCCCCCGTCGCTGCATCATCCTGTTTTGCCAGCCCTGGGTAAAGGACCGCTCAATCCGTCACCGATCGCGGCCGCCGGATCGCCGGGATCCGGCGGGTGAGACAGGGCGGCCGAAAGGCGCGTCAGGCCCGCGCTCAGGGCGTCCGGCGCCCCCGGTGACGTCGGACCCCAGGCCTTGGCGATTGCCTGGAGGACGGCCAGGGGCGGCCCCGCATCCCTCACGCCTGGCCCCAGGGGCGCCAGGGCGGCCAGCAGCAGACGTTCGGCGGCCAGCTCGGCGGCCTTAACCTGATCGCGCAGGGCCTCCCGCGGACCGGTATCGGCCCCCGGCAGGGGGGACTTCAGGTTCCGGCGGGCGGCGCGCAGGGGCAGGATGGCGGCGCGCTCCCAGGTCCTTGCCAGGCTGACAGCCTCACCGATGACGTCAGGGTCAGCCGGCCTTGCAAACGCGCCCCAGAGCAGCAGGGGCACGCACTGCCCATGCTCGTCCTGCAGGGCGAGGGCGGCCGGCGCAACACCAGGGCGGCCATAGGCGGCCACGGCCCAGGACCAGAGGTCCATGGCTCAGTCGTCCATGGCCGGGGGCATGGCCGGGGGCATGGCCATGTCCTGGCCCCATCGCTTCACCCGGGCCCAGGACAGGCCAAACAGATCGAGCGCCCGGCCCACCGACTGGTCGACCATCTCCTCCAGGCTGACCGGCTTGGCGTAGAAGGCCGGCAGGGGCGGGGCGATCACCGCCCCCATCTCCGCCAGCTTCACCATGGTTCGCAGATGCCCCAGGTGCAGGGGAGTCTCGCGCACCATCAGCACCAGGGGGCGGCGCTCCTTGAGGGTCACGTCGGCGGCCCGGGTCATCAGGGAGGAGGTCACGCCGGTGGCCACCTCGCTCATGGTCCGCACCGAACAGGGGGCGATCAGCATGCCCAGGGTGGGAAACGAGCCCGAGGCGATGGCGGCGCCCACGTCGCCCGCGCGATAGGCCACATCGGCCATGGCCTGGACCTCGGCCACCGAAAGATCGGTCTCCTGGGCGAGGGTGAGGGCCGCGGCCCGGCTCATGACCAGATGGCTTTCCACCCCCAGGTCCCGGCAGGCGGCCAGGGCGCGCAGGCCATAGGCCACGCCGCTGGCGCCGGCGACGCCGATCACCAGTCGGGGACGACCCGGGACGGACGGCTCAGATTGCGGCATTCGGTCTCACCCCTGCGCTGAAAAATCCGGCCGTAATCCGAACTCAACCCTGCGCAATCATATTTGATCTGACACCCCGGCGAAGGGGTGATCAGGTGTCGTGTCGAAAAACCTTGAAGGAGGCGTACCTATGGCCGTTGAAGCCCGCATCCGTGAACTCGGATCTCGCCATCAGACCTTGGATAAGGCGATCCAGGACGAAGTGCGTAGCCCCGCGGGAGACGACCTCCGACTTCAGGAACTCAAGCGACGAAAGCTTAAGCTGAAGGAAGAGATGCAGACCTTGCAACGCAAGGCCCACTGATCCTCCAGACTGAAAGAGGCCCGCGCATCGCGCGGGCCTCTCGCATTCTCGGGGTCCTGAAAGCCTGGAGCGGAATGCGCTCCAACCTTCGGATCTAGAGCATCACGCTCTGGGGTCTTTAGTCTTCCTCGGCCGCCACGGGGACGTCTTCCACCGCGCCGGTCTCTGAGGCCGGCAGCAGGGACGGACCGTCGGGATCGACGATTCCCGCCTTGGCGTCGTCCTTGGCCTTCTTGTCGGCGGCCTTACGGACCACGCCATCCAGCTCCATCTGGGTCGAGAGGCCCAGGGTCACCGGGTCCACCGGCTTGATATTGGCCGAGTTCCAGTGGGTGCGGTTGCGGATCTGGTCGATGGTCGCCTTGGTGGTGCCCAGCAGGCGGGCGATCTGCGAATCCGGCACTTCGGGGTGGTTGCGCAGGAACCAGGCGATGGCGTCGGGCCGGTCCTGACGACGGGACACCGGCGTATAGCGCGGCGATTTCTTGGTCGGCTTGAGCAGCTCGGCGTGGCGGCTCTTCTGGGCCTTCATCCGGTAGGCGGGGCTCGCCTGCGCGGCGTCCAGCTCTTCCCGTGACAGCTGCCCGTTGCCGATCGGGTCGGCGCCGCGGATGTCGCGCGCCACCTCGCCGTCGGCGATGCCGCGCACCTCAAGGGGGTGCAGGCCGCAGAAGTCGGCGATCTGATCGAAGGTCAGAGAGGTGTTGTCGACCAGCCAGACGGCGGTCGCCTTGGGCATCAAAATGTCGGTCATGGCCGTACTCCAGAAACGACGGCGCCCGGCCTTTCGGCCGGGCGGTTGTCAATATTCCGTATAGGCCCGTTCTACGGGAAAGGAAATGCCCGGCCGGTTCCTTTCCCGAGACCGTGAAGACCCGGCGGCTTTCAGGCGCTGGCGGCGGGGGCAAGCGGCGCAGGCGCCGGGGCGCCGGCCGGGCGGCCGATCCAGATCTGGCCGCTTCTGGCCACCACCTCGCCAGCCGCGTCATAGAGGGCGACGCCGGCGAAGAATTTGCGGCCCTCGGACTCCCGGGCCCAGGCGACCACCACATAGGTCTCGCCGGCCTTGGGCGCCGTCAGCACCTCGCCCGCCATGGTGCCCAGCAGGCCCACCGGCGAGCCCGTCTTGATCCACCAGGCCATGGATCCCGAGCAGTCCAGGGCGCCCCAGGTGATCTCGTCGGGCATGGTCCCATCGGGGCCGGCGAAATTGGCGTGCGGGGTCCACAGGCCGGCGCAGACCCCGGGCTCGGCGCCCGGCAATTGGCCCACATGCACGCCGAGGCCCTCGCCGGCCTCCCGTTCGATGCAGCAGGAAAAGCAGCCCCGGTGAAGGGATCGCGTGGCGAAGGGCGAGGCGGCCGCGGCCAGGCGGGCGGCCTCGATCCCGGGCGACGGCGGCGGGGCAGGGATCTGATCGTCGCTGGCCGGCTTGGCCACCCCCAGAACCTGGCCCTGGTCGCCCACCGCCGAGACGGCGCCGTCCTCGCCGGTCACCAGCGCCACGGCGGTGTCCAGGGGCACGCCGGCGCGCAGCATGGCGCTGCCCTTGCCGCCAACGGCCTTGGCCAGCAGGCCGCAGATATAGCCGCCATTGGCGGTGACGGGGGGGCCGCGGAACTGCCGCGGAACGACGATCTGGGTCATGAAATGAGGCTCGGAAATGGTCGGGCTTGAAATGGACGATCCGGCGGCGACCCGCCGTACTGAGAAAAATCGGTTCAGCCGGCGTGAAATCCGCGTCCGGCGCCCCCTAGATTGGCTGATAAACCCCCGCCTTGGCAATTCTCGGCTGCGCCGCAGGGTCCGCGCATCCAAATCCCCGGTGGCGACGTTGACGGCGAAGACGCCAGACAACGGGAGACACCCATGGCCAAGATCGACGCCATCAAACTTCTGAAGGACGACCACCGGGAGGTGGAGGACCTGTTCGAACAGTTCGAAAAGGCCACAACCAAGGACCGCAAGGCCAAGATCGTCGAGAAGATCTGCACCGAGCTGACCGTGCACAGCCTGATCGAGGAAGAGATCTTCTACCCCACCTTCCGGGGCAAGATCGAAGACGACCTCCTCGACGAGGGCTATGTGGAGCATGACGGCGCCAAGATGCTGATCGCCGAGCTGATGGCCGGCGACCCGGACGACGCCTTCTATGACGCCAAGGTCTCGGTGCTGTCCGAAGAGATCGAGCACCACGTCAAGGAGGAGGAGCGCCCGTCCGAGGGCATGTTCGCCCAGTGCCGCCGCACCGACGTGGATCTGGTGGCGCTGGCCGACCGGATGCAGGCCCGCAAGGACGAGCTGATGGCCATGATCAAGGCCAATGGCCTGCCGGCGCCTGAGACCCGGTCCTTCAAGGGGGCCAAGGTGGTCTACGGCGAGCCGCCGGTCGCCCCGGCGGCCTGAGAGGCCCCAATATCAGGACAGGGCGCGGCGGCCGACAATCTTCAGGCCGTAGCCCGCGGAGCCCGGCAGCACCGTATCGGCGTTGCTGAGCAGAACCAGGTCGCGCACGCCCAGGTCCAGCAGGATCTGGGCGCCCACCCCATAGTCCCGCAGGGTGTTGGCCGGCGCCGCGGCCGCGCCATCCTGGCCATAGCGTTCCGACAGCCAGGCGGGGTTGGAATCGCGGATGAACACCGCCGCGGCGGCGCCCTCATGCTCGGCCAGGGCCTTGAGCGCCTGGGGCACATAGTCCTTGCGAGGGCCGGCGGCGGCGAGCAGGTCGGCGGCGAAGTCCACCCGGTGCATCCGCACCAGGGTCGGCGCGTCCTGGGCGATCCGCCCCCGGGTCAGGGCCACATGCTCGGTATGGTCGAGGATGTTGCGGTAGATGACCATGCGGAAGGCGCCATAGGCGCTCTCGAACGGCGTCTCCAGCACCCGCTCCACCTGCCGCTCAGTGCGGCGGCGATAGGCGATCAGGTCGGCGATGGTCCCGATCTTCAGGCCGTGCAGGCGGGCGAAGTCGATGAGGTCGGGCAGGCGGGCCATGGTCCCGTCATCGCGCATGATCTCGCAGATCACCCCGGCGGGGTTGAGGCCCGCCAGCCGCGAGATGTCGACGGCGGCCTCGGTATGTCCGGCCCGCACCAGAACGCCGCCCGGCTTGGCCACCAGGGGAAAGACGTGACCTGGCGAGACGATGTCGTCAGGGCCCTTGGTGGGGTCCACCGCCACGGCGATGGTGTGGGCCCGGTCCTGGGCCGAGATCCCGGTGGTCACGCCCTCCCGGGCCTCCACCGAAACCGTGAAGGCCGTCCCGTGCCCCGAACCATTGTCGGCGGTCATCGGCGGCAGGCGCAGGGTCCGCGCCCGCTCAGGCGTTATGGACAGGCAGATCAGGCCCCGGGCGTGCCGGGCCATGAAGTTGATCTGGGCCGGGGTGGCGAACTGGGCGGGGATGATCACATCCCCCTCATTCTCCCGGTCCTCGGCGTCCACCAGGATGTAGGGCCGGCCGTTGCGCGCCTCTTCGATGATCTCTTCGATGGGACTGACCGCCCGGTGGGCGGCGTCGACTTGGGTGTCCTGGGTCGTGGTCATCTGCGCTCTCATTGGCCCGCCTGGGACCTTCTGCCGCTCATTTAGGCGCCGAAAGCCCTGGCTCCAAGGCGTTCAGGCGTCGGCGGCGGTCTCAAAGGCGGCTTTCAGCTCGGATTTGAGGATTTTCCCATTGGCGTTGCGCGGCAGGGTTTCGGGCCAGAAGGCCACCCTGACCGGGACCTTGAAGGCCGCCAGCCGCTCACGGACAAAGGCCCGAAGCTCGGCCTCGGTGGCCGTGCCGCCGGGCTTCAGGTGGACGACGGCGGCGGGTTCTTCGCCCAAAGTGCGGTGCGGCAGGCCGATCAGGGCGGCGTCCATCACATCGGGATGGTCGTAGAGGACGTTCTCCACCTCCACGCAGTAGATGTTCTCGCCGCCGCGGATCAGCATGTCCTTGGCCCGGTCGACGATGAAGCAGAAGCCCTCCTCGTCCAGGCGGGCCAGGTCGCCGGTGCGCACCCAGCCCTCGACAAAGGTCTCGGCGGTGGCTTCCGGCCGGTTCCAGTAGCCTTTGACGATGTTCGGCCCCTTGGCCCACAGCTCGCCCACCCGGCCCACGGGCAGTTCGGTGACCCCGTCGGCGGGATCGACGATCTTCAGCTCGCAGGGGGGCGGGGCCACCCCACAGCTGTCGGGGCGGTGTTCATAGTCGCGGCCGATATTAGTGGTGCAGGTGGCCGATGTCTCGGTCATGCCCCAGCCGTTGGAGGGCGCCGAGCCCGGGAAGGTCTCGACGATCTTGCGCACCAGGTCGGGCGCCGAGGGGGCGCCGCCATAGGCCACGGTGGTGAGCGACGACAGGTCGAAGTCCTTGCGGGCCGGATGCTCGATCAGCTGCCAGGCGATGGTGGGCACGCCGCCGGTGTTGGTGACGCGCTCCTTCTCGATCAGGCCCATGGCCTCCACCGGCTCCCACTTCCGCATCAGGACCAGCTTGGAGCCCGAATTGATGGCCGGCGACAGGGTCGCGTTGCATCCCGTCACATGGAACATGGGCACCACCAGCAGATAGGCCCGCTGAGGCAGCTTGTGGGGGTCCTGCTCCGGGATCGGCTCCCCGCGCCTCAAGAAACCGCGGGCCGCCGCGCAGGCGCTGGCCATGATGTTGGCCGTCAGGTTGCGGTGGGTCCCCAGCGCCCCCTTGGGCTTTCCGGTGGTGCCGGAGGTGTAGAAGATGGTCGCCACATCATCGGGCGCCAGAGGAACCTCGGGCAGGGGCTGGTCAGGCAGATCGCCCCAGCTGTTCACCGGGCCGATCACGTCCTCCAACCGGGCCAGACGTGGGTCGGCGGGCAGGCTTTCTGTGCGCGTCACATAGACCCGGGCGAGCGCCGGGCAGGCGTCCAGGCGTTCCAGCATCCGCTCCAGCCGCTCGTCATCCACCAGGGCGACCTTGGCCCCGGAATCAGCCAGACCGAACTCCAGCTCAGGCCCGGTCCACCAGGCGTTCAGGGGCGTGACGATGGCCCCGATGATGGCGGCGGCGAAGAAGGCTGTCGGCCATTCGGGCAGGTTGCGCATGACCAGGGCCACCCGATCCCCAGGCTTCACCCCATCGGCCTGCAGCTGGTGGGCGAGGGTGATGACCGCCCGGGTGAAGGCCTCGAACGTGGCCCGCTCGTCCTCATGGACCAGGAATTCCCGGCTGCCGAAGGCCCGGCCGTTCAGCAGCACGTCGCGCAAGGTTGCAGGGGCGTTCTTCCAGACCTTGGTCGCGACCCCGTCGATCAACGCCTCGTCCAGCTCGAAGCGCTCCCCCGGCGCGGTCAGCCTGGCGTGGGCCTCGGCGATGGACATGATGGGCCAAGGTTTGGCGGCGGTCTCGGTCATGGGTCCTGGCGTCCTAGGTGGGTTGTTCTCTGGCCTTCTTCAGGCGGCCTTGTCCCCAGAAAGCCGAGCGGCGGGGGCGAAGGCAAGCGTGTGTGGGCGGTTTGGCGACAGGACTGCGCTTTAGATGGCGTCGCCCCAGTCCAGGCGGCGCGCCAGGGCGTAGGCTGGCTTGTCGCGGCGGGGGACAAAACGCTGCTCCAGCGCGCCTGACTGCACGCAAAGCTTGAGGTCGACGCCGGGCTTGGCCTGGCGAGGGGGGGCGAGCACCCGGGCCTCGAAGGGGGTGACCACGATGCTATCCCGGGCCGCGGCGAGCCAGATGAACTTCTCGTCCTCGAAGGGCGCATCGGCCCCCTTGGCCAGGCGATGGTCGCGGGAGCGGGGCAGGCGCTGGACGAAATGGCACCAGTCGGGCGCGCTCAGCGGACAGGCCTGGGCGTGGGGGCAGGGCCCAGCCAGCCGGGCGCCGGCCGCGATCAACTGGGTCCGGGCGGCCAGAATCCGTTGGTAGCCGGCCGGCGTGCCGGGCTCCACCAGCACCAGCAGGCCTTCACAGGCGTCCCACAGCCGCTCCACCAGGGGGGGCTGCGCCGGCGCCGGGATCTCGGCCAGGACGTAGGAGGCGACCACCAGCTCGGCCCTGGGCCAGGGCTCGGCCTGGGTCGCGGTCAGATTGGCCCGGCGCCGCTCGGCGCCCGCCAGCACTGGCGGCCCGCCCTCGCCCAGGATGCGGGCGAGGTCGAGGAAGGGGCCGCTCTCGTCCAGCAGCAGGGCCGCCTCGATCTGCGGCCAGACCTCCAGCGCCGCCCAGGACGCCGTCCCGGGGCCGGCGCCGGCGTCCAGCAGGGTGGCCGGCGCAAAGTCCGGACAGGCCTCGGCGACCGCGGAGAAGACGGCCATGTCGGCGGCGTAGGTGGCCGGCAGGCGGGCGAGCGCATAGGCCAGCGCGTCGTCCGGGGTCAGCACAACCCCGGCCGAGCCTGCCCCGCCGCGATAGCCCGCCGAGACCCGGGCCGCCCGTTCGGCCAGGTCCCGGCGGGAGACGCCCTCGAGCCTGGCCTCAATGGCCCCGCGCAGGGGGCCGGGAAGGTCGGGGCTCAAACCGCGACGCGATTCTGCACGAGGTCGTCGACCACGCCGGGCTCAGCCAGGGTCGAGGTGTCGCCCAGCTGGTCGGTCTGGTTCTCGGCGATCTTGCGCAGGATGCGGCGCATGATCTTGCCCGACCGGGTCTTGGGCAGGGAGGGCGCAAACTGCAGAGCGTCGAGGGCCGCGAAGGCGCCGATCTCCCGGCGCACCCAGCCCTTGATGTCGGCGGCCAGGATGTCGGTGAGCTCCACATCGGACTTGAGCGTCACGAAGGCGTAGATGCCCTGGCCCTTGATGTCGTGGGGATAGCCAACCACGGCGGCCTCAGCCACGGCCTCATGGCCCACCAGGGCGCTCTCGATCTCGGCCGTGCCCAGGCGGTGGCCCGACACATTGATCACATCGTCCACCCGGCCGGTGATCCAGTAATAGCCGTCGGCGTCCCGGCGGCAGCCGTCGCCGGTGAAGTACTTGCCGGGATAGGTGGTGAAATAGGTCTGGATGAAGCGCTCATGGTCCCCATAAACCGTGCGCATCTGGCCAGGCCAGGAATCGGTCAGGCAGAGATTGCCGCTGGTCGCGCCGTCCAGCACCTTGCCGTCGGCGTCCACCAGCTGGAACTTTACCCCGGGCAGGGGCATGGCGCAGGAGCCGGGCTTGGCCGGCGTCGCGCCGGGCAGGGGGGTGGCCAGGCAGGCGCCGGTCTCGGTCTGCCAATAGGTGTCGACCACCGGGCAGCGACCCTCGCCCACCACCCGGTGATACCAGAGCCAGGCTTCGGGATTGATCGGCTCGCCCACTGTGCCCAGCAGGCGCAGGGACTCCCGGCTGGCCTTTTTCACCGGCGCGTCGCCGTCGCGCATCAGGGCGCGGATGGCGGTGGGCGCGGTGTAGAAGATCTCCACCTTGTGCTTGTCCACCACCTGCCAGAAGCGGGAATTGTCCGGATAGGTGGCCACGCCCTCGAACATCACCGTGGTCGCCGCATTGGCGAGCGGGCCATAGACCACATAGGAGTGGCCGGTGACCCAGCCCACATCGGCGGTGCACCAGAAGACCTCCCCGGGGCGATAGTCGAACACCAGCTCATGGGTGTGGGCCGCCCAGGTCAGATAGCCGCCGGTGGTGTGCAGCACCCCCTTGGGCTTCCCCGTCGAGCCGGAGGTGTAGAGGATGAACAGCGGATCCTCGGCGTTCATCGGCTCCGGGTCGCAGGTGTCGGCGACGGTCTTTTTCAGCTCGCCATAATAGGCGTCGCGGCCCTCGACCATGGGCACGTCGGCCTTGGTGCGCCGCACGACGATGACGTCGGTGACGTCCGGGCAGGCCTTCAGCGCCTCGTCCACATTGGCCTTCAGCGGCACGATGCGGCCGCCGCGCACGCCCTCATCGGCGGTGATGACGATGCGGGAGTCGCAGTCCTGGATGCGGCCGGCCAGGCTGTCAGGCGAGAAGCCGCCAAACACCACCGAATGCACCGCCCCGATCCGCGAACAGGCCAGCATGGCCACGGCCGCGGCCGGGATCATCGGCAGATAGATGGTGACCCGGTCGCCCTTCTTGACGCCCTTGGCCTTGAGCACATTGGCCATGCGGCAGACCTCGGCGTGCAACTCGCCATAGGTCAGGGTGCTGTAGATTTCCGGGTCATCGCTCTCCCAGATGATGGCCACCTGGTCGGCCCGCTCCGGCAGATGCCGGTCGATGCAGTTGACGCTGACATTCAGCTCGCCATCGGCGAACCACTTGATGCGGAAATCTGAGGCGTTGAAGGAGACGTCCTTGACCTGGGTGAAGGGCTTGGACCAGTCCAGGCGGCTCGCCACCTCGCGCCAGTAGCCGTCCGGGTCCTGGTCGGCCCGCTGGCAGGCGGCGTCATAGGCGGCCGCATCCATGTGCGTCCGCGCAGCCCAGGACTCAGGCACCGGAAAAATCTCGCCATCACTCACGGCGCAACTCCCTTGATCGACTTTGGCGCGGAGTATGCGGAGTGGGGGGCCTGTGGCAACCGCCTGTACGACTCATTTCCCCGCCGCCCTCGGGCTTGTCCAGAGGGTCCCTGCCCGGGGCGGGCGCAAGCGTCGCGAGGGACCCTGGGCACAAGGCCCAGGGTGACGGCATGGGGTTTGAGATTCGATAGCGGCGTCCTGTGCGCCGCAGGCGCCGTCAAGGGGCGACACGAAGCACACAAAGGAGCGCGAAGGACACAAAGGCGAGGCCGCCGACACCTTCGTGTCCTTGGCTTCCTTCGTGTCCTTCGTGACCCTCTTTTACGGCCTGAGCCTAGGCCGCCTTTTCGAACAGCTTGTTCCAGCGGCGGCGTTCGCGGGTCTTCCAGGAGCCCCGGTGCCAGGCGTCCGAGGCGATCAGGGGGACCACGGTGGTGGCTTCGGCGAAGACCATCTGTTCCCAGGTGACGTCCACCTTGCCCCAGGAGCAGGCCTCCTGCAGCGTCGAGGACGAGCAGGCGCCGTCGCGCACATCGGCCACCGTCAGCTGGATGGCGTATTTGTGCATGTCGACCTCCTGCCCGAGGATCTCGGCGCAGACCACCGTGTCCTGGGCGAAGTTCTTGGGCACGCCGCCGCCGACCATGAACAGGCCGGTGGTGCCCGCCGCGATCTTGACGTCGGTGAGCTCGCGGAAGTCGGCGATGGAGTCGATGGTCAGGTAAGGCTTGCCCGCCTTCATCCGCTCCACCTGATGCTTGACCAGGCCAAAGCCGGCCGAGGAGTCGGTGAAGGCCGGGCAGAAGATCGGCACGCCTTCCTCATAGGCCGTCTGGATCAGCGAACCCGGCTTCTTGGCGTTCCCCGCCGCCAGCCACTTGCCCATCTCCCAGATGAATTCCCGCGAGGAATAGGGCCGCGGCTCCAGCTGGTCGGTGATCTCCTTGATCACCGCGTCGCAGGTCTGCAGCTCTTCCTCATCGATATAGGTGTCGTAGATCCGGTCGATATAGAGGGCGCGCAGGTCGCGATCGTCCACCGGCTCTTTCGCCTGGTAGTGCTTGAAGCCGAGCGCTTCGAAGAAATCCATGTCGACGATGGAGGCGCCGGTGGCGACCACCGCGTCGATCAGGCCGTACTTCACCATGTCGCGATAGATGTGCATGCAGCCGCCGGCGCTGGTGGAGCCGGCGAGCGTCAGCCAGGTCGAGCAGGACGGATCTTCCAGGGCCATGGAGAAGATGTCGGCCGCGCGCGCGGTGTCGCGGCTGGTGAAGCTCATCTGACGCATGGCGTCGATGATCGGACGGGCGTCGTACTGGTCGATGGCCACGTGCTCGACGGTGGACGACAGCAGCTCGGCCTTGCGGTTGGACTGAACCTCAGCGTTCATTCTCTTGGAGTCCTAGAGTTTGAGCGCCCGTCCATGGAGAAAGGACGCGACCGGGACGGAGCGACCGGTCGCGTCTCATGCGTGTGCGTCGAACCTAACGTCCTAACGCCGACGACGTTTCTTGCCCCGGGCCCGCGACAGCTTGACGACATTGTGCGTCTCGGTCCGCGGCACCGGGATGGAGCGGCGGGCCAGGCCATACATGGACGCCATCGGCGGATCGTCCACCGCCACGGTCTCGGTGTCGCCGAAGCCGTTGAAGCGGGTGTTCATCGCCACGCCATAGGCGCCCAGCATGCCGATCTCGACAAAGTCGCCCTCGCGCACATCCTCGGGCAGCCAGAAGGGGCCGGGCATGTGGTCCAGGGAGTCGCAGGTCGGACCATAGAAGCGGTAGGGCTTCAGCGGGCCTTCCACTTCCCGGGCCGAGCCATCGGCCTCGCGGCGCAGCAGCTTCACCGGGAAGGGCCACTTGGTGTGGGTGGCGTCGAACAGGCTGCCATAGGAGCCGTCGTTCAGATAAAGGGCGTCGCCCTTGCGCAGCTCGACGGCGGTCAGCACCGAAGAGGCTTCCGCCACCAGGGCCCGGCCAGGCTCGCACCACAGCTAGGTGGTCTCATGGACCATCATCTCGGCGAAGCCGCGGTCGATGGAGTCCATGTAGTCGGCGAGCGCCGGCGGCACCATGCCGGGATAGACCGACGGGAAGCCGCCGCCCACATCGACCACGTCGGCGAAGACGCCGGCGCGGACGAGCGCGCGGGAGGCCTGGCTCATGGCCGCCTGATAGGCGGTCGGCCGCATGCACTGGCTGCCCACATGGAAGGAGACGCCCATCAGCTCCTGGGTCGCCCGGCGGGCGGCCAGCAGCAGGTCAGGGGCCTCATGCGCATCGACGCCGAACTTGCCCGACAGGGAATAGGCCGCGCCCTCGGCGGCGACGCCCAGGCGAACCATCAGGTTCAGGTCCTTGGCGTGACCGGTGGCGTCGAGGATCTTGGCCAACTCTTCGTGCGTATCGAGGGCGAAGGTCCGCACCCCATGGTCGAAATAGGCCGTGGAGATGGAGCGGCGGCTCTTGACCGGATGCATGAAGGCCATGCGCGCGCCAGGGGCGTGTTTCGCCACCAGCTCGATTTCTGGAACCGACGCCACGTCGAACGACCGCACGCCATTCGCCGCGAGGGTTTCAAGCACCCACGGCGAAGGGTTGGCCTTCACAGCGTAGAAGACGTCGCCTTTAAAATTGTCCTGGAACCAGCGCGCCGCTAGGGCCACGGCGTCCGGTCGCGCAAAGGCGACAGGACGTTCCGGTGACCGCTCACGGACCAGGTCCAGGGGCGTATGGTACCTGTGCACCTCACGCAACCCCCAACAGATTGTTGAACCCAATCCGGCGTTAGCAACGCTTTGGACAACGGGGTCCGCCGGAGCGGTGGGAAATAGGGGCATATGGCGCCGATGTAAAGGGCGCCCGGCAAATGAACCTTGCTGGGCCTGGGCTTGGCGCGCTCAGACCGCCCCCCGAATCCGCCCGAAGCGGTCGTGCAAAGGCGCCGTGCTGGACCGCGAGGGGCGCCCATGTCATGAAACCGTCGTGGGGCTCGGCGATCACGCGCTGGTATGAGTCCGGCCGCCGAACGCCCAGGGGATAGTCGCCGTTCATGTCTGACGCAGCCGTTCTGTCGGTGCGCCAAGTGTCGAAGAGCTTCGGGTCCCGCCGCGCGCTGGACGCCGTCTCCCTCGACGTCGCCCGCGGCGAGATGATCGCCCTGATCGGTCCTTCGGGATCGGGCAAGTCCACCCTGCTGCGCGCCATCAATGGCCTGGCGCCCATCGACAAGGGGCCCGGCCGGATCGAAGCCTTTGGCGGCGCCGTCCAGGCCCAGGGCCGCGTCGATCGCGACGTGCGCCGCACCCGAATCCGCATCGGCATGATCTTCCAGCAGTTCAACCTGGTGGGCCGGCTGACCCTGTTCACCAATGTCGCCATGGGCTCGCTGGGGCGGATCGGCTTCCTGCGGGGGCTTTTCGGGTTCTGGCCCGCCGAGACCAAGAACGCCGCCATGGCGGCGCTGGCCCGGGTAGGCGTGGCCGAATATGCCGGCCAGCGGGCGGGCACCCTGTCGGGGGGCCAGCAGCAGCGGGCGGCCATCGCCCGGACCCTGGTGCAGAAGGCCAAGATCATCCTCGCCGACGAGCCGGTGGCCTCCCTTGATCCCGTGGCGGCCCGCAAGGTGATGGAGGTCCTGCGGGACCTGAACCGGGCCGACGGCCTGACCTTGATCGTCACCCTGCACCAGGTGGACTACGCCCTGCGCTATTGTGACCGGGTCGTCGCCCTCAAGGCCGGCAAGGTGGTCTATGATGGCCCGCCCCAGGGACTGAAACGCAAACAGCTTATCGACATCTACGGTCCCGAATTCGAAGACGTCTTCTGGGAGGGAGCCCCCCAATGATCGCTCGCAGAGTCCTCGGCGCTGGCCTGAGCGCCGCCCTCCTCCTGATGCTCGCCGCCTGCGGGGAGCGACAGAGCCTGAACAGCGCCCAGCCCGACGTGCTGAACTTCTCCATACTGGCGACGGAGAACTCCACCAGTCTCGACACCCTCTGGCGGCCGGTCCTGGCCGATATGGAGGAGGAGATCGGGATTCCGGTGAAGCCCTTCTACGGCTCCAACTACACCGCCCTGATCGAGGCCCTGCGCTTTGGCCAGACCGATGTGGGCTGGTTCTCCAACCTGTCGGGCCTTGAGGCCGTGCGCCGGGCCGACGCCGAGATCTTCGCCCGCACCTTCGACCCCTCCGGCGAGGACGGCTATCGTTCGGTGCTGATCGCGACCGCCTCCAGCGGCCTGACCCTGGAAGACGTGCTCAAGTGCGACCGCACCCTGGATTTCGGGATCGGCGACGCCAAGTCCACCTCGGGCACGCTCGCGCCCATGACCTATCTGTTCGGACCCCGGGCCATCGAGCCGGAGCGCTGCTTCAAGCAGGTGCGCACCGCCAACCATCAGGCCAATCTGTTCGCCGTGGCCAATGGGGTGCTCGACGTGGCCACCAACAACTCCACCGCCATCCGCCTGCAGGGCGAGCGGGACGTGATCAACCGCGCCAACGGCCAGCCGACGGTGACCGACAAGATCAATGTGATCTGGGAATCGCCCAAGCTGCCCGAGGACCCCATCGTCTGGCGCAAGAATCTGGATCCGGCGGTCAAGGAGAAGGTCCGCCAGTTCTTCCTGACCTATGGCAAGGGCGAAGGTCCCGAGGCCGAGCGCCAGCGGGCTCTGCTGGCGGCCATCTCCATCGGCGGCTTCCTGCCGGCCGACGCCAGCCACCTGCTGCCGGTGCGGGAAATGGAGGCCACCGAGGCCCTGATCACCGCCCGGAACAGCCGCGATCCGGCCCGCATCGCCCAGGCCCAGGCGGCCCTGGACGTGGTGACGGCCGAGCGCGAGGCCCTGGACGCCCGGGCCGGCGAGGCGCCGATCATCTCGGCGCCGATGGCCCCTGTTCCGACCCCCTGACGTCAGACCCTCAAAGAGCCAGACGCCCTTGACCGACGCCGCGACCAGCGCCGCCCTGAAGCCGCCCGCACGGCCGCTGGGCCAGTGGATCTTCGACGTGCTGCTGTGGGGCGGCATCATCATCGTCCTGACGCTCAGCTTCGGCCCGGCTGAGATCGAGAAGTTCCCGCGCCTGTTCTCCGGGTCGGACAATATGCGCGAGTTCGGCCGGGCCTTCATGAACCCGGACTTCGACCTGCTGCCCTTCTTCATCGCCCAGATGTGGCTGACCATCCAGATGGCCATGTGGGGCACGGTGCTGGCGGTGTTCATCGCCGTGCCCCTGGGCCTGCTGGGGGCGCGCAATATCGCGCCGGCCGCCATCCAGTGGCCGGTGCGCAGGCTCATGGACATCCTGCGCTCGGTGCCCGACCTGGTGATCGGCATGGTCTTTGTGGTCGCCGTGGGCCTCGGCCCCTTCGCCGGGGTCATGGCCCTGGCGCTGAACACCGGCGGGGTGCTGGGCAAGCTGTTTTCCGAGGCCGTGGAGTCCATCGACAAGGCCCCGGTGGAAGGGGTCCGGGCCACCGGCGCCCACAAGCTGCAGGAGATCGCCTGGGGTGTGGTCCCGCAGGTCGCCCCCTTATGGACCTCATATGCGCTGTACCGGTTCGAATCCAACAGCCGGGCGGCCACCATTCTGGGCCTCATCGGAGCCGGGGGCATCGGCCAGATCCTGTTCGATAGCCTCAACAGCTTCAACTATTCCCGGGTCGCGGCCATCGCCCTGGTGATCGTCGTCGCCGTGACCCTGATCGACATCCTCTCCCAGGCCATCCGCTCGCGGCTGATCTAGGGGCCAGGCTGGTTTGAGTCGGGGGCCAAACCTGCCAAGCTGGCCCGATGTTGAGCGCGCCCTTCGTATCGAGCATGACCGTCCTAGCCCTTGTGGCCATGTCGCTGGCCTTTGCGCGGCGGGCGCCGGCGGGGATGAAGCTGCCCATGCAATGGGGGCTCAATGGCCGCCCGATCTGGCATGCCCCCCGCGAGATCGCCCTGTCGTTCACGCCGCTGCTGGCGGCCTTCACCCTGACCCCCTTCGCCCTGGCCAGCCTCTGGGTGGCGCCCGACGAGCGGCTGACCTTCCGGATCGTGCTGACCCTCGTCTGCCTGGCCTATATCGCCGTCCACGCCTTGCACCTGTACCTGCTGAGGCGGTGGTTGAGGGGGCAGGACGCGGGCTAGCCGGGGCTGTGCGGCCGCCCTCGTCCTTCGAGGCCCTGCTGGCGCAGGGCGCCTCAAGATGAGGACGGAACGAGACGCCGCACCCCCTTCCCTCATCCTGAGGTGCGAGCGAAAGCGAGCCTCGAAGGACGCAAGGCCTCACCCCACCGGCAGGTCGAACATCAGCTGGCGGGAGACCCGCACCGGCGGGGAGCCATGGCTGAGCAGTTCATCGTGATAGGCCTTCATGTCGAAGGCGTCGCCGGCCCTGGCTTCGGCCTCCCGGCGCAGGGACCAGTGTTCCCGCCAGCCGACGAAATAGGTGGGCAGCTGGGCTGAGGAGACCCGGGCGCGGGTCCACTTGCCGGCCGCCTCGCGCTCCTGCTGGAAGGCGTCGTGGGTCATCAGATGCATGGCGCGGGCCTCGTCCCAGCCCTCCACATGGACGCCGATGTCGAGGATGGCGTTGGTGATCACCCGCAGCAGGAATTTGAGGTTGGCCAGCCGGTAGAGCGGATGGCCGTCCCGGTGGCCGGCCTCGACCATCACGTCCTGGGCGTAGCAGGCCCAGCCCTCGACAAAGCTCCCCGACCACAGGACCGAGCGCAGCACCGAAGGATGACGGTTGGAGATGGCCAGCTGCAGGTAGTGGCCGGGCGTGCCCTCGTGGACGGTCAGGCCCTCCAGGGTCCAGTTGTTGTATTCCCGCAGGAAAGACTCAGCCTGCTCCGGCGTCCAGTCCTCGGGGATCGGCGAGAGCTTGTAGAAGGTGGGCAGCTCCCGATCCAGCGGGCCGGGCGGATCGCAATAGGCCACGGCCACGCCCCGCTGGAATTCCGGGGTCAGGACCAGCTCCACCGGTTCGGTGGGCGGGGTGACGATGGGGTTGGCGGCGACAAAGGCGATGGCGGCGTCCAGCTTGACCTGGGCGGTCTCGATCAGGGTCTCCGGCGTGGCCCGGTCGGCATAGACCAGCTCAAGCGCCGCGGCGATGGCCGTCTGTTCCTGTTCAGGCGTCGGCTGGGCCGGGGTGGGCGGGGCGTCTCTGCGGACCAGAACCTGGCGGGCGATGTCGTACATCTCGGCCCGCACCTGGGCGAGCGCCTGCTCGGCGGCGGCCTTGATCTCGGCGCGGCTTAAGGGGCTGTCGAGGGCGAAGGCCAGCTTGGCGTCATAGAGGTCGGCGCCCAGGCGCCATTCGCCCTGCGCCTGGGGAACCAGGACCCCATCGATCCAGGCCTGGTGCTCGGCGATGGCGGCCTTGGCGATAGCGGCGGCGGCCTCAAGTTCAGCGTGGGCCTCGCCCTCCAGGGCGCCGGCCTCGGCCAGCAGCAGGTCGATCAGGCTCACCAGCCCGGCGTTTTGGCCAGAGACCGTCTCGGCGTGGATCCTGGGCGTGCGGGCCGGATCGAGACTGGCGCGCACCTGCGTTAGAAGGTTGGGAAAGCCGTTCATCCGCGCGGTGGCCGAGGTCAGGCGTTGCGGCAGGGGGGCGAAGTCCCGGGCGATGAGGCCATAGAGGGCCGAGCCCACCGACGACTGGTAGATCAGCGGGTCCCACCGGTGCGCCTGCAGGGTGTCGTGGGTCCAGACCTCCCCGGCCAGGCTGTTGCGCAGGATGGCGGCGTCCACCTGTCGCTCACGGCTGAGCTCGGCCGGCGCGATGGCGCTGAGGCGCTCAAGAAAGGCTGCGGCGCTGTCGCGGCGGGACGCCCAGCCGGCCAGGCTCAGATCATCGAGGCGGCCATCATAGCGGTGATCCCCCCACTGGGTGGCGGTGATCGGGCTGAGCCGTAGATTGGTCTCCAGCCAGGCCGCGGCCAGGACGTCGAAGGCCTGATCGGCCGGGCTCGCAGCCGGGGTCGGCTGGGCGCGGGCGGCCGAGAAGGGCAGGGCCGCGGCGGCCCCGAAGGCCATCAGCATGCGGCGGTCGAGCAGGAGAGGCATGACGGTGATCCCAAGACGCGCCGATCCGGGCGCGGCGGCACTTTCGGCCAGGGCCGCACCACGGGCAAGCGTGCGCTGGCGGGCGCCCTACGCGCCGCAGGCGCTCTCAAGAGGCGACACAAAGAACACAAAGGCGCGCGAAGGACACAAAGGCGGGGCCGCCGCCCCCTTCGTGTCCTTGGCTATCTGGGTGTCCTTCGTGTCCTTCGTTTTGGAGACTTCAGGCCGTCTTCGGCCGGCGCCGCACCCGGGCCAGCCGGCGCAGGCGTCGCCAGAAGCGGGTCTTTTCCGGCTCGGGATAGGGCTGCAGGTTGCGCACGAAGTCCTCGGCGCAGGCGGTCCAGGAGAAGGTCTCCGCAAAGGCCCGAACCGCCTTGCGGTCCAGGGCCAGCGCCTCCATGCAGGCCTCCTTCAGCCCTTCGGTGGCCGAGGCCGCCAGCACCCCGGCGCCGGAGCCCGGGATGATGTCGATGGGGCCTGGCGCCGGATAGGCCGCCACCGGCGTGCCCGAGCCCATAGCCTCCAGGATCACCAGGCCGAAGGTGTCGGTGAGGGAGGGGAAGACGAAGACGTCGGCGCAGGCGAAATGGGCCGACAGCTCCTCGCCGAACTTCGAGCCGGTGAAGACCACCCCGCGGTAGCGTTCGGTCAGCTCGTCCTTCTGCGGCCCGTCGCCGACCACCACCTTGGTGCCGGGCAGGTCGAGGCCTAGAAAGGCCTCGATATTCTTCTCCACCGCCACCCGGCCCACATAGAGGAAGATCGGCTTGGGCAGGTGGGCGAAGATGTCGGGCTCGCCCTCGGCCCGGGGGCGGAACATCTCGGTGTCGACCCCGCGGGACCAGGCCGAGATGTTGCGGAAGCCATGCCGGGTCAGCTCGTCGCGCATGGTCGGCGTGGCCACCATCAGCCGCCCGGACGGGCGGTGGAACCAGCGCATATAGGTGTAGCCCACCGAGAGCGGCAGCGGCAGACGGGCCGAGACATATTCCGGGAACCGGGTGTGATAGCTGGTGGTGAAGGGCAGCTTCCACTCCACGCAGATGCGCCGGGCGGCCAGGCCGATGGGGCCCTCGGTGGCGATGTGGATGGCCTCGGGTTCGAAGGCCTTGAAGCGCTCCTGCACCGGCTCATAGGCGCCGATGGCCACCTTGATCTCCGGATAGGTGGGCAGCGGCAGGGTCTTGAACTGGTCGGGGCTGATCACCTCGACCTCGTGGCCCAGGTCGCGCAGTTCGCGCACCACCCGGGTCAGCGTCCGCACCACCCCGTTGACCTGCGGCTCCCAGGCGTCGGTGGCCAGCAGGATGCGCATGGGCCGCTGGACGTCGTCCACGGGGACGGCGGGCTCCCACATGCGCTGGGCCGGGGAGCGGGCCGGCGGCGTCGCAGGGCTCGGCTCTGGCCGGACGGGGGCGTCCGCCCCGGGGGAGGCCAGCGGCAGGGTGGCCTGGGCCTGGGCCCAGGCGAAATAGGCGCCCAGCAGGGCTTCACGCGTGGGGAAATGGCGATAGACGGTGCGCTCGCCAACCCCGGCGTCCTTGGCGATGTCGGCGAAGGACAGCTCGTCCAGGGGGCCCGTCTCGATCCGGGCGCCGACGACCCGCAGGATCTGGTCCCGGGTGGCGGCCTTCTGGCGGTCCCGGGCGTCGAGGGGGCCGTCGCTTGGGGCGTTGGGGTCATCACTCATGACAGTCTCACTGTCATGAGCCTCCCCGGGTGTCAATCAGCCGATCGGATCAGGCCGCCGCCGTGGCGGCCGCGGGCAGGGGCTGGGGCTCGACCGGAGCGGGCGGGCTGGAGTCCTGCGCCTCGGGCTGGGTGCGCGCCTGACGCACGGCCTCCCAGGTGCGCAGCTTGGCCCATTCCAGGATCTCCATCCGGCCGTCCATATGCTCGACCAGGGCGGTGCAGCTCTCCACCCAGTCCCCGTCATTGATATAGAGGATGTCCTCGATCTGGCGCATCTCCGCCTTGTGGATGTGGCCGCAGATCACCCCGTCGACCCCGCGCCGCCGGGCCTCCTCGGCCACCGCGCCCTCGAAGTTCTCGATGAAGTGCAGGGCGTTCTTGACCTTGGTCTTCAGAAAGGCCGACAGGCTCCAATAGCCAAAGCCCATACGGCGCCGCACCCGGTTGAACAGGGTGTTGGCCGACAGCAGCGCCCGATAGGAATAGTCGCCCAGGAAGGCCAGCCACTTGGCGTGCTGCACGACCCCGTCGAACTCATCGCCGTGGGTGACCAGGAAACGGCGCCCGTCGGCGCCCTCGTGGATCGCATCGCGGGCCACCACCACCCCGCCGAAGTGAATGCCGCAGAAGTCGCGGATGCGGTCGTCGTGGTTGCCGGGAATATAGACGACGTTGACGCCCTTGCGGGCCAGGCGCAGGATTTTCTGCACTACGTCATTATGGGCCTGGGGCCAGTACCAGCCGCTCTTCATCTTCCAGCCGTCGACAATGTCCCCGACCAGATACAGGGTGTCGCATTCGATGTGCCGAATGAAGTCCAGCAGCATCTCGGCCTGGCACCCCCGGGTGCCCAGGTGGACGTCGGAAACGAAGACGGTCCGATAACGTCGGATTCCCAGATCGGCCACGAACGCCTCCGAAGCGGCTATATCTGACCGTCGGGTAGGCTGATTGCATGTCGCTTTGATGAAACCGCACTGCAACACTGGCGCCGCAGCATGGCTCGCCATATGTCGGCCGCACTTTGATTGAAGCTTTGCCCGTGCAGATGGACGCTCGAACCTATCCCGCCAAGGAGACCCCCAAGTCTCGCCGGACCCGCGCCCGCATCCTGGACGCGGCCATGCGGCTGTTCGCCGAGGTCGGCTATCATGCGGCCACCAACGCCCTGATCGCCGACGCGGCCAACCTGACCCGCGGGGCCATGCTCTATCACTTCTCCAGCCGTGAAGAGCTGGTGGAGGCCGCCGTGGCGCATATCGAGGTTGAGCGCGCGCGCCTGTTCGAACAGGCCGCCTCCAGCCCCACCGCGCCGGGGGTCGATTCCGCCGAGCAGGCCATCGACGCCTATTGGTCCCTGCTGCACGAGACGCCCTTTGTGGCCTTCGCCGAGCTGGAGGCCGCCGCCCGCACCGACCCCATGCTGCGCACCCGCCTGGCCAACGCCCAGAGCGCCTTTGACCGCAATCAGGTGGGCGAGCGCTTCCTGGCGCTGACCCAGGCCGGCAGCGACCCACGCTTCCAGACCAGCCGCGATCTCGGCCGCTTCCTGCTGGAAGGCCTGGCCCGGGGCTCGCTGACCTATGACGAGATCGCCCGGCGCGAACGGCTGATCGCCGTGGTCAAACGCGCGGTCCGCGCCCTGAACCGCAAGGGCGAGGCCCAGGACCTCTGGGTGGACTAGGCTCTTACTCCGCCGGCTCGGCGCCGGTGGCGAGGCCCTCGGCCAGGCGGATCAAGTACTGGCCATATTCGCCCTTGGCCTGGGCGCGGCCCAGATCGGCCAGCTGCGCCCGGTCGATGAAGCCCTTGGAATAGGCGACTTCCTCGATACAGCCGATGCGCAGGCCCTGGCGCAGCTCCAGCGTGCGGATCAGTTCGCCGGCCTGGATCAGGCTGTCATGGGTGCCGGTGTCCAGCCAGGCGAAGCCGCGGCCCAGCAGCTCCACATTCAGTTCGCCGGCGTCCAGATAGACCTGGTTCAGCGCGGTGATCTCCAGCTCGCCCCGGTGGGAAGGCTTCAGGGTCTTGGCGTATTCGCTGGCCTTGCCGTCATAGAAATAGAGGCCGGTCACCGCATAGTTGGACTTGGGCCGGGTGGGCTTTTCCTCGATGCCCAGCACCTTGCCGCCCTCGCCGAGCTCAACCACGCCATAGCGTTCGGGGTCGTTGACCGGATAGCCGAAGACCGTCGCGCCATTGGTCCGCTCATCGGCGGCCCGGAGCATCTGGCCGAAGTTCTGGCCAAAGAAGATGTTGTCGCCCAGCACCATGATGCTGGGCTCGCCGCCGACGAACTCTTCCCCCAGCAGATAGGCCTGGGCGAGGCCCTCGGGCTTGGGTTGGACGACGAATTCGAACCGTACGCCGAGCTGGGAGCCGTCGCCCAGCAGGCGCTTGAATCCCGCCTGGTCCTCAGGCGTGGTGATGATCAGGATCTCGCGGACCCCGGCCAGCAGCAGGACCGACAGGGGGTAGTAGATCATCGGCTTGTCGTAGATCGGCAGGAGCTGCTTGGAGACCGCCAGGGTCAGCGGGTGCAGCCGGGTGCCCGAGCCCCCCGCCAGGATGATGCCGCGTCTCACGCCGTCTCCTTCTGGGCTATCAGCGCCCCCACCACATCCTCCAGCGCCTCCTGCCAGGGACGCAGCTGCAGGGAGAAGACCTCCTGCATGCGGCTCGTGTCCAGCACCGCGTTCAGGGCCCGGCGGGCCGGCGTCGGAAAGGCGCTGGTGGGCACAGGCTCCATGGCCGGCGGGTTGCCCGGCTTGGTCTGGGCGAAGATCGCCTGGGCCATGTCATAGCGGCTGGCGACGCCGGCGTTGACCACATGCAAGAGGCCCCATTCCCGGGCGCCGGCCGGCGCCTTGGCCAGGCGCTCCCCCTGGCTGAGGATGAAGGCCGCCAGGTCGCCGCTGGCCGTCGGGCAGGCCCGCTGGTCGGCCACCACCTTCAGCGCCGGCTGGGTCTCCCCTAGGCGCAGCATCATCTGCAGGAAGTTCTGGCCATAGGCCGAGAACAGCCAGGAGACCCGCATCACCAGGGCCCGGTCGCAGCCGTTCAGCACCGCCTGCTCGCCGGCCAGCTTGGAGGCGCCATAGACGTGCAACGGGGCCGGGGGGTCGGTTTCGAGGTAGGCGCCAGCCTTTTCGCCGGAAAACACCATGTCGGTGGAGATGTGCAGCAGGGGCAGGCCCCGCGCCTGACAGGCCCGGGCCATGGCGGCGGGCGCCCAGGCGTTGACGGCATAGGCCAGGTCCGGCTCGGCCTCGGCCTTGTCGACGGCGGTATAGGCCGCCGCATTCAGCACCAGGTCGGTCTCGCCGGCCTCGCCGATGGCGCGCGCGACGGCCACGGGGTCGGTCAGATCGACCTGGGCGCGGGACAGGGCGGTGATCTCCACGCCCGGACCGGCGCGCTCAAGCATCTCCCGGGCGAGCTGGCCGGTGGCGCCGAACTGCAGGACCTTCAGGCTCATGCCTTGGCCAGGCCCAGGCGCTCGGAATGGAAGCCCTTGTCGCGGATAGCCTGCCACCAGTCGCGGTTGTCCACGTACCAGGCCACGGTCTGCGCCAAACCTTCGCTGAGCGGCGTGGCCGGCTCCCAGCCGAGTTCGGCCTTCAGCTTGGCGGCGTCGATGGAATAGCGGAAGTCGTGGCCCGGTCGGTCGGCGACAAAGGTGATCTTTTCGGCGTGCGGCGTATTGGCCGGCGCCAGGCGGTCGAGCTCGGCGCAGAGCATCTGGATGACCTCCAAATTGCGGTGGGTGGAGTCCCCGCCGATGCAATAGGTCTCGCCCAGGCGGCCCTTCTGTAGCACCAGCAGCAGGGCTTGGGCGTGGTCATCTACATGCAGCCAGTCGCGGACCTGGCGGCCGTCCCCATAGACCGGGATGGTCTTGCCCTCCATGGCCCGGACCACCACCGTCGGGATCAGTTTTTCGGGAAACTGGAAGGGGCCGTAATTGTTGGCGCAGTTGGTGATCACCACCGGCAGGCCATAGGTCCGCCCCCAGGCGCGCACCAGATGGTCGGCGCCGGCCTTGCTGGCCGAATAGGGGGAGTTGGGGTCGTAGGGGGTCTCTTCGGTGAAGGCGCCGTCTTCGCCCAGCGCCCCGAACACCTCGTCGGTGGACACATGGTGGAAACGGAAGGCGGCCTTGGCCTCGCCCTCCAGGGTGTTCCAGAAGGCCCGGGCGGCTTCGAGCAGCACGGCGGTCCCGGTGACATTGGTGCGGACAAAGTCCAGCGGCCCGTCAATGGCCCGGTCGTTGTGACTTTCGGCCGCCAGATGCATCACCGCATCGGGCCGGTGGCGGGCGAAGATCTCCGCCATCCTGGGCCCGTCGCAGATATCAGCCTCTTCAAAGGCGTAGTGGGGCGAGCCCGCCACAGAGGCCACATTGGCCAGGCTGGCCGAATAGGTCAGAACGTCCAGATTGACGACCTCGTGACCCTGGGCGATCGCCCTGCGGACCACGGCCGACCCGATGAAGCCGGCGCCGCCGGTGATCAGAATTTTCATGCCGAACTTTGTCTGCAGGCGCCCCAGGCGCGCGCCCGTTCAAATGGTTAGTCCTGCTCATACAGCGAAATGCGGCGGGCTCAAGACGAACGGGCCTGCGCGTCCGGGTTGTGGGCGCCGGCGCCCCCGCCTAGGATTGACCCCTACACGCCCCTGGGCGCTGGCGGGAGCCCGGCTTGGAACCCACTGACAAGGCCCTTTCCGGGGAGCCCCCTTCCAGCGCGGCCATCGCGGGGGCGCCGCCGGCCCCGCGCAAGGGCGATCTGACCCAAGGCCCCATCGCGCGCGGCCTGCTGGTCTTCACCCTGCCGATGCTGGGGGCCAACCTCCTCCAGTCCCTGAACGGAACGGCCAACGCCGCCTGGGTCAGCCATATCCTGGGGCCAGCCGCCCTCACGGCCACGGCCAACGCCAACAACATCCTCTTCCTGCTGCTGGGCGCGGTGTTCGGCCTGGCCATGGCCGCCAACCTGCTGATCGCCCAGGCCGTCGGGGCCGGCTCCACCGCTGAAATCAAGCGGGTGGCCGGCGCCAGCACGCTCTTCTTCGCCCTCCTGTCCCTGGCCGTGGGCCTGGCGGGCCTGGCCCTGACCCCGGCCATCCTGGCGGCCATGGGAACGCCCGCCGACGCCCGGGCCGATGCGATCACCTATCTGCGGGTGATCTTTGCGGCCCTGCCCTTCATGTACTTCTTCTCCTTCGCGATGATGGCCATGCGCGGGACCGGCGATTCCCGGACGCCCTTCTATTTTTCCCTCGCCGCCGTCGGTCTCGACATCGTCCTCAACCCGGTGCTGATCCTGGGCCTTGGACCAGCGCCGACCCTGGGCATCGGCGGATCGGCCGCCGCCACCCTGATCAGCCAGACCATCGCGCTGGCCGGCATGATCGTCTTCCTCTACCGCACGGGCAGTCCGCTGGTTCTGCGACGCGGCGAATGGGGCCTGCTGCGCCCCGACCCCGCCATCCTCAAGACCCTGGTGTTCAAGGGCCTGCCCATGGCCATGCACATGCTGGTGGTGTCGGGCGCAGCGGTGGTGATGCTGGCCTTCGTCAACGCCTATGGCTCCCAGACCGCCGCCGCCTACGCCGCGGCCATGCAGGTCTGGACCTATGTGCAGATGCCGGCCATGGCGCTGGGGGCGGCGGTGTCCTCCATGGCCGCCCAGAATGTCGGGGCCGGGCGCATGGACCGGGTGGAGGCGGTGGCTCGGACCGGCGTGCTGTTCGCCATCATCATGACCGCCCTGCCCATCGCCCTGATCTATCTGGCCGAGCCTCTGATCCTGCGGATCTTCCTGCCGGAGGGCAGCGGGACCATCCCCATCGCCCGGCACATCAACGCCATTGTGCTCTGGGGCTTCGTCCCGTTCGGGGTGGCCTTCATCTTCGCCGGCGTGGTGCGGGCCACAGGGGCGGTGATCGCGCCGCTCCTGGCCATGGTGGTCTCCCTGTGGGTGGTGCGCATCCCTTTCGCCCAGCTCCTGACGCCCATGCTCGGCGCCGACGCCATCTGGTGGAGCTTCCCCCTGGGCAGCGTGACCACCATGGTCCTGGCCGGGGGCTACTATGTCTGGGGCGGCTGGCGGCGCTCGACCCTCTCGCCTCCGCCCCGCGGTGACGTCCCAGGTCCAGCCCTGGCGCCCGCGACGGGCTCGGACTGATGAGGGCGGTCAGGCCGCGCGCAGCGCCGTAAGATCAACCACGAAGCACACAAAGTTCACAAAGATGTGGCCCCTCCTTCGTGCTCTTCGTGCTCTTCGTGTCCTTCGTGGTGAACCCTGCGTTCTGAAGAAACCGGCACACCCAGGCTTGGCGGCAGTTTCAGCACAACTGCGCTGAGTCAGCACAATTGTCGTGAAATCAGTCTGTTAGGTGATTTGGGCTCGCCCGGTTGCGTCGCGCCGCCGCTGGCCTGATAATGCCGGGAGCCGGCCAGAGCCGGCCGCCAGTGTTAGAATTTCCGGTATGCCCGGCGCGCCGAAACATACCGCATCTACGAAATGCTTCGCGCCTGGTGCGGCGGAGCCCAAGGAGGACGACATGGCCTGGGACTTTGAAACCGACCCCGAATTCCAGAAGAAGCTCGACTGGATCGAGGACTTTATGCGCGAGGAGGTCGAACCTCTCAGCCATCTGGGCATGGCCGCCCACGGCCCGCTGGGCCGCGAGAAGTTCATCAAGCCCCTGCAGCAGAAGGTGAAGGACCAGGGCCTGTGGGCCTGTCACCTCGGTCCCGAACTCGGCGGCCAGGGCTATGGTCAGCTCAAGCTCGGCCTGATGAACGAGAAGCTGGGGCGCAACTCCATCGCCCCCACCGTCTTCGGCTGCCAGGCGCCCGACACGGGCAACGCCGAGATCATCGCCCACTACGGCACCGACGCCCAGAAGGAGCGCTGGCTCTGGCCGCTGCTGAACGGCGAGATCCGCTCGGCCTTTTCCATGTCCGAGCCGGCCGGCGGGTCTGATCCCCTGACCTTCACCACCCGCGCGGTGCAGGACGGCAAGGACTGGATCATCAATGGCGAGAAGTGGTTCTCCACCAACGCCCGCTATTCGAAGCTGCTGGTGGTCTATGCGATCACCGATCCGGACGCCAAGGACCCCTATCGGCGCACCTCGATCTTCCTGGTGCCCACCGACACCCCCGGCGTGGAGATCATCCGCAATGTGGCGGTCGGCGGCGGCGGCGAGATCGGCGGCGGCACCGAAGGCTATGTCCGCTACAACGACGTCCGCGTGGGGCCTGAGGCCCTGCTGGGCGATCGCGGCGCGGCCTTCGTCATCGCCCAGGTCCGCCTGGGCGGCGGCCGGGTCCACCACGCCATGCGCACCGTCGGCGCCTGCCGCCATGCGCTCGACCTGATGTGCCAGCGGGCGGTGTCGCGCACCACCCGGGACGGGCGCCTGTCGGACCTGCAGATGGTGCAGGAGCAGATCGCCGACTCCTGGATCGCCGTCGAGCAGTTCCGCCTGCTGGTCCTGCGCACCGCCTGGCTGATCGACAAGCACAAGGACTACAACAAGGTCCGCAAGGACATCGCCGCCATCAAGGTGGCCATGCCCAAGGTCTATAACGACGTGGCCACCAAGGCCGCCCACCTGCATGGGGCGCTGGGCGTCTCCAACGAAATGCCGTTCATGCGTATGGTGACGAGCTCTCTGGTCATGGGCATCGCCGACGGCCCCACCGAGGTGCACAAGGTCACGCTCGCCAAGCAGATCCTCAAGGATTACCGGCCCGAGAACGACCTCTTCCCCAGCTACCACATCCCGCGCCTGCAGGAGGAAGCCAAGGAGAAGTACGCCAAGGAGCTGGAGGAGCTGAAGGAAGGCTACGCCAAGCTGAAGGCCGAACGGGAAAAAGCCCCGGCCTGAAGCCTGTTCGACAGCGACGGCCCAGAGAACCTGGGCCGTCGCGGCCTGACTTGACCGGGCCGTCCAGGCCCAGGACGAGAGGCTACATGACGCCCAGGCGCTTCAACACCCGCAGGTGCAGGTCGCGCTCGTGGGTGTGGACGCCGGGCGCCCCGGCCACCACGATCAGCGCCTTCCACAGCGCCCAGGCCTGACCCCGGCGCCAGCAGGCGTCGTCCAGGCCCAGACGCTGGCGGAACACGTCGCGGGCCTCGTCCGCCAGGACGGTCCAGGCGAACGCCAGGTCGCAGGCCGGATCGCCGACCCCGCAGGTCCCGAAGTCGATCACCGCGGCCAGCCGGCCGTCCCGGACCAGCAGATTGCCCGGCGCCACGTCCCCGTGGATCCAGACCGGCGGCCGCTCCCAGCGGGTGGACAGGGCGTCCTCCCACAGCCCCAGGGCCGCGGCGCCGTCGATCTGATCGCCCAGGGCCCGCACCGCCGCCCGGGTCTGGCCGTCATAGACCGCCGGATCGCCACCCCGGTGGAAGTTGTGGGCGCCCGCCGCCGGCCCGTCCTGGGCGTCGATGGCGTGCAGGGCCAGCAGGAAGTCAGCCAGGTCCTGGGCGAGCTGATTGTGGTCCAGGCCCTCCGCCGCCGCCACCGTGTCCCCCGCGATCCAGGCGCAGATCAACCAGGGGAAGGGGTAGCCGTGGCCCGGCGCGCCCACCGCCACAGGCGCCGGGATCGGCAGGGGCAGGGCGGGCGCCAGCCTCGGCAGCCAGACCTGTTCCTTCTCCACAGCGGCCACATAGTGGTCGGCGGCCGGCATGCGAACGAGCAGGGCCTCCCCCAGCCGGAAGGTGCGATTGTCCCAGCCCCCGGGCCGCACGCGGCTCACGGCCAGGTCCGCCCATTGGGGAAACTGCTCGGCCACCAGGGCGGCGACGGTCGCCTCGTCCACCTGCACGCGCTCGGCCATCAGCCCCCTCCCCCTTCCCTTGCGTCAGGGTTGAAGCCCCTGATCGGCGCGGTCCATGGTCCGCCCATAGTTTTCACCCATTCAAGACACATAAGGGAGGGCCATATGCCCATCAGCCGCGAAGTTCATCTCATCACCCGCCCCAATGGCATGCCGCAGGCGAGCGAGTTCGAGATCGTCGAGACCAACGTCCCCGACGCCGCCGACGGCCAAGTGCTGGTCCAGAACCTCTACATGTCGGTGGACCCGGCCATGCGCCCGCGGCTGACCTCAGGCCAGGCCCTGAATGAGGCCATGATGGGCGGGGCGCTCGGTCGGGTGGTCCAGTCCAAGAGCCCGGACTTCGCCGTCGGCGATCTGGTCAACAACCGCCTGGGTTTCCGGGAGTATTTCGTCTCCGACGCCAAGGGCCTGTCCAAGCTGACCCCGGCCGAGGGCCTGCCGCTGACGGTCCACATGCATGCGATGGGCATGACCGGCTTCACGGCCTATGGCGGCCTGCTGTTCATCGGCGCGATGAAGGAGGGCGAGCAGGTGTTCGTCTCCACCGCCGCCGGCGCGGTGGGCTCGATGGCCGCCCAGATCGCCAAGATCAAAAACGGTTACGTGGTCGGCTCCACCGGCTCGGACGACAAGGCCGCCTGGCTGCGGGACGAGATCGGCCTGGACGCCGTGATCAACTACAAGACCCAGCCCATTCGCAAGGCAGTGGAGGACGCCACGCCCAAGGGCATCGACGTCTATTTCGACAATGTCGGCGGCGAGCATCTGGAAGCCGCGCTGCGCCGGATGAACACACTGGGCCGTATCGCGGTCTGCGGCATGATCTCGGGCTACAACGAAGGTCAGGCGCCGGTGCGCAACCTGTCCAACATCATCTATTCCCGGGTGATGCTGCGGGGCTTTGTGGGCACGGACTTCATGCACCTGCAGCCCGACTTCCAGCGCGACATGGCCGCCTGGCTGCGCGAGGGCAAGATCAAGTACCAGGAGACGGTGATGGACGGGATCACGTCCGCCCCCCAGGCCCTGATCGGCCTGCTGGAAGGCGCCAATTCCGGCAAGATGCTGGTCAAGCTGGCCGACTAGGCGCCTAGCGCTTCAAAAAGACAGGGACACGAAGGACACGAAGACGAGCCAGGGACACGAAGGTGTCGGCGGCCTCATCTTTGTGTTCTTCGCCTCCCTTTGTGTCCTTCGCGTCGCCTCCCGACGCGCCGGCTTCCGCGGGCCGCTCAGGATGCTATGGATTTGGCTTCGACTGTTCCGGAGCCCGCCATGTTTCGCGCCTTCACCCGCATCGCCCTGGCCGCCGTTCTGCTGGCCGCGCCGATGGCCGTCCAGGCCGCCGACATTCCGCCGATCACCTATCGCGAGCGGGTGCTGGACAACGGCCTGCGGGTGCTGAGCGGGGTGGACGCCACCACGCCCAATGTGACGGTGCAGGTCTGGTACGGGGTCGGCTCCAAGGACGACCCGGAGGGGCGCTCGGGCTTCGCCCACCTCTTTGAACACATGATGTTCAAGGCCACCCGCAACATGCCGTCCGAGACCCTGGACCGCATGACCGAGGACGTGGGCGGGTTCAACAATGCGTCCACCTGGGATGATTTCACCAACTATTACGAGGTGGTCCCCGCCAACCATCTGGAGCGTCTGCTCTGGGCCGAGGCCGAGCGGCTGGGCTCCCTGGTGGTGGACGCCGAGATCTTCAACTCCGAACGGGACGTGGTGAAGGAGGAGCTGCGCCAGCGCATCCTCGCCGCCCCCTATGGCCGCCTCTTTGGCCTGATGATCCCGCAGGCGAGCTTCCAGGAGCATCCCTACAGGCGGCCGGGCATCGGCTCCATCGCCGAGCTGGACGCCGCCACCATCGACGATGTGCGGGCCTTCCACCGGGACTATTACCGCCCCGACAACGCCGTCCTGATCGTCATCGGCAATTTCAATGAGGCCCAGCTCGACGCCTGGGTGGACAAGTATTTCGCGCCTCTGAAGACCCCGGAGACGCCCCTCAAGCGGGTGGATGCGGTGGAGCCTGCGCGCACCGGACCCGGCGTCTATGACGGCTATGGCCCCAATGTGCCTCTGCCCGCCGTGGTCCTGACCTGGCTGGGCGCCGAGGCCGCCAGCGCGGACGCCCCGGCGCTCAAGGTGCTGGACGCCATCCTGTCGGCCGGCAAGTCCTCGCGGCTCTATAACAGCCTGGTCTATGAGCAGCAGATCGCCGTGGAGGCCTTCTCCCAGGCCGACCTGCCGCAGCAGCCGGGCCTGTTCGCCGTCGGCGCCATCCTCTCCAGCGGGCAGACCGTGGAGGCCGGCGAGGCCGCCCTGCTGGCCCAGGTCGCCCGCCTGCGGGAGGCCCCGCCCACTGAGGCCGAATTGAATGAGGCCCGCAACGAGCTGGTCACCGGCGCCCTGCGCGAGCGCGAAACCGTCGATGGCCGCGCCTTCGCGCTCGGCTATGCCTGGGCGACCCAAGGCGACCCGGCCAAGGCCAATACGGAGCTGGCGGAGCTGGCCGCCGTCACCGGCGCCGACGTCCAGCGGGTGGCGCAGACATACCTCGCCGCCGACCGGCGGATGACCATCCGCTATCGCCCGGAGTCAGAACGTCCGGCGGGGCAGGCCGCCGTCGAGCCTGCGCCGCCCGCGGCCCAGCCCGTGGCCTTTGACGGGGAGATTGTCACCCTGGCGCCGGAGTCCGAACGCCAGGCGCCCCCGCCGGTGGGCGAGCCGGCGGACCCGGTGCTGCCCACCCCGGCCCAGATGGTCCTCGACAATGGCTTGCGGGTGATTGTCGCCCGCTCCAGCGACCTGCCCCTGGTCTCGGCGGCCCTGATCGTACGCGCCGGCGCCTGGGCCGACCCGCAAGGTCTGGCCGGCGCCATGTCCATGACCGCGGCCATGCTCACCGAGGGGACCACCACCCGCACGGCGCCGCAGATCGCCCAGCAGATCGAGGCCCTGGGCGCCAGCCTGTCCTCCTCGGCGGGGCTGGAATCGGTCAGCGTCAGCCTGACCTCCATGTCCGACAAGGTGGAGCCGGCCTTCGCCATCCTGTCGGACGTGGTGCGCAATCCCGCCTTCGCCCCCGAAGAGCTGGAGCGTCAGACCACCCAGGCTCTGGATGGCATGTCTGTGGCCTATGAGGATCCCGGCCAGCTCTCGGCCATGGCCGTGGGTCCGGTGATCTTCGCCGGCACGGCCTTTGGCCACCCGGCCGATGGGACGCCCGCCTCGCTGCCCCGGCTGACGCCGGAAAGCCTGAAGACCCTGCATGACCGACACTTCCGGCCCGACAACGCCATTCTGGTTCTGAGCGGCGATGTCTCTCCGGAACAGGGGTTCGCCCTCGCCCGCCAGGCCTTCGCCGATTGGGCGCGGCCGACGGAGGCCCTGCCGGCCCAGCCCCAGATCGCCCCGGCCGCCCGGCGGCAGGTGGTGGTGATCGACCTGCCCGGCGCAGGCCAGGCCGCTGTCCGTCTGGCCAAGCCGGCCATATCCCGCCGGGACGGGGCCTACTATCCGGCCATCGTCGCCAATTCGGTCCTGGGCGGCGGCTATTCGGCCCGGCTGAACCAGGAGATCCGCATCAAGCGCGGCCTCTCCTATGGGGCGGGATCGGGGCTGTCGGCCCGGCGGACCACCGGCGCCTTCCAGGCCCAGGCCCAGACCAAGAACGAGTCCGCCCCCGAGGTGGTCGACCTGATCTCCGCGGAGATGACGCGACTGGCCGCCGACCCCGTGACCACCGAAGAGCTGACCGCGCGCAAGTCGGTGTTGATCGGCGCCTTTGGTCGCGCCCTGGGCACCGCCGGCGGCCTGGGCGGGGTGCTGGGGGAGATGGCCCTGCAAGACGTCCCCCTGGAGGAGATCAGCGCCTATACCGCCAAGGTCCAGGCGGTGACCGCCGATGAGGTCCGCGCCTTCGCCGCCCAGCGCCTGTCGCCGGGCGACGCGGCGGTGATCGTCGTCGGCGACGCCGAAGCCTTCATCGAAGGCCTGCGGAGCCGGGCGCCGGACCTGCGGCGAATACCGGCGGCGGAGCTGGACCTGGAGGCCACGGACCTGGGCGCTGCGGCGCCCTGAGACGATTCGACGCCGGGGGTTGAACCTTGGCCGTAGAACCTGCCTAGTCGCGGCATGCAGGATGCGTTCGATGTTGTTGTGGTCGGGGCCGGAGCCGCTGGCCTCGCGGCGGCGGCGCGCCTGTCCCGCGCAGCCCTTTCGGTGGTCGTCCTGGAGGGGCAGGGCCGCATCGGCGGCCGGGCTCACACCCTGGCGGCCCGCCCGGACCTGCCCCTCGACCTGGGGTGCGGCTGGCTGCACAGCGCCGATCGCAATCCGCTGGCGACCCTGTTCGCCCGGGCCGGCGTGGCGCTGGACCGCACGACGCCGGCCTGGAGCCGCCCCGAGGCCAATCAGAGCCTGACGCCTGAGGATCAGGCCGCCTTCGCCAGCGCCATGCAGGACTTTGAAGCCGCCCTCGAACAGGCCGCCCGGGCGGGACAGGAGGGCCGCGCCATCGCCCACCTGCCCCCGCGGGCGACGCGCTGGCATCCGATGCTGGAGGCCTTCAGCGCCTATTATAACGGCGCGTCCCTCTCCCAGGTCTCGGTGCAGGACTATGGGGCCTTTTCCGATACCGGCGTGAACTGGCGGGCGCCTGACGGCTATGGGGCGGCGATCTGCGGCCTCGCCCCCCGGTCCCTGATCGTGCCCCACTGCGCGGTGCTGTCCATCGACCATGAGGGCTCGAGGCTCAGGCTGGAGACCGCCCGGGGAACCATCACCGCCAGGGCCGCGGTGGTGACCGTCTCCAGCGCGCTGATCGCCCAGGAGGCCATCCGCATCCATCCCCGCCTGCCGGCCAAGGTGGACGCCGCCACGGGCCTGCCGCTGGGCCAGGCCGAGAAGGTGTTCCTGCGGCCCTCCGCGCCGGAGGTCTTCCCGCGGGAGAGCCACCGCTGGGGCGCCACCGACCGGGCGGCGACCGGCAGCTACTATCTCCGGCCCCTGGGGCGGCCGGTGATCGAGGCCTATTTCGGCGGCGACCACGCCCGGGCGCTGTCGGCCGAGGGGCCTGGCGCAGCCACGGCCTTCGCCATCGACGAGCTGGTCGCCTGTTACGGCGCCGATGTGCGCGCCCAGCTGCAGCCCCTGGCCGAGACCCGCTGGGGCGCCGATCCCTGGGTCCTGGGCGCCTACTCCCACGCCTTGCCGGGCTGCGCGGCGGCCAGGCGGGCCTTGGCCGAGCCGGTCGATGGCCGCCTGTTTTTCGCCGGCGAGGCCACCTCAACCAAATCCTTCTCCACCGCCCATGGCGCGTGGGAGAGCGGCCTGCGGGCCGCCGATGAGGCCCTGGCGGCGCTTGGCCTGCGGGAGACCTGACTCACGGCCGTCATGGACTGAGGTTAGACAAGAGCGCTGTCTGGGGAGGGGCGCATGGACGACCACACTATTCGAGCCCTGACCCTGTCGCGCCGGCGGATGCTGGCCGGAGGCCTGGGCGCGCTCCTGGCCCCGGCGCTCGACCCCCGTCAGGCGCAGGCCCAGCCGGTGTTCGCCGACTATCCGTTCCAGCTGGGCCTGGCGGCCGGCGACCCGGCCCCCGACGGCTTCGTCATCTGGACGCGGCTGGCGCCCGACCCCCTGGCGGTCGGCTACGGCATGCCCGCCCGCCCCGTGCCGGTCAGCTGGGAGGTGGCCGAGGACGAGGCCTTCACCCGTATCGCCGCCGGAGGTGAGACCGTGGCGAGGCCCGAGCTCGCCCATGCGGTTCATGTGGAGGTGGCCGGCCTCTCGCCGGCGCGGACCTATCACTACCGGTTCATGGCCGGCGCCGAGCGTAGTCTCGCAGGCCGGGCCCGCACGACGCCCGCGGCCGGGGCGAGCCTGGCCCGGGTCCGTTTCGGCGTGGTCGGCTGCCAGCACTACGAGCAGGGCTTTTACACCGCCCACCGGCGCCTGGCGGAGGAGGACGAGCTCGACTTCGTCTTCTGCTACGGCGACTACATCTATGAGGGGCGCTCGGCCCGGGTGGGGAACTCCGCAGCCGGCCCCCAGGCCAATCAGCGCCAGCATGTGGGTCAGGAGACCTACAGCCTGGATGACTATCGGCGGCGCTACGCCCAGTACAAGATGGACCCCGACCTGCAGGCCAGCCACGCCGCGGCCGCCTGGTTCGTCACCTGGGACGACCACGAGATCGACAACAACTGGGCCGCCGACCTCGATCAGGACGGAACCGACCCGGCCATCTTCCGCCTGCGTCAGCAGTCGGCCATGCAGGCCTATTACGAGCACATGCCCCTGCGGCGCTCGGCCTTCCCGGCCGGCCCGGCCATGCGGCTCTACCGGCGGGCCGATTATGGAACCCTGCTACGGCTGAACCTGCTGGACACCCGGCAGTATCGCACCGAGCACCCCTGTGGCGGCCGCTGGGGCGCCTGCAACGAACTGGAGCGGGCGCAGGCCGAGATGCTGGGGGCGGCGCAGGAACAGTTCCTGTTCGACAGCCTGTCATCTTCGCCCGCCCGCTGGAACCTCCTGGCCCAGCAGGTGATGATGATGGACCTCGATCGCGATCCCGGCCCCGGCTACATGGTCAATCCCGACTCCTGGGGCGGCTACCGGACGCCGCGGGCCCGGCTACTGCGTCATATCCGCGACCGCCGGGTGGCCAATCCCGTGGTGCTGACCGGTGACGAGCATCAGAACTATGCCGGCGAGCTGCACCTGGACGGCCGCAACCCTGAGCCACGGGCCATCGCCACCGAGTTCGTCGCCACCTCCATCACCTCTGGCGGCGATGGGAGCGATCAGTCGCCACGGATGGCGCAGGTCCAGGCGGCCAATCCGCAGCTGAAGTTCAACAACTCCCAGCGCGGCTACATGCTCTGCGACGTGACGGCCGAGCGCTTCGAGACCGCCTTCCGGGTGATGGACAGGGTCAGCGCGCCCGGCGGCGCCGTCAGCACCCGGGCGAAGCTGGTCGTGCCCAATGGCGAGGCGGTGGTGGTTCCGGCCTAGAGCGCGTTCCGATAAGTGGGAACCGGTTATCGGATCGAAACGCGCGTCCAGCTTTAAGCGATCACTGCCCGCTCGCCCCAGCGGGCGAGGTCGGGTTCGTGGCCCATGAGGGCCAGGCCCGAGGCGATGGACTCCAGCTCCCCGCCGGTCTCGATTTTTTCAGGCGCGAAGCGGCGGTTGAAGATGGCGCGGACCGCCGGCACCAGGGATGAGCCGCCGGTGAGGAAGACCCGGTCGATCCCGTCCGGGTTCAGGCCAGCGCCCGCCAGGGCCTCGTCCACCGCGCCTTCGATCTTGCCCAGTTCCGGGGCGATCCAGGATTCGAACTCCCCCCGCGCCACATCGCGGACGATGGAGACCCCGCCGGCCTCGAAGGAAAAGCGCGCCTGACCCTGCCGCGACAGGGTCTCCTTCAGCCGCGAGACGGCCCGGTAGAGGGGATAGGCGTGGTTGTCGTCGAGGATTTCGATCAGCCGGGCGATCTTCTCAGGCTCCACGGCCTCGCGCTCGAGCTTGCGGATCTCGCGCATGTCCCGGGAGGCCCGCAACAGGGCCAGCTGGTCCCAGCGGGCGAAGGCCGAGTAATAGCGGTTGGGGATGGGCAGGGTCTTGCCGAAGGTCCTGTAGCTGGACCCCTTGCCGAGCGCCGGCGACACCAGCTGGTCGATGATCCGGTAGTCAAAGGCGTCGCCGGCCACGCCAACGCCTGAACGCCCCAGCGGCTCGGCCCGGAACGCGCCTTCGCCATCGCGCTTGAAGCGGATGATGGAGAAGTCGCTGGTGCCGCCGCCGAAGTCGCCCACCAGGACGGTGGCGTCGGCCTTCAGCGTGCGGGCGAAGAAGAAGGCTGCGCCCACCGGCTCATAGACATAGAGGATTTCGGAGAATCCCAGTCGGGCGAAGGCCGTCTCGTAGCGCGACAGCGCCAGGCGCGGATCAGGCGCGGCGCCGGCGAAGGTGACGGGGCGCCCGACGATCACCCGGGCGGGCAGGTGGGCCAGGGTCTCACCCCCATGTTCGCGCAGCTTGAACAGGAAGGCCGAGAGCAGGTCCTCAAAGGCGTAGCGGCGTCCCAGGATCTGGGTCTCGGTGAAGCTCGCCGAAGCGGCGAAGGTCTTGAAGGACTGGATGAAGCGGGTCTCCAGCGGGTCCTCCACATAGGCCTCGATGGCCCAGGGGCCAGCCTCCACCGTGCGCTCGGCAGGCTGGTCCGGCGGCGCATGGAAGGCCAGCGCCGAGCGGAAGGCGAACACGTCGCCGTCGGGCGCCGGAAAGCGCGCCAGGCGGGCCGGCGCGCCGGGCGCGGCCAGGGCGAGCACGGTGTTGGTGGTGCCGAAGTCGATCCCCAGGCTGAGGCCCACCTCAGTTTGGGGCGGGGTCGAGGGTGTAGGCGCGGCGCTCATGGCGCGGACTCCTTCGGGGGGCGGACGGCGGATCGCCCGCCGCCCCGAAGGCGCGCGATCCGTCAGGCGTGCTGGCGGGCGCCGAGGGTCATCAGCGGGGCGCCTCGGTCTGGCGCAGGTCGTAGGCCGCCAGCGTCGCCAGCTGCAGGATGCGGGTGACCGAGGAGGACAGGGGCGCGATCTGCACCGACTTTTCGAGGCCGAGCAGGATCGGGCCCACCAGGGTGGCGCCGCCAAAGGCCTGCACCAGCTGGGTGGAGATATAGGCCGAGTGGATGGCCGGCATGATCAGCACATTGGCCGGGCCGGTCAGGCGCATGAAGGGGAAGTTGCCGCGACGCTCGGGCTCCAGGGCCAGGGACGGCGGCATCTCGCCCTCGTACTCGAAGTCGAGCTCCATCTCGTCGAGCATGGCCACGGCCTCGCGCACCTTTTCGGAGCGGTCGCCCATGGGATTGCCGAAGGTGGAATAGGACATGAAGGCCAGGCGCGGGGTGTAGCCCAGCGCCTTGACGGCCTGGGCGGCCTCCAGGGCGATCTCCACCAGGTCCTCGGCCTCGGGCATTTCGGTGACATTGCTGTCGGCGATGAACAGGGTGTGGCCCTTGCCCAGCAGCACCGACATGCCCATGACCCGCCCGGCCGGGGCCGGATCGATGACCCGCAGGACCTCGTCCAGCACCTGGTCGTAGGAGCGCGTCACCCCGGTGACCATTCCGTCGGCATGGCCCAGCGCCACCATGCAGGCGGCGAAGGTGTTGCGGTCCTGGTTCACCAGCCGCTGCACGTCGCGCATCAGATAGCCCTGACGCTGCAGGCGCTTGTAGAGGAACTCGGCGAACTCCGGATTGTGGTCGGAGGTCCGGGCGTTGACCACCCGCAGGTTGGCGTCGGTGGGGCTGAGGCCCACGGCGCGCATGTTCTCGGCCACCAGCTCGTCACGGCCCACCAGGATCGCCTCGCCGAGCCCTGCGGTCTGGAAGGCGTAGGCCGCGCGGATCACGCTGGGCTCCTCGCCCTCGGCGAACACCACGCGCTTCTTTGGCCCCGACAGGACCGAGCCCTGCAGCTTCTGCAGGAAGGCCGCGGTGGGATCGAGCCGCTGGGCCAGCTGGGCGCGATAGGCGTCCATGTCCTCGATCGGTTTGCGCGCCACCCCGGTGTCCATGGCCGCCTGGGCCACGAAGGGCGGGATGTAGGAGATCAGCCGCGGATCGAAGGGGCTCGGGATGATGTATTGCGGGCCGAACTTCAGCTGCACCCCGTGATAGGCCGCGGCCACCTCGTCGGGCACGTCCTCCTGGGCCAGAGCCGCGAGCGCCTGGGCGCAGGCGATCTTCATCTCCATGTTCACCCGCCGGGCGCGCACGTCCAGCGCGCCGCGGAAGATGTAGGGGAAGCCCAGGACGTTGTTGACCTGGTTGGGATAGTCGCTGCGGCCCGTCGCCATGATGGCGTCCTTGCGGACCGCATGAACCTCTTCGGGCGTGATCTCCGGATCGGGATTGGCCATGGCGAAGATGATCGGATTGGGCGCCATGGAGGCGACCATTTCCGGCGTCACCGCGCCCTTGACCGACAGGCCGAGGAACACGTCGGCGCCGTCCAGCGCCTCAGCCAGGGTGCGCTTGTCGGTGTCGATGGCGTGGGCCGACTTCCACTGGTTCATGTTTTCGGCCCGGCCACGATAGATGACGCCGGTATTGTCCACGGCGATGCAGTTCTCGGCCCGCACCCCCATGGCCTTCATCAGCTCGAGGGAGGCGATGCCCGCGGCGCCGGCGCCGCACAGCACCACCTTGGCCTCGGACAGCTTGCGCCCGGTGATCTTGCAGGCGTTGAGCAGGCCCGCGCAGGAAATGATCGCCGTGCCATGCTGGTCGTCATGGAAGACCGGGATGTCGAGCAGCTCCTGCAGCTCGGTCTCGATGCGGAAGCATTCGGGGGACTTGATGTCCTCCAGATTGATGCCGCCATAGGTGATGCCGATGTTCTTGATCACCGTGATGATCTCGTCGGCGTCGGTGGCCGAGACCTCCACATCGATGGAGTCCACATCGGCGAAGCGCTTGAAGAGGACGCTCTTGCCCTCCATCACCGGCTTGGACGCCAGGGCCCCCAGATTGCCGAGGCCCAGGATGGCCGTGCCATTGGAGATGACCGCCACCAGGTTGCCCTTGGAGGTGTAGTCATAGGCCTTGTCCGGATCCTCGGCGATCGCCAGCACCGGTACGGCCACGCCGGGGGAATAGGCCAGCGAGAGGTCCCGCTGCGTGGCCATCGGCTTGGTCGGCACGATGGCGATTTTCCCAGGGGTGGGCAGACGGTGGAAGCTCAGCGCCTCCTCGTCGGTGAAGGTGCGTTTCTCGGCGTCGCTCATGAGCGCGGACGGTCCTTGCAGACACTGGTGATGGAAGAGGGCCGCAACCTACATACCCCGCCCCCCCGCCACAACCGCAAGACTCCTGCGGGGCGGTAGGAATTGCGGGAGGTGGGGAGTTGTTGGCCGGTTCTGGCTCTGAGCGGCCGCTCGGAAACGCCGCTGTTAGCCCAGTCCTTTGGACTTTGGCGCGCAAGTCCTCGGCAAGTGCAGACCAGCCCCAGTTGATCGGCCTAGCCAAGCGAGCGAGAACCGCGATATCTTGCCGCTATGAGCGATGATGCGGAATACTTGGCGAACTACACGCCTGATAAGCTCTATGTTCACCCGGGTCCCAATGGTGCCTACGCTACGATATGTGGCGCAAGCGAGGAGGTCATCGGTGGCATAGACGTCACCCAACGCTGCAAGCTAGCGGTCAAAGCCTTCTGGGTGAATGACAAATCTGACTTCGGCACTTTCGCGCTTATCAAGCTTACTCACCATAAGACCTATGGGTGGCGTGAGGATTCCCGGGTGCAGGTCACCCATTTTCAACTAGCCCAAATCCGCGATTTCTTGAGAATTATAGCAAGCCTCGACTTCGGTGACGCCCGAAAGACGAAAGTTTCATTGGAGAATGTGAGTCTTGCAGCGCTCACAAGTCTTCTGACATCGAACAAAGCGGCCGACGTCATCGCCCAACTAGCCGAGTCTCCTGAGCTACACCAAGATATATACGCGTTGGCAGCGAAGCGTTCGGTGTTGGACGACTTTGAACACCGCATGGGAAAAGGGCTCTCAGAGGCGGACTGGCAAGCGTTCTTTGAGGTCAATTCTTGGATATTCGGACACGGGCTCCACTACGTAGCCATGGGCAAAGTGTCAGAGACCTTGATGGCAAAGACCACCGGGCACGAATTCGACCGAGCGGGAAAAACCGTAGACGCGCTGATGCGAACCCGCGCGCAGGTCAGCCAGTTCGTTTTCGTCGAGATCAAGAAAGACAGCACCGCCCTGCTCAGACAAACGGCGGAGCCCTATCGCCCTGGCTGCTATGGGGTGAGTAGTGAGGTTTCCAACGCGGTTACGCAGGTGCAGAAAACCACATTTGATTTTGCCCGCCGGCGCTTCCGGGAAGTGATGAAGGACGCCGCGGGTAATGACACGACAGATCTGACGTATTCTGTTGAGCCGCGTGGTTTCCTCGTTGTTGGAAACTCTGGTGAGTTATCTGGAAACGACGATAAAATTGCGTGCTTCGAGCTCTATCGGCGGAACGTGCGTTCGCCCGAAATCCTGACGTTTGACGAGTTGCTCTACCGGGCGCGTTTCATCGTCCAGAACCTCAGCGGACAAGCTGATTGAAGTCCGTTGGGCGCGGCGGCGTGAATGCCCGCTCCGGATGCAGCCGGAAGCCCAGGGCGCCGGCCACCTTGAGGACGGTGCTGAACTCCGGGCGGCCCTCGGCGCTGAGCGCCTTGTAGAGGGCCTGGCGGGAGAGGCCGGTTTCTTCGGCCAGTTGCGACATCCCATTGGCCCGGGCGACGATCCCCAGGGCGTGGGTGATGAAGGACGCGTCGCCGGATTGGAAGGCGTCCTCCAGGAAGGCTTCGATCGCCTCGGGCGTGTCCAGAACTGCGGCCGCATCGAAGCGGCTGGTCTTCAGAGGCATCCGCTCAAATCTCCAATTCACGCGCCATGGCCTTGGCGCTCTCCAGCTACATGTCAACTATGGGCGACAGGGGGTGGCGACGCTTCGCCCAGGAGATTGAACGGCTCAAGGCCACCCCCGACCTTGATCCCACCCACCATGGGATATACCTTCCGTATATCCCAAGAGGCGCCCCATGACCCGCACGACCCTGTTTCAGTCCAATCGCTCCCAGGCTGTGCGTCTGCCCAAGGACGTGGCCTTTCCGGACAGCGTGCGGGCCGTGGCGGTGCTGCGGGATGGGAAGCGGCGGGTCATCGTGCCGGCCGACGCCATCTGGGACGACTTCTTCGATGCGCCGGGCGTCGATCTGGGCGAGCGGGATCAGCCGGCGGTGCAAGGCCGCGAGCCGTTCTGAATGCTACGCTACCTGCTCGACACCAATCTCTGCATCCGGGTGCTGCGGGACCGGCCGCCTCAGGTTCGCGAGCGGTTCAATCTGGAGGCCGACAGCCTCTGCATCTCCACCATCGTGCTGACCGAGCTGCTGCATGGCGCGGCGAAGTCGGCGCGGCCGGCGCATAATCGCAATGAGGTGGAGCGGTTCGCCGCGCGGCTGGAGGTGCTGGCCTTTGACGCGGGCGCCGCCGACCATGCCGCCGACATCCGCGCCAATCTGGAGGCGCGGGGGGAGATGATCGGCGGCTATGACCTCCTGATCGCCGGCCACGCTCGCAGCCGGGGCCTGACCGTGATCACCGGCAATCTGTCAGAGTTTCGCCGGGTCGATGGTTTGCGCTGCGAGGACTGGCTGGCTGGGGCCTAAAGCGCCCCGCCCTGCCTCCGCCCCCACCTCCGCCCTTGACCGCGCCGGTCCAGGGGCGACATTCGCTGCCTTGCGTCGCGTGAGCCCCGGAGAGACCGTCCTGACCGCACCTGTTCGTTTCGCTGTCTCAGGCGCCCTTGGCCGGATGGGCCAGGCGGTGGTGTCCGTGCTGGAGGCGCGGTCCGACGCCGGCGTCTTCGCCTGTTTCGATAGGCCCGGCGCCGATGATCCCCGGCTGGTGGATCAGGCCAGCGCGCTGGCGGCGGCCCATGTGGTGGTGGACTTCTCCACGCCCCAGGCCTCCTGCGAGCTCGCCCAGGTGTGCGCCGCCCGGGGCGACATTGCGCTCGTGATCGGCTCCACCGGCTTTGATGCGGCCCAGATCGCGGTGATCGACCAGGCGGCCAAGGCCATCCCCATCGTGCGGGCCGGCAACTTCTCGCTGGGGGTCAACATGCTGCTGGGCCTGGTGGCCCAGGCCGCGCGGGCCCTGGCGGCGGCCGACTACGACATCGAGGTCTTCGAGGCCCATCACCGGCGCAAGGTCGACGCGCCCTCAGGCACGGCGATCATGTTGGCCCAGGCCGCCGCGGAGGGACGCGCGGTGGCCCTGGAGACCGTGGCCCGGGCGGCCCGGGACGGGATCACAGGGGCGCGGCCGGAAGGGGAGATCGGTTATTCGGTGATGCGCGGGGGCGGGATCATCGGCGAGCATTCGGTGGTCTTCGCCGCCGAGGACGAGATCCTGACCCTGTCCCACTCGGCCCGGGACCGCAGCCTGTTCGCCCGCGGGGCGGTGGAGGCCGGCCTCTGGGCGGTGCGCCAGCCGCCGGGCGCCTATGACATGCAGGACGTGCTGGGCCTCAAGGGCCGTCCGTCCAGGGCCGGGGCATGAACGGCGGGCTCGACCTGCTCAGCCTCGACGCCTCGGGCCAGCTGGCCCTGCTGGCGTCTGGCCGGGTCACCGCCGTGGAGCTCCTGAAGCTCACCCTGGCCCGTCATGAACAGACCCATCGGCGGCTGAACGCCGTGGTCACCGCCGATCTGGAGCGCGCCCTGGAGCGGGCCAAGGCCATTGACGACATCCGCGGCCGGGGCGGGGCGCTGGGGCCCCTGGCGGGCCTGCCCATGACCATCAAGGACACCCTGGACGTCAGCGGCATGCCCGCCTCGGCGGGGCTGGAGGTCCATCGCCGGCGCCAGGCCGAGGACGCCGCCGTAGTCGCCCAGGCCAGGCGGGCAGGCGCAGTGATCTGGGGCAAGACCAATGTGCCGGTCATGGCCGGGGACTGGCAGAGCTTCAATTCCCTCTACGGGACCAGCAACAATCCCTGGGACGTGACCCGCACGCCCGGCGGATCGTCCGGTGGGGCGGCGGCGGCGCTCGCGGCCGGGGTCACGGCCCTGGAGATCGGCTCGGACATCGGCGGCTCCCTGAGGGTGCCGGCCCATTTCTGCGGGGTCTTTTCGCACAAGCCCACCTGGGCGCTCACTCCCCAGCATGGCCATGTGCCGCCCAAGCCCGGCTCCTGGCAGGAGCCGGACCTGAACGTCATCGGCCCCATGGCCCGCTCGGCCCGGGACCTGCGTCTGCTGCTGTCGGTGATCGCCGATGGCGGGGTCTCGCCCAAGGCGCCCCCGGCCGACCTCCACAAGGCCCGCATCGGCCTGTGGCTGGAGGCGCCGGGCCTGCCGCTGGATCCGCAGGTGGGGGCGGTGCTGGTGGCCTATGCCGGCGAACTGGCCGCCGCCGGCGCCACCGTCGAGGTGATCTCGCCGCCTGTGGATATCGAGACCCTGCTGGAGTCCTACCTGCTGCTGCTGGGCGCGATCATCGGCGCCGACATGCCGGCGGGTCAGATCCGCCGCATGGAGATGATGCGCCCGGCCGCCCGCATCGCCAGGGCGCGCGGCGCCGGCCCCTTCTCCTGGGCGGGCACGGTGATGGCCTATACGGCCCGCCACCGGGACTGGCTGGCGGCCGACGCCATCCGCGCCCGACTGCGCCGGGAGATGGAGGCGGTGTTCGAGGGCTATGACGCCATCCTGGCGCCGGTGGCGCCCGGCACGGCCTTTCCCCACAGCCAGGGCTCATTCCCCTCCCGGCGGCTGAAATTCTCCGACGGGGGCGGCGCGCCCTACATCACCATGCTGGGCTGGATCGCCCTGGCGACGGCCTGCCTGCTGCCGGCGGTGACCCTGCCGGCCGGGATCGCCGCCGACGGCCTGCCGGTGGGCGCCCAGCTGATCGGCGGCCATGGGACCGACGCCCGGCTCCTGTCCCTGGCCCAGGCCATCGACGAGAATGTCCGCGGCTTCACCCCGCCGCCGGCCTAAACTCTATGTCTGGAGCGCGTTTCGTCCCGATAACCGGTTCCCACTTATCGGAACGCGCTCTGAGCCCGCTCAGCGCACCGCCGCCCAGGGCCTGGACAGAAGCGTTGCGCAGTTGATCAGCCCGACCAGGGAATAGGTCTGGGGATAGTTGCCCCACAGCTCATCGCCGTCGAAGGAGATGTCCTCCGACAGGAGCCCTGCGGCCGTGCGCCTGGTCAGCATCTCCTCGAACAGCTCCCGGGCCTCCTGGGTGCGGCCGGACAGGTGCAGGGCCTCGATGAGCCAGAAGGTGCAGATGTTGAAGGCGGTCTTGGGCTCGCCGAAGTCGTCGGGCAGGGCGTAGCGCAGCATGTAGGGGCCGCGCCGCAGGCCCTTTTCCACCGCCGCGATGGTGGCGGCCATCTTCGGGTCGCTGGCGGGGGTGAAGCGGACGTCCACCAGCTGCAGCAGGCTGGCGTCCAGCTCGTCCCCGTCGAAGGTGGCGGCGTAGCGGCCAAGCTCCTCGTTATAGGCTCGGTCCTCGATGACGGCGCGCATCTCGTCGGCCCGGGCGTTCCACAGGGCCGCCCGCTCCAGCAGGCCGAGCTGGACCGCCGCATTGCCCAGGCGGTCGCAGGCCGCCCAGCACATCACCGCCGAATAGGTGTGGATCGCCTCCCGGCCCCGGAACTCCCACAGGCTGGCGTCGGGGGTGGCGTAGACCTCATAGGCCCGCTCGCCGACCGGCTCGAGGGCGCGGAAATCCTCCACCGTGGCCGGACGCAGCAGGCGCTCGTCGAAGAAGGCCTGCACGGTGGACAGGATGATCTGGCCATAGACGTCGTGCTGCAGGTGCTCGTGGGCCTGGTTGCCGATGCGCACCGGCCCCATGCCCCGATAGCCGGGCAGGGCGGTGGCGATCTTCTCGGTCAGCCCCGGCTCCAGCCCCACCCCATAGACCGGCTGCACATGGCCGCCGCCGGCCTCGGCCACCAGGTTGCGCAGGTAGGAGAGATAGTTCTCCAGCATGTCGGCGGCGCCCAGGCGGGTCAGGGCCTGGACCACGTAATAGGCGTCCCGCAGCCAGCAGTAGCGATAGTCCCAGTTGCGGCCGGACTCCGCGTGCTCAGGGATCGAGGTGGTCAATGCCGCGACGATGGCGCCGGTCTCCTCATAGGCGCAGAGCTTCAGCGTGATGGCCGAGCGGATCACCGCCTCCTGCCACTCCAGCGGCACCGACAGGGTGCGCACCCAGCCGCGCCAGTAGTCGGTGGTTTCGGTCAGCATGCGGGTGGTGGTGGCCATCACATCGGCGTCGAACCCCTCGTCGGGGCCGAGGAACATGGCGATGGGCTCCTCCAGGCGGAACAGCCGCTCCTCGGTGATGTGGCTCACCGGCGCATTGGTGGTCAGCCGCATGGTGGTCGGCCCGCCCACATAGCGGATGTGGTTGGAGCCGGTGGTCTGGCGGGCGGGCGCCTGGCCCCAGTTGACGCTGGGCCGCATGCGGATGCGGATGCGCGGGGCGCCCGACAGGGGCCGGATCAGCCGGATCATGGCCATGGGCCGATAGATCCGCCCGAACTGCCGGTAGCGCGGGGCGAAGTCGAGGATCTCCAGGCTTTCCCCATCCTTGTTGGTCAGTTCGGTGCGCACGATGGGGGTGTTGCGCAGATAGGTCTGGCGGGTCTGGGCCAGGCCCTCGGCCTGGATGTCCCACAGGCCTTGGACGTCGGCGTCGGCCGGGTCACGGTCGCTGAGCAGGGCCGAGAAGAAGGGGTCGCCGTCCACCCGGGGCACGCAACCCCAGACGAAACGGCCGTGCCGGTCGATCAGCGCGCTGGCCGAGCAGTTGCCGATGGGAAACAGGTCCAGGGTCTGAATCACAGGGCCAGGGCCTCGCTGGTGTTGTGTCGCATGTGGTGGCGTCCTTTTTCTCGACGGCGGGTCAGCGCCGTTTGCTAAGCTGCGAGGCGCCAAGTGACTCGCCGCCATCTTGGCCCTGTGCGGGCCGCACATCCAAACGGGGAACCCATGATCCGAGCCCGCCGCGCCCGAATCGTCGCCACTCTGGGCCCCGCCAGTCGCAGTCCTGCCCAGGTGGAGGCGCTGGCCCGGGCCGGCGCCGATGTCTTCCGGGTCAATTTCAGCCACGGGACGCACGAGGACCATGCCCGGGCCATCGCCACGGTCCGGGGCGCCGAGGCGACCCTAGGTCGGCCTATCGCTGTCCTGGCGGACCTGCAAGGCCCCAAGCTGCGGCTCGGCAAGTTCGCCGATGGTCAGGTGCGCATCCGGCCCGGCCAGGCCTTCCGCCTCGATCTCGACCCGACGCCCGGCGACGCGGCCCGGGTCTGCGCGCCGCATCCCGAAATCCTGGCGGCGGTGAAGGTCGGCGCCGACATCCTGATCGACGATGGCCGGGTGCGCCTGCGGGTCACCCGCCATGGCAAGGACTTCGCCGAAACCGAGGTGGTGGTGGGCGAGACCCTGTCCAACCACAAGGGCCTCAACCTGCCCGGCCACCCGATCCCCATTCCCGCCCTGACCGCCAAGGACCGCAAGGACCTGGCCTTCGCCCTGGACCAGGGGGTGGACTGGGTGGCGCTCTCCTTCGTCCAGCGGGCCGCCGACATGGCCGAGCTGCGCCAGCTGGTCCAGGGCCGGGCCGCCGTCCTGGCCAAGATAGAGAAGCCCGCCGCCCTGGACGCCCTCGATGAAATCCTCGACCTCTGCGATGGGGTGATGGTGGCCCGGGGCGACCTGGGGGTGGAACTCGCGCCCGAGGACGTGCCGGTGGTCCAGAAGGCGCTGATCCGCGCCTGCCGCACCCGGGGCATTCCGGTGATCGTCGCCACCCAGATGCTGGAATCCATGACCAGCGCGCCGACGCCCACCCGGGCCGAGGCCTCCGATGTGGCGGGCGCGGTCTATGAGGGCGCCGACGCCCTGATGCTGTCAGCCGAGACCGCGGCCGGCGACTTTCCCCTGGAGGCGGTGTCGATCATGGACCGCATCATCTGCCGGGTGGAGCGCGACCCCCGCTGGCCCGAGCTGATGGCGGCAGAATATCCCATCGAGGACGCCGACGCCGACGCCCTGGTGGCCGCCGCCGGCCGCGCCGCCCAGGGGCCGGCCGTGGCCTGCCTGGCCAGCTTCACCACCACCGGCCAGACGGCGCTGCGCCTGGCCCGGGAGCGCCCCCTGCAACCGGCCCTGGCCCTGACCCCCCACATAGGCGTCGCCCGGCGCCTGGCCCTGACCTGGGGGGTCGAGGCCCGGGTGGTGGCTCAGCCCGCCGATTCCGAGAGTCTGGCCAAGATCGCGACGGAGGTGGCCGCCGCGCTGGGCCTTGCGCCGCCGGGTCAGAGGATTCTGATCCTGGCCGGCCTGCCCATGGGCTCCCCTGGGGCGGCCAATATTCTGCGTTTGGCGCACGTTCCGCGTCGATAATGGGGCCTAACGCACCACAATCTTGACCCCATCCACCGGCTCGCAGCGGACGACCACCTTGCCGTCGAGGGTCTCAAAATGGAGCGTGATGTGGTGCGGGCCGACCCGCAGGTCCTCGACCGTCAGGCGGTCGATGCCGATGGGCAGGCGGGGATCGTCGATCTCCACCCGCCGATCGCGTCCATTGATCTTCAAGCCCAGGCAGGCCTGCAGCATCATGAAGATGGCCCCGGCCGCCCAGGCCTGGGGGAGGCAGGCCACCGGATAGGCCACCGGCGGCTCGCCCGCCCCCCGGGGGAAGCCGCAGAACAGTTCGGGCAGGCGCATCTCGAAGTGGGAGGCGGTCTCGAACATGTGGGACATCATCTTCACCACCCCGTCCCGCGCCCCATAGTTGGCCATGCCCTGGACGCAGAGGGCGGTGTCGTGGGGCCAGACCGAGCCGTTGTGATAGGACATGGGATTGAAGCGCGCCTCGCCCGCCGCCAGGGTCCGCAGGCCCCAGCCGGTGGAAAACGCCGTCGACAGAAGCCGCTCGGCCACCGCCTCGCCCCGCTCCGGGGAGGGCAGGCCGACAAACAGCAGGTGGCCGGGATTGGAGCCGAGGACCGAGCAGAGCTCGCCGTCCCCGTCGATGGCCATGCCGTAGAACCCCTTGTCGGCCATCCAGAAGCGGCTTTCCACCGACTCCCGCAGGTGTTCGGAGCGTGCCCGCCAATGATGGGCCGATTCCAGATCCCCGCGGCGTTCGGCCAGGTCGGCCATGGCGCGGAAGGCGGCGAAGGCGTAGCCCTGCACCTCCACCAGGGCGATGGGTCCGTTGGGAAAGCGTCCGTCGGCGTGGAAGACGGAGTCCTCGCTGTCCTTCCAGCCCTGATTGGCCAGGCCTGACTCCTCGCCCCGGGCATAGTCGATCAGGCCATCGCCGGTGG
>NZ_JAUSBZ010000148.1 GCF_030651755.1 Phenylobacterium sp. | reverse complement strand
GTGCTGATGGACGTCTACATGCCGCGTATGGACGGGCTTGAGGCCACGCGGCGCATCCGTCAGTTGCCGCCCCCCCAGGGCGCGGTTCCGATAGTGGCGGTGACGGCCAACGCCGCGCCAGAGGAGGTCAAGGCCTGTCTTGAGGCCGGGATGAACGCTTTCGTCGCCAAACCAATTCAGGCCGCCGAACTGCTGGAGGTCCTGGCGGCTCAGTTCTGAGCCAGGTTCAAGCCTGGTTGACGATGTTGCCCTTGATGACCGCCTGGCCATCGGCCGCCAGGTCCAGCCTGGTCTGCGGCAGGGCCAGGGGGCCATGCAGCGTGGCGTTGACCTGGTCGAGGCCCGCCGCGCCTGGACCCTTGGCCACGAGATAGCGCAGGGATATCCGCTCGTGATCGGCGGCGTCAGGTTGGGTCCCGTGCAGGGTGCAGGCATGCCAGATAGCGGCGAAGCCCGCCGGTCCGGTCAGCAGGCGCTGATGGGTCTTCACCTCGCCCCCGCGGCCGTCGCGATAGGTCCAGACGTCAGGTCCGTCCCGCCGCAGGTCGTGGGGGAACACGGCGGCTCCAAGGCGGTGGCTGCCGGTCAGCAGGAACAGCGGTGCGTCAAGCCGGCTGACCGGGTGCAGATAGACGTAGAGGGTCAGGAAATCGGCCGGTCGGTCGCGATAGTCGATCAGGTCCTGATGGAAATCGATCCCGTAGAAATAGGTGACATCGCGGTGCTCCGGGCGGACATAGGCGCCAAGATTGTTCACCGGGTTGCCGAGGATGCGCGCCCTCAGCCAGGGCGGCACCGCGGTCTGGGGCACGCCGCAGACCACCTTGCGGTTCAGGATCTCGTAGCCGTCGCCCAGGAGGGCCTGCAGGGCGCTGGTGATATGCGGGGCCTGCTCCACGAAGCCCAGTCGGTCTTCGAACCGCTCGAGCAGATTGCGGCCAGGACGCGGATTGACCCCCACATGCTGCGGATCAGCGTCAAATTCGGCCTCGCTCAAAAACAGGCGGTGGTCAAAGGGACGGGTGGCGCGAATGTCCGCTAGCAGGGCGGCCGCCGCGATCGGATCCACAAACCTGTCAAAGACGTGGGCCCCGTCCTGGATGAAATCACCTATGGCGGGGTGAATGGAGGACGAGGCAGGGGCGCGGACGGCGGTCATGGAGCCTCCGAAAAGATGCCGACAGCCTCGCTGCGCCCACTAAAGATAGGGTTAATCCCGGCGGCGAAGGTGACGATTCCGCCTATGCTTCAGGATCTTAGGGGGTCTGCCCACCGGTCGCCGGCGCCACAAGGCCGTTTCGGCGCCAGACGGTTGCACAACAGCCCCGGAAGGCCGAACCTCCACTTCGGGTTGAACGGGTGCACAAGATGCTTGAAGCTGTTCGTTACGGGCTGAAGAACTACGCGAATTTCCAGGGGCGCACGGCCAGGCCGACCTTCTGGTGGTGGGTTCTGTCGATCTTCCTCTTCGGTCTGGCCGTGGGGGTGGTGGACACCATGCTGTTCGGGCGCGGCGACTTCCAGCCGCTCAGCGCCCTGGCCGGCCTCGCCCTCATCGTTCCCAACCTCGCCATGGGGGTCCGCCGGCTGCATGACACCGGCCGGACAGGCTGGTGGGTGCTGATCGCCCTGATCCCGATCCTCGGCTTCCTGGTGCTGTTGTTCTTCTATGTTCAGCCCAGCGCGGCAGACTCGGCCTATGGCGAACCCGTCACCGGCGATGCGCCCCGGGACCCTGCGCCGCCGACGGCCTAGGTCTAGGTCTGGGTCCAATCAGGGACGGCCGTCGGGACGACTCGGCGCCAGTACCGGAGCGCTGGCTGGCGGGGGCGTTCGTTCGAGATCGGCGATCAGCGTCCTCATTTCCGCGATTTCCCGCACCTGAGCGGCGAGAATTTCGTCGGCCAACCGGCGCACCCGCGGGTCACGAATATTGGCGCGCTCACTGGTCATGATGGCGATGGAATGGTGAGGCGTCATGGCCTTCATGTAGGCCACATCGCCCACCGTGACCTGGCTGCGGACAAGCCAAAGGGCGGCGACAGACACCACCGCGGCCCCGCAGAGGATCGCGACGTTCAAGCTTTTGTTTGGATACATGCCAAACATGAAAGTCATCATGACTATGGCCATCGCCCCACCCATCAGCAAGGCCATGTAGGCCCGAGTCTCGCTGAACATCACATGGTCGACGGCGTAGGTGTTCAGATACATCAGGAAGAACATCACGAGGGTCGAGGCGGTGATCATCGCGCCGAACCGCAGATAGCTCATAGCATTGCTCCTTCTGCTGTTGCCGAAGGTCAACGCATGAGTACGGCCCAGGCGCCGCGCTATGCCAGTTTGGGCCGCAATATGCGCCAACCGAACGCCAAGATCGCGATCAGAACGGCCTCGACGATCATCGGCGGGATCTGCATCACACCGCCGCCCGAGGCGATCAGGCTGATCACCCGCCCGGTGAGGGCCAGGCCGAGCAGGATCAGGGCCGGCCCCAGCCAGCGGCGATCTGATCGCAGAGCCGCGAGGATGGCGAACAGGCCGCCTGCTCCAAAGAAGCCCCCAAGGTCGGCCCGCAGACTGGCGACCCCCACCGGTCCGTCCGCGGCCAGTCCGAGGGTGGCGGCGAACATCTGGGGCTGGGTCCAGATCCGCAGGGTGATGGCGACCATCAGCAGGCCCACCAGACCCACCAGGCCCCGCGCGATCCCACGCCCCAGGCGGGCGGCGCGCTCAGGCCGGTTGCGGGCGAACCGCCGCCAGCCGAAGACCGCCAAGCCAACCATCAGAACCAGGACGCCAAGACCGAGCATAAGGGGCGCGCGGAGGTCCGCCAGGATATGGGCGGCGAGGTTCAGGGCGATCTGCCGGTCGGCGGAGAAACCTTCGGGAATTTCGGCCGCGCCCACCGCCGTCGCATAGGCCTGATAATCGGCCAGCATGGCCGCCACCCGTTCGGGCTGGGCCCGGGCCAGGTCGGTGGTCTCGCCGGGATCGCGGACGATGTCATAGAGCCGCCAGGCCGGGTCGCCCCAGGCGCCCGCGTTGCGGGTCAGCTTGTAGTCACCCCTGAACAGGGCGCCGTCGCCGGCCGCCTCGAGACCCACCGGATCGTCTGGCCCATAGACCCGGTCGGTCTGGCCGTTCAGCACCGGAAGCAGGCTGCGGCCGTGCAGGGGCGGATGCTCCGCGCCGGCGATCTCAAGCAGGGTCGGGGCGATGTCGGAGATGATGCTGAAGGCGCGCACCGTCTGGCCCCGCGGCAGACCTGGGCCGGCCATGATCAGCGGGACCCGAAGCCCCCCCTCGCCGGTGTAGAATTTGTAGAGGGCGCCCGGCGCCGCCGCCGCGCTGGCCCAGCCGGGGCCGATGGCGGCGTAGGTCCCCGGCCCGCCCCGGATGTCCGCCCCATACTCATAGCCCTGTCGGCGCAGCCAGAGGCGGAACAGGGGTTCGGCCACCGGGTCACCGGCCTCAGGTCCGTTGTCGGAGAGGACGACGAAGAGGGTGTTGTCATACTGGCCGGTGGCCCGCAGGTGGTCCACCAGCCGCCCGAAGTGGTGGTCCATGGCCTCCAGCATGGCGGCGTTGATCGCCATGGACCGGGCCGCCAGGGCCTGGGCTTCCGGCGACAGGGCGTTCCACTCCGCCACATTGCGCGGCGGCGGACCCATGGGAGCGTCCGCGGCGATCAGGCCGGTGCGGACTGCGCCTTGGCGCCGGCGCTCGCGCTGGGCGGCCCAGCCGTCGCGATAGGTCGCCTCGTACTTGCGGACGAAGGCCTCCGGCGCCTGAACCGGAATGTGGATGGCCAGAAAGGGCAGATAGGCGAAGAAGGGCGAAGCGTCCCCTGACCCGTCGCCAATATAGCCGATCATCTGGTCGACCAGGAATTCCGACGAATAGAAGTCCTTGGGCAGGGTGGCGGGTTTGCCGTCCTCAAACCACGGGGACTTGGCGTAGAGGGGGAAGTAGGACCGCTCATCCCAGTTGTCGCCGCCCGTGGCGTCCAGGGCGAAGGAGCGGTCGAACCCATGGGCGTCGGGCAGGTCGCCGGGAGCGTGACCCAGGTGCCACTTGCCGGCCATGTAGGTGCGATAGCCGACCCGCTTCAGGCGCGTGGCCACCGTCTCGACTCCCTGCGCCAGGCGTCCCTGATAGGCGGGCAGGTCCCGATGGGCCCGAGGCGTCGATTCCGGCAGGTTGGCGACGCCTGCGGTGTGGCTGTCGAGGCCGGTCATCAGCATGGCCCGGGACGGGGCGCACATGGGCGTGGCGTGGAAGTTGGAGAAGCGCGCTCCGCGGGCGGCCAGGGCGTCGATGGTCGGGGTGGCGATCTCGCTCCCATAGGCGCCGAAGTCGGTATAGCCAGCGTCATCCACCAGGATCAGCACGATGTTCGGGCGCTCGCTGGCCGCCTGAGCCTGCCCGGTGAGACCCAAAAGACCCGTCGCCACTAGGGCCAGGAGGCCGCAGGCCAGACTTGTAAGTCGGCGCGAAATCCCCTGCCCCATCGCCTCACCGCGCCTCGACATATGCCGCCCCCAAAGAAAGTCTGGGATATATATGCACGATCACTGCCAATTTATGCAAGGTCATGGCGCACGCCCCGTCGGTCGGTTCAAGGGGCTTGAGTCTTGAAGACAATGGCGCGTATCGTGCCAAAACTTTGGTCGGGGAGGCCGTCGATGTCGCGCAAGATCTGGTTGGGAGTGGGACTCGCCCTTCTGGTGGCCATTGGCCTGGGCCTGGCCAACTACAAGTCCATCGTCCTGTTCGTGGTGGGCAATCTGGGCAAGCAGCAGATCGCCGAGAACCAGGAGATCGCCTGGGCCCGCGGTCCCGATGTGGCGCCGGACGGAGACCGGCCGCCCAATGTGATCGTCATCCTGGCCGACGACCTGGGCATCAACGACATCAGCACCTTTGGCGGCGGCATCGCCGGGGGCCTCGTCAAGACGCCGAACATCGACGCCCTGGCCGCCCGCGGCGCCAATCTCAGCCAGGCCTATGCCGGCCAGGCCACCTGCGCGCCGTCACGGGCCATGATCATGACCGGGCGCTACGCCACCCGGCACGGATTTGAGTTCACGCCGACCCCGGACGGCATGACCCGCATACTGGAGATGTTCTACAACGACGGCTCACGCCCCCATCCGATGCTGCGGGACGCCGAGGCGGCGAAGAGAACCCCGCCCATGGTCGAACAGGGCCTGCCCGGCAGCGAGATCACCCTGGCTGAGGTGCTGAAGACCCGAGGCTATCACACCGTCCATATCGGCAAGTGGCACCTGGGCGACACCGAGGAATTCAACGCCAACGCCCAGGGCTTCGACGAAAGCCTGTTGATGGCCAGCGGCCTCTATCTGCCCGAGGACCACCCCGACGTGGTCAACGCCAAGATCGACTTCGACCCGATCGATCGCTTCCTTTGGGCGCGGATGCAGGCGGCCGCCAAGTTCAACGGCGGGCCAATGTTCGCGCCGCGGGGCTATCTGACCGACTACTACACCGAAGAGTCGGTCAAGGTGATCGAGGCGAACC
>NZ_JAUSBZ010000143.1 GCF_030651755.1 Phenylobacterium sp. | reverse complement strand
GGTTTAACGGCCAAAAAGGCTTCGGCTTCATTCAACCGGACGACGGCGGCGCTGACGTCTTCGTTCACATTTCGGCCGTGGAACGCGCCGGCATGGCCTCCCTGCATGAGGGCCAGAAGCTTGGCTTCGAAATGCAGCGTGACGCCCGCAACGGCAAGATGTCGGCGGCCAATCTGCAAGCGGCCTAAACCGCTTCAGATTTCAGAACGACAGAAGGGCCGACGCTTGCGTCGGCCCTTTTTCGCGCCTGCGCGTTGGCCTCAGGCGGAGCCGTCGGGACCGACCCACGTTGTCCTAACGAGAACTTCGCCAGGAGCCATGCATGACAACCCAATGGGTGATCGAAGTCCGACTGGGCCTGCGACCGGACGCCGAACCCCTCCGTCGGCGGGTCATTGAGGCCGCCAGCGAGGCCGAGGCCCTGCGCGCCGTTCTGGCGGAAGCCGAGGCCGACCTGGCCGACGCCAAGGCCGATCTCGATGGGGATGGTCAGGAAGAGGTCTTCGCCCGCGCCGAGACCGCCGGAGGTCATAGCGAACATCACCGGGGCGAAGAAGGTCATGGCCAGTGACGGAACCTGCCGGGCAAGCGCGGGTTCATGCCTCATGACCCACCCGCTTCAGACCAAGGACGATCAGTGGCGCCAACGGGACCACAACGCCGCCGTTCCCGTATTGGACCCCGGGGCGGCGCCGGCCTCGGCTGACGCAGAGGCTGGCGGCGCCCACGCCCCTCCCCCCAACCCGCAGCACCCTGTCAGGGACGACCTGCCCACGCGGCCCGATCCTGGAGCGCCAGGCGTGCGTCTGCCGCCCAACCTTTGGGTGATCGCCGCCGGGGCGCTGGTCGTGACCCTGGTCGTCGCCGCCCTGTTCAGCCTCTAGCGCCGGCCCCCAGTCCGAGGAGCCTCGCCCTTGGCCATGCCGCCAACCGCCGCCGGCGATTCTCGATCGCCCACCTCCAAGCCGCTTGTTCTGATCACCGGCGCCGCAGGCAATCTGGGCGCCGCCCTCGCCGCCGGATTGGCGGATCGATATCAGGTGGTGGGCCTCGACCTGGAAGGGTCTGGCCAGGACTACCCCCTGATTGAGGCTGACCTGACCTCCGACGACTCTGTCGCCGCAGCCCTGTCACAGGTGCGCCGCGACTACGGAGCGCGCTTGGCCAGCGTCATTCACCTGGCGGCCTATTTTGATTTCACCGGCGAAGATCACCCCCTCTATCAAGGGCTGAACGTCGAGGGCACAGGGCGGCTGCTGGGCGTGTTGCAGGATTTCCAGGTCGAACAGTTCATCTATGCCAGCACCATGCTGGTGCATGCCCCGGTCAGCCCCGGCGAACGCCTGGACGAGACCCAGCCCCTCGACCCCCAGTGGATCTATCCCCGGTCCAAGGCCGCTGCGGAGGCTGCGGTGGCGGAGAACGCCGGGTCGATTCCCTTTCTCCTGCTGCGGCTGGCGGGCGTCTATGACGACAGAACCGCGGTCCCGACACTCTCCCATCAGATCGCCCGGATCTACGGTCGGGACCTGGAGAGCCACCTCTATTCCGGCGATACCGAAGTCGGCCAGTCCATGCTGCACAAGGACGATATGGTCGACGCCTTCGTCCGCGCCGTGGACCGCCGTGACCGCCTGCCTGGGGGCGCCGCCATCCTGATCGGCGAGGCCGAGGCGGTCTCCTATCAGGACCTGCAGGATCAGATCGGCCAGCTGATCCACGGTGAGGACTGGCTGACCCTGCAAGCCCCCAAGCCCATCGCGGCAGCCGGCGCCTGGGCTCAGGAGAAGCTGGAGGCGGTCATTCCTGACGCCCTCGACCAGGGGGAAAAGCCATTCATCCGGCCCTTCATGGTCCAGATGGCCGACGACCACTACGCCTTGGACATCGGCCTTGCGGCCAAGCTGCTGGACTGGCGCCCCCGCCATCACCTGAAGGACGAACTCCCCCACCTGATCGCCGCCCTGAAGGAGGATCCCGAAGGCTGGCGCCGGGCCAATGGCGTACCGGTCCCGGCTTGGATGGAGGCGGCCAGCGCCAAGTCTCTGGACGCCGAAGATGTGCGCCGGCGCCATGAGACGGCCTTCAACGTCGCCCACGGCCGCCAGCGGTGGGCCCAGATGGTCGTGATGGGGCTAGGCGCCTGGCTTGTGGCGACACCGCCGATCATCGGGCTGGACGATGCGGGGCTGACCCTCAGCCAGGTGATCAGCGGTCTGGCCCTGATGACGCTGGGCGTCCTGGCGCTGAATCCCCGGCTGTGGCTGGCCCGGTGGGGGGCTGCGGCGGTGGGCCTATGGGTGATGGTCGCCCCGATCCTCTTCTGGTCCCCCTCCTCCGCCGCCTTCCTGAACAGCATGCTGGTGGGCGGGCTGACCATGGGGCTGGCCGTCGGCTTCCGGCCAGACGCCGGCGTCTCACCTGTGGCCGAACTGTCTGGCCCCGCGACGCCGCCCGGCTGGAGCTACAATCCCTCAACCTGGGCCCAGCGCCTGCCGATCATCGCCCTGGCCATGATTGGCCTGTTCGTCTCGCTCTACATGGCCGCCTATCAGCTCGGCCACATCGACAGGGTTTGGGACCCGTTCTTCGCGGGGGGGCCAGACCCAAGGAATGGAACTGAGGCGGTCATCACCTCCGACGTCTCGCGGGCCTGGCCTGTGCCGGATGCTGCGGTGGGCGCCCTCGTCTACGCCCTGGAGATCGTCACCGGCCTGGTCGGCTCACGGCGACGCTGGCGCACCATGCCCTGGCTGGTGATCGCCTTCGGCCTGCTGATCGTGCCCCTGGGCGCCGTCTCCATCGCCTTCATCATCATCCAGCCGATCATCATCGGGACCTGGTGCGCCCTGTGCCTGATCGGGGCGGCGGCCATGCTGCTGCAGATCCCCTATGCGATGGACGAATTGCTGGCGAGCCTGCAGCTCCTGGCGCGACGCAAGCGGGCCGGCCAGCCGGTTCTGCGGACCCTCCTGATGGGTGACACCGATGAGGGCGACCCTGAGCCTGAGGCCGACCCGTTCGACCGCCCGCTCCCCGTGATCATCAAGGACATGGCGTCTGGCGGCGTGAGCCTGCCTTGGAACTTGGCCCTGGCCGCTCTGATCGGCGCCTGGCTCATGTTCACAAGGCTGACCTTGGACGCCGAGGGGATGGCCGCCCATGCCGACCACGTCATCGGCGCCCTGGCCTTGACCGTGGTGGCCATCGCCGCCGCCGAGGTGACCCGCACCGCTCGCCTGGCCCTGCCCCTGTTGGGAACAGCGCTGATCGTCAGCGCCTTCACCTTCGAAAGTTCAGCCGCCCACACCACAGCCGGGGTGATCTGCGGCCTCGCCCTCATCGCCCTGGCCTTCCGGCGGGGCCCCATTGGCGAATCTTATGGCGGCTGGAGCCGCTGGATCCACTAGCCGGAAACGCGCACGGCTATTGCGCCCTGGGCTCCAGGGACTCGATGTAGGCGACGATGTCGGCCGTCTCCGCGGCGGTCATGTAGATCGGTGGCATTTCCCCGTGACCTTCCCGGGCGATCTGCGCCAGGGAGCGCTCCAATCCGATGGCGGTATGGCGCATTCGCACGCTGGCGAAGGGCGGCGCCACCGCATTGGCGCTGTGACCCACATAGCCGACGGCATGGCATCCGGCGCAGGACCGCGTGACGAACTGGAGTCCGCGCTCTGCGGCTGGACTCAGGGGGTGAGACGGTGGTCCCGGCTGCGGGGTGGCGCAGGAGGCGAGCGCGCCTGCAAGGCTCAGGATGATGAGGATGTCACGCATGGCCGGTCTCCGCAGTGTGGTCGCCCAACCCTTCTATCCTAGTTGAGCCATGGCCGCCCTGCCGCCTCCGTAATCCTACCTAGGCGCCAGACCGGAATTTTCCCCCAAGAACTCCGCCCTGATGCTCCGTCTGGTCAGAGAGGAGCAACATCATGACTGCGCACGATCTTTATCTGGGCCTGGTGCTCGCCACCTTCGGCGCCTTCGCCTTCACCCTCTTTGCGGTGAGCAACTGGTCGAACGGCGGAAAACGCTAGAACCCCCTTATCCTCCGCGGGTGCTCCAGGCCACCCAGCCCGCCACCGCCACAAGCCCAAGCGCGAAGGCGGCCTGCACCTGGGGCGCCCGGTCGGCCCTGGTCGCCCAACCATAGGCCCGCGCCCCAAGGGCGACGATGGCGGTGTGGATGACCACCGAGACGCTCAGGTGCATGACCCCCAGCAGGAGGAAAGCCTGCAGAGGGTTCTGAGCCTGCGGCGGCGCGAAGCTTGGCAGCACGGCCACATAGAAGATCAGCGCCTTGGGGTTCAGCAGATTGGTGAGGAAGCCACGGCGGACATCGCGCCAGTCCCCGGCCGATAAATCCTCGATTTCGGCGGACGCGCCCCGTCCCCGCCAGCCGTCCCAGGCCAACCAGAGAAGATAGAGCACCCCGCCCCAGCGGAGGCCCTGGTAGAGGACAGGCTGAGCCACCGCTAGCTGCGAGAGACCAGCCGCGGCCGCCAGCATGTGGGCGCCAAGCCCAAGGGTCACGCCAAGCACCGTCAGCAGGCCCGCGCCCCAGCCACGACGCGCGCTGACCAGGGCCAGGTAACCCATGTTCGGCCCTGGCGTCAGCTCGATCAGCACCGCGGCCAGCAGGAAGGACGCCCATCGGAATTCGTCCATTGTCGCAGCCTCCCCAGGGGCCTGGCGCGCGCGCCAGACCGCATCAGCCCACCCCTCTGGCCGGCAGGCTTACTCCATAAGCTTGCCAAGCGCCGCGCCCCCTTCTACCGCATGTCCCCATGCACTGGCTGACTTGGCAAAGCGTCGCAGCTCGGAGGCCGGCCTGGACGGGCTATGTGTGGGCCGCCGGCGCCACCGCGCTGTCAGCCGCCTTCTATGTGGCCATCCTTCCCCTGGTGGGGGAACGCACGATCTATCTGATTTTTCTGCCGGCCGCGGTGGTCGGCGGCCTCATGGGCGGCGCGGGGCCTGCGCTGCTTGCGACCTTCGCCGGCATGGCCTGTGTCTGGGCCCTGGGGGGACACGCCGCCTTCGCGGGCGCCGCCAACCAGGTGGACAGCCTGCTTTTCGTCATCAGCGGGCTGGCCATCGCCGTGGCCGGCCATCACCTGCAGCGGCGCACCCTCGAGGGGGCCGAGGCAATCCTGCATCTGGCCGAGAGCGAGGCGCGCCTCCGCTCCATCCTGGAGACGGTCCCCGACGCCATGATCGTCATCGACGATCATGGACTCATGCGTTCGTTCAGCGTGGCGGCCGAACGGCTGTTTGGCCTGCGCGCCGACGAAGCCATTGGCCGCAACGTCTCGGCCCTCATGCCCAGCCCCTACCGCGAACAGCATGACAGCTATCTGCAACGCTACATGCAGACCGGCGAGCGACGGATCATCGGGATCGGCCGGGTCGTGGTCTGCGAACGCAAGGATGGTTCGACCTTTCCGATGGAACTGGCTGTCGGCGAGATGGAGACCGCCGGAAAACGGTTCTTTACCGGCTTCGTCCGCGACCTTACCGAACGTCAGAGCACAGAACGGCGGGTTCAGGACCTCCAGTCCGAACTGGTGCATGTGTCGCGCCTCACCGCCCTGGGCGAGATGGCTTCGGCCCTGGCCCACGAATTGAACCAACCCCTTTCGGCCATCGCCAACTACATGAAGGGGTCCGAGCGGTTGCTGGAAGCGCCGGAACTCGACCGCGACAAGATCAAGGGCGCCCTGTCCAGCGCCACAGAGCAGGCGTTGCGCGCTGGCCACATCATCCGGCGACTGCGGGACTTCGTGTCCAAGGGCGAGTCAGACCGACGGATCGAGAATCTGCCGCAGCTTCTGGAAGAGGCCGGCGCCCTGGCGATGATCGGCGCCAAGGAACGTGGCGTTCGTCTGCGCTTCCAGCTCAACCACGATCTTGATCTGGTCCTGGTGGACAAGGTGCAGGTTCAGCAGGTGCTGCTGAACCTGATGCGCAACGCGATCGACGCCATGGAGGCTACGCCCACCCGAGAACTCACAGTCGCCACCTATGCGGCGCCAGAGGACATGGTCGAGGTGTTGGTCGCCGACACCGGGCCCGGCATCGCCCCTGAAATGGCCGATCAGCTCTTCCAGCCTTTCGTCACCACCAAGCCGCAAGGTATGGGTGTCGGCCTGTCGATTTCGCGAACGATCGTCGAGGCGCACGGGGGGCGTATCTGGGCCGAGCCCAATCCCGACGGCGGCACGGTGTTCCGTTTCACCCTGCGCGCAGTTCGGCGTGAGGATCTGGAGTCTGATGACTGAGTCTGTGGTTCATGTGATCGACGACGACGAGGCGATGCGGCAGTCCCTCGCCTTCCTGCTGGATACCGCCGGATTGAGCGCCCAAACTTATGAGTCCGCCCAGCAGTTCCTGGATAGCCTGGATACGGCCACGGCTGGGGTCATCGTGACCGACATCCGCATGCCTGGCATGTCCGGCCTGGAACTCGTTCGACGGTTGAAATCCATGGGCTCAACCTACCCCGTGATCATGATTACGGGCCACGGAGATGTGCCCCTGGCCGTAGAGGCCATGAAGGCCGGCGTCGTGGATTTTCTGGAGAAGCCCTTCGAGGAGGACGCGCTCCTGACGGCGATCCGCAACGCCAACCTTCCTGCGGAAACCAGCAGCCAGGACCCGGAGCGCGAGCGCATTCGGACCATTCTGGAGAGCCTGTCCCCGCGCGAGCACGAGGTTCTCGACGGGGTGGTCGAAGGCAAGCTCAACAAGGTGATCGCCCACGAACTGGGCATCAGTCCGAGGACGGTTGAGGTCTATCGGGCCAATGTCATGTCCAAGACCGGCGCCCGAGGGCTCTCGGAGCTGATCCGCATGGTGCTGCTGGTCCGGAGCTGAGACGCCAGCCGATCTGGTCGGGTTTGAGTTGCATCAAGGACGAGGCTGGGAGCGCCCCTAGATTGGACGCTCCCGTCCCGCGCCCTGTGACCCATGCTTCCAGAGACCATGACCCTGATCCGCCCGGCGCCCATGGTCGTTCTGCTCGACGATGACGCGGCCCTGCGTCAGGCGCTCACCTTTTCCCTCGAAATCGAAGGCTACCGTGTCGAGTCCTGCGCCACGGGCGAGGAGTTGGTGGCGCAGATCCTGCCCGATCGCGACGCCTGCCTGGTGCTCGACTACCGCCTGGAGGGCATGTCCGGCTTGGATGTCCTGCAGACCCTCCGTGATCGGGGGGTTCGCCTGCCCGCCATTCTGATCACCAGCAACCCGGCCCCGGCCGTGCGGGAGCGGGCCTCCCAGCTACAGGCGCAACTGGTGGAAAAGCCGCTCCTGGGCGATCTGCTGCTCGGCCATATCCATCGAATCCTGCCCCTCTGACCCTCAGGCCGCCGCGGCCCCCAGGCGGCGCATCCGGGCGAGCCAGCGCAGACGCTGGGCCGGGTTGGGCGATTCGACGGGGCCTAGGGCCATTTCGCGGACAGGCCGGTAGCCCGAGATCCAGAGAAAACCTCGACTGACGCACTTCAGCCCATGGGCGAAGAACACCAGCCGAAACACGAAGCCTGGCATTCCCATGGTGACCACCACACGGGCCGAGCGCCCCGCCAGCAGTCCCTTGACGCCCCTGGCCTCTCCCGGCGCCGCCAGGGCCACCCCATAGCGGAAGACCTGCTCCAGAAACGCCTTGAACGCCGCAGGGGGAGCGCCGAGCCACAGCGGGTAGATCAGGACCAGATGATCGGCCTCGGTTACGGCGGCCTGGACGTCGGCGACTTCCGCGACGGCCGGCGCCATGAAGTCCGTCTGCGAGGTGATCGGCGGCCAGGCCAGCGCGCCGACCTCAATCCGCCGAACCTGATGGCCGGCCGCCTGGGCGCCTTCGGCATAGGCGCTCGCCAGGCCCGAGCATAGCCGGTCCGGTCGGGGATCAGGATGGCCGTTGATAAGCAGGATCTTTCGCGCAGACGGGGCGGTGGCGTTCATGGGCTGTCTCCTGAACGTCGACCCTGGGCCAGGCCCACCTGCCCTCGCCTTGATTAGGGTCAAGGCCGGCGACGGCCCGAAAGGCCACCAAGGCCTGAGGCGCCGCCCCTCGCCGGTCGGCCAGGTCGAACGCGGGGACCTCCGGGTGACTACTTAGGTAGCCGCCACGAATGTCGGGCGACGACGGTGCGGGCCAGGATGGGGTCATCGGCTCAAGGACATCCGCCATGACCCTCGCCTACGCCCCCGACGTCCCCCTCGCCACCCCTGCCATCGCTCAGGTGATGGAGCGGCTTGGCCTGCGAATGAATTTCGCCAAGGACGAGGAGATCTTCTGCCAGGATGAGGAGGCTGACCTCCTCTACATCGTCGTCTCGGGCGCCGTGCGCACCACGCGCCTGCTGAGCGATGGCCGCCGGCAGGTGGGCAGCTTCTATTATGCCGGCGACCTGGTCGGCCTGGAGACCGGCGACCTGCATCGCTTCTCGGCCGAGGCGCTGTGCGACAGCACCCTGCTGGTGGTGAAGCGCTCGGCGGTGAAGACCTTCGCCGGCGATGAGGATCTCGACCGCGCCCTGTGGCAGGCCACCCGCCGCGAACTGGAACGCACCCAGGAACACCTCCTGGTCCTGGGCCGCAAAACCGCCTGCGAGAAGGTGGCCTCGTTCCTCATGGATCTCGCTCAGCGCGAAAGCACTGATCACATCGCCCTGCCCATGGGTCGCCAGGACATGGCCGACTATCTGGGCCTGACCATTGAAACTGTGTCGCGGATGCTCACCCAGCTCCAGGGCGCCTCGGTCGTCGAGTTCGACGGTTGCCGTCGCTTCCGCGTCACCCGCTGGGACGCGCTGGAACGCCTCGCCGAATAGGCCATCGAGCGCCGGCCCGCCCAGGCCTGCGCCCGGACCTGTCGAGACGGGAACTCTCAAGCCGCACCTACCCCGTCGCGGTCGAGTTCCAACCAGCGTACCGCCGGCGCAGCGCCCGGCTCCGCCCCAGACGGAGCTGGCCCGCTGCGCCGGCATCTCTGTTCGCCCCGCCCCTGGGGCGTATTCAGTTTCTGCAAGTATGAGGGCGCTCCGGGGTTCCCTGCCCGGGGCGCCCTCTTCACGACGAAGCGCCGGCGGCCGGCGGCCTCAGCCGGCGGCGTTCGCAGGAGTGTGCAGGCTGGCCTCATCGCCCGTCAGCCTCAGGGTGCGTTCGCAGAGGGCGAGCGGGGCCGGCCGGTGGGACACCAGCAGCAGACCCTGCCCCGTCCGCGACAGGCGCTGGGCCAGCCGGGCGATCACCAAGGCCTCTGTCTGCCCGTCCAGCCCTTCGGTGGGCTCGTCCAGAACCAGCCAAGGCGACGGGCGCAGCAGGGCCCGGGCCAGGGACAGGCGCCGACGTTCGCCCCCCGACAACCGCGCGCCGCCCTCCCCCACCCAGGCGTCGAGGCCGCCGGCCAGGGTGGAGACCCGGTCCTCCAGGCCGGCGTCGGCCAGGGCCAGCCACAGCTCAGCCTCGCTCGCCCGGGGCGAGCCGAGACGCAGATTGTCGCGGATGCTGCCCGTGAGCAGTCGAGCGTCCTGGGGGCCATAGGCGAACTGGCTGCGGACGAAGTCCGGCGTCAGACGGGCCAATGGGGCGCCGGCGATGGCCAGGCCCTCAAGGTTCTCCGTGCGCAGGCCGATCAACCGCTCCAGCATCTGGGTCTTGCCACAGCCAGACGGGCCGACCAGAGCCACCCTCGCGCCCGGCGACAACCGCACGCCGCCGCCCACAGGCAGGGTCAGGTCGCGGGGGCCAAAGGGGTCCGGGCTCCGCGCGGGCTCGGCCAAAGGGATCAGCACGGCGTCAAGACGGCGCTCGGCCTCGCTCGCCGCGCCGGCCCGCTCGAAGGCCCGCAGGAGGCCCGAGGCGCCTTCCAGGGCGACGACGGTGCTGAGCGCGGCCAGGGCGGCCAGGGGAATCGCCACGTCCCGGGCGGCCAGAAGCACGGCGGCGGCGGCCAGGCCGCTGACCACCGCCTGCAACACGGCCATCAGCGCCTCGCCATCCACCACCTGACTCTGGGCCCGGCCCAGGCGCTGGTCATGGGTCATCACGGCGGCCACAGCCTGATCCTCCAGGTCGTAGCAGACCAGGTCAGGCCCTGCGGCGAGATAGGCGGCCACGGAGTCCTTAAGGCCGCCGACCGCCGCCTGAACCTCACGGCCAGGCTCTGTGGAAACCCGGCGGGCGAGCAGCCTGCCGCTGACCAGCAACAGGCCCATGGCGACCAGCAGGCAGAGGGCCGGTCCAGGTCCCGCCAGCAGGGTCAGGGCCAGCCCCGCCGCAAGGGCGGCGCCGGCGGCCCACGGCGCTGAGAGGCGGACGAACAGGGTCTCAACGGCGTCCACATCCTGCACCAGCCGCGCCGACGCCTCCCCCGAGGACAGGGCGAGCGCGGCCTCCGGCCGGCCCCTGGCCAGGGCGCGGTAGAGGGCCGGGCGGATCTCGGCCAGGGCGTTCAGCGCCGCAGCATGTCCCGCCAGCCGTTCGCCATAGCGAGCCCCGGTGCGCAGGATGGCCAGCAGTCGGATGCCCGCGCTGGGCAGCAGGTAGTTGAAGGCCATGACCGCGGCCTTACCCCCGGCGCCGGCCGCCGCGGCCGCGGCGATAAACCAGCCCGACAGGCCCATCAGCAGGACCGCGCAGAGCGCCAGCACGGCCGCTGCCAGGGCTGACAGCCCAAGCGTGGTCCCTTGCCGCCGACGTTGCTCGGCCACCAGGCTCTGAAGCGAATGGGTCATGGGAGGCGCACCACATGGTCGGCCATGGCCGCCACCTGTTCGGAGTGGGTGGCGATCAGCACGGTGCGTCCCTCAGCCATGGCCCCCAGGACCGCGATCATCTCGCCTTCGGCGCGCGCGTCCAGGTCGGCGGTCGGCTCATCCAGGCAAAGGATGGACGCGGGCTTCAGCCAGGCCCGCGCCAGGCCGATCCGCCGGCGCTCCCCGCCCGAAAGCCCCGAGCCCCGCTCGTCGAGTTCAGTTGCAAGCCCCTCGGCGCGCCCCGCCATGGCCGCCGCAAGCCCGACCTTTGTCGCGATCGCCGCGATCGCCTGGGCCGAGGCGCCCGGTCGCCCCAGCCCGATATTGTCGGCCACGCTGCCTGGGGCGAGCGCCGGCGCCTGACCCGCCCAGGCCACCGACCGGGCGAAGGAGCCCTCCGACGACAGGCGGCGACCGTTCACCCGGACCTCGCCAGCGGACAGGGGCGCCGCCCCCACCAGCGCCGACAGCAGCGAGGTCTTGCCCGAGCCGCTGGCGCCCAGCAGAACCGTGACCTTGCCCGCCGGCGCGGTGAAGCTGATCGGGCCAACCGTGGCGCCGCCGGGATAGGCGAGCTGGACCGCCTCGAAGGTGATGTCCGGGGCCGCCACCAGGTCATCGCCTGCAGAAGGTAGAATGGCTGGGCCATCCAACAGACCCGCCAGCCGTTCGGCCGCGGCCTGGCCCGCCTGCTTGTCATGATAGGCGCCGGCCAGCCGGCGAAGCGGCAGATAAACCTCCGGCGCCAGGGCCAGCACGAAGAGAGCGCGGCCCAGGTCGAGCGTCTCCGGGACCGGGATCGGCAGCAATCCGAGCAGGTTGAAGCCCGCGTAGACCGCCACCAGGGCCACCGACAGGGCGGCGAAGAATTCCAGTCCGGCCGAGGACAGGAAGGCCAGCCGCAGCACCGCCAGGGTTCGGCGGGCCACCCCGCGGGCGGCCCCTTCCACCAGAGCGGCCTCCGCCGCCTCGGCCTGAAAGGCCAGCACCACCGGCAGGGCCCGCACCCGGTCGACGAACAGACCCGACAACCGGCCCAGGGCCTCGAACTGCGCCCGGGCGGCGTCGGCCGCCATCATGCCGGCCAGCGCCATGATCAGGGCGAAGGGGATCAGCGCGCCCACCAGGATCAAGGCGCTGATCGGGCTGGCCAGGGCGATGGCGCCCAGCACCAGGACAGGGCTGATCCTAGCTGCGAAGCTCAGGGGCTCGAACCGGCAGAACCAGCCGTCCAGGGCCTCGACCTCATCGACCACGGCCGCGGCCCGCTCGCCGATCGGCGCAGCCTGCCCCGCTGGGACCCGCAGGGCCGCCCGGAAGACCGTCTCCCGCAGGAAGCCCTTCAACCGACGAGCCCGACTCGCGCCGGCGCGGGTGGCGGCGAAGATGGAGACGGCCCGCAGCATGGCCCCGGCCAACAGGGCGCCGAGCCACGGCCAGGGGCCGCCCGCCACACCGGCGCTCAGATGGGTGACCGCGCCGGCCAGACCCAGGGCGAAGACCACGGCGCCGACGGCGTCCAGCACCCAGAACAGCCCCGGCGCAAGTCGGGACGGGCGAGGCCCGGCGGCCAGGTGGTCGGACAGGGGAAAGCGCATCGGCCCCTCATAGACCCCTGACCAGCGTCGCAGCCTGATCTGGATCAAGGAATATGCGCAACATCGCATATACGAATGGCGCAGCTTCCAAGGAGTCCCTGATGGACCTCGCTGTCGTCGAGTTATCCCGCCTCCAGTTCGCGCTGACGGCGATGTACCACTTCCTCTTCGTGCCCCTGACGCTGGGCCTCTCCTTCATGCTGGTCATCATGGAGAGCATCTATGTGATGACCGGCCGCCAGATCTGGCGAACCATCACTCGGTTCTGGGCCACCATCTTCGGGATCAACTTCGTCCTCGGGGTCGCCACCGGCATCACCATGGAGTTCGAGTTCGGGACCAACTGGTCCTACTTCTCCCATTATGTGGGCGACATCTTCGGCGCGCCGCTCGCCATCGAAGGCCTGATGGCCTTCTTCCTCGAGGCCACCTTTGTCGGCCTGATGTTCTTCGGCTGGGACAAGCTGTCGAAGCTGGCCCACCTGGGCGTCACCTTCATGGTCGCCCTGGGCTCAAACCTCTCGGCCCTGTGGATTCTGATCGCCAATGGCTGGATGCAGAACCCGGTGGGCGCGGCCTTCAACCCGCAGACCATGCGGATGGAGATCGTCGACTTCCAGGCGGTGCTGTTCAATCCGGTCGCCCAGGCCAAGTTCGTCCACACGGTCAGCGCCGGCTACGTCCTGGCTGCCGTCGTGGTGCTGGGCATCTCGGCCTACTACCTGCTGAAGGAACGCCACCGGGCCTTCGCCATCCGTTCCTTCACCGTGGCCGCAGCGTTTGGTCTGTTGGCCTCGCTCTCGGTGGTCGTGCTGGGCGATGAGTCGGGCTACGCGCTCACCGACAACCAGAAGATGAAGCTCGCGGCCCTGGAGGCCATGTGGGAGACCGAGGCGGCGCCGGCCGGCCTGACCCTGTTTGGCCTGCCCAATCTGGAGACCCGCTCAACCGGGTCGGAGATCAAGATTCCCTATGTGCTGGGCCTGATCGCCACCCGCAGTTTCGACCAGAAGGTTGAGGGCATCCTTGACCTGGTGGCCGTGGCCGAGACCCGCATCGAGTCCGGCGTCATCGCCTATGACGCCGTGGAGCAGCTGAAGACCGACCCGGAAAACCTGGCCGCCCGGGCGCAGTTCGAACTGCACAAGCGAGACCTCGGCTACGCCATGCTGCTGCGGCGCTATGTGGACGATCCGAGACAGGCCGATGAGGCGGCCATCCGGACCGCCGCCTGGGACACCGTGCCCAATGTACCGCTGATGTTCTGGTCCTTCCGGATCATGGCCGGCATCGGATTCCTGATGATCGCCTTCTTCGCCACGGCCTTCGTCCTGGCCTCCATGCGGCGATACGAAACCCGCTGGTTCCTGCGCCTGGCGGTGCTGATCATTCCCCTGCCCTGGATCGCCGCCGAACTGGGCTGGGTCCTGGCCGAGGTCGGCCGTCAGCCCTGGGCGATCGAAGGCGTCCTGCCGACCTTCCTGGGGGTCTCCAGCCTCACTGTGCCCCAGCTCTGGACCACCATCATCGGCTTCACCCTCTTCTACGGGGTGCTGGCCGTCGTCGAGGTCGGGCTCATCCTCCACACCATCAAGAAAGGCCCGTACGCCAAGAGCGAGGACCAGCACCCGGTCGATGAGCCGGTCGGTCCGATCCCCGTGGCGGCCGAGTAAGGATCATCCCCATGGAACTGCTCCTCGACTATCCGACGCTCCGCGTCATCTGGTGGGCCCTGATGGGGGTCCTGCTGATCGGCTTCGCCCTGACCGACGGCTTCGACCTCGGCGTGGCCGCCCTGCTGCCCTTCGTGGGGCGCAACGACGCCGAGCGCCGACAGGTGATCAACACCATCGGCGCCACCTGGGAAGGCAACCAGGTCTGGTTCATCCTCGGCGGCGGGGCGATCTTCGCCGCCTGGCCCATGGTCTACGCCGTCAGCTTCTCCGGCTTCTACCTGGCCATGTTCCTGGTGCTCTCGGCCCTGATCCTGCGACCGGTGGGTTTCAAGTACCGTTCCAAGCGGCCAGATCCCCGCTGGCGCGCCTTCTGGGACTGGGGCCTGTTCGTCGGCGGCTTCGTGCCGGCCCTGGTCTTCGGCGTGGCGGTCGGCAATGTCCTGCAGGGGGTGCCCTTCCGCCTCGATAGCGACCTCAGATCCTTCTACGAGGGGTCGTTCCTGGGCCTCTTCACCCCCTTCACCCTGGTGTGCGGCCTGCTGTCGGTGACCATGTTGCTGACCCACGGGGCCGCCTGGCTGACCATCAAGGCCGACCACGGGCCGGTGCGCGACCGGGCCAGGACCATCGGATCGGTCACGGCGCTCGCCTCCCTGGCCCTGTTCGCCGTCGGCTTCGCCTTCGTCCGGTTCGGGGGCCTGGGCTTCAGCCTGGACGCCGGCGCCGACATCGCCGGGCCCTCCAATCCGCTGCGGAGCGGCGCCTTCGCCGCGCCCGGGGCCTGGCTGGACAACTACAGCCTCTATCCCTGGATGATCGCCGCTCCGGTGCTGGGCTTCCTGGGCTCGGCGCTGGCCTTCCTCGGGATCCGCATGGGGCGCGAGCCCCTGGCCTTCGGCGGCTCGTCCATGGCCGCCCTGGGCATCATCGCCACGGTCGGCCTGTCCATGTTCCCCTTCATCCTGCCCAGCAGCATCGATCCGCGCTCCAGCCTCACGGTCTGGAATTCGTCCTCCAGCCACCTGACCCTGTTCGTCATGCTGGTGGTCACGGTGATCTTCCTGCCCATCGTGCTCGCCTACACCGCCTGGGTGTTCAAGGTGCTGTGGGGTCGGGTCACCCTGGACAGCCTGCGCACCAATCCCGACCTCTACTGAACGCCGGAAGGAACCCGATCATGTGGTATTTCGCCTGGATACTGGGCATCGGCCTGGCGGTGGCCTTCGGCATACTCAACGGCCTCTGGCATGAGTTCAGCCTCCCCATCGACGACGATGAGGATCAGACCGCGCCGTTCTAGGCGCCATCCAGGAAGGCCGGGACGTTCCATCGTTCCGGCCTTCCAAGCCTTTGATCTGGGTCACGGCGGCGGCCTGGCGCCTTGGCGATGATGGGGGCATGACCGTGCTCTACAACCCCCACGCCCCCGCCGACGCGCACCTGATCGCCAAGTACGATGGACGCGCGCCCCGCTACACCAGCTATCCCACGGCGGTGCAGTTCAACCCCGACGTAAACGAGGCGGTCTACCGCGCTTGGTTGGCCGATTTGCCGGTGACCACCCCGGTCTCGGTCTATCTGCACATCCCGTTCTGCGCCCGGCTTTGCTGGTACTGCGGCTGCAACACCCGGGCGGTCAGTCGTCATGAGCCCGTCCGCGACTATGTCGCCCTGCTGATGACCGAGCTCTCCACCCTGGAGCAGGCCCTGCCCGGCAAGATGGCTGTGGGCGACATCCACCTGGGCGGCGGCACCCCCAACATGCTCAGCGTCGAGGAGCTGGCCACCATCTTCGGCGGCCTTCGTCACGTCTTCAACGTGGCGCCCGACGCTGAAATCGCCGCCGAGCTGGACCCCGCCGTCCTGTCGCGGGACTGGATCAGGGCCGCGGCCTATCACGGCCTGTCGCGGGCCAGCCTCGGGGTCCAGAATCTGGCCCCGGAGGTTCAGAATGCGGTCAACCGCCAGGAGAAGTTCGAGGACATCGCCGAATGCGTGCAGACCCTGAGATCGGCCGGCGTGAGTTCGGTCAATCTCGACCTCATGTACGGCCTGCCGCACCAGACCACCCGCAACACGCTCGCCACCCTGGACACGGTGCTGACCCTGCGGCCTGAGCGGCTGGCCCTGTTCGGCTACGCTCACGTGCCGTGGATGAAGGCCCATCAGCAGCTGATTGACGAGGCCGCCCTGCCAGGCCCTGCCGAACGGCTCGAGCAGAGCCAGGCCGCCGCCGAGCGGCTGAAGGCCGAGGGCTATGTCCAGATCGGCCTCGACCACTTCGCCCTGCCCGACGACACCCTGGCCAAGGCCGCCGCCGCCGGGACCCTGCACCGCAACTTCCAGGGCTACACCACCGACGCCGCCGGCACGCTGCTGGGTCTCGGCGCCTCGGCCATCGGCACGACGCCGGGCGGCTATGTGCAGAACATCACCCAGGAGCTCGGCTGGCGTCACGCCGTGGCCGACGGCAAGCTGCCCATCGCCCGCGGCGTCGCCGTCACCGATGAGGACCGCTTCCGCGCTGACATCATCGAGCGCCTGATGTGCGACTTCGCCGTCGACCTGGCGGCGGCCTGCGACCGCCACGGCCGCAGTCTCGCCGACCTGCACGACGCCCTGGCCCGCCTGCACGATTTCCGCGAGGATGGCCTGGCGACCTGGGACGGCCGAATGCTGCAGGTGACGCCCCGGGGCCGCATGCTGGTGCGCTCCATCTGCGCCCTGTTCGACGCCTATCTGGCGCCGGACGCCCAGCGTCACGCCAAGGCGATCTGAGGGCCGCGGCGCCCGCTGACATTTCAGACCAAATGTCCTAGGTCCTGAGCCCTGGATCATTGGCGAGGAGTCGTCCCATGAGCGTCTGCGTCCTGGGCGGCGTCAATCTGGACCATGTGGCGCAGGTGGCGGATCTGCCCCGCCCCGGCGAGACAGTCGCCAGCCGGAGCCTCGCCCAATTTCCCGGCGGCAAGGGCGCCAACCAGGCCGTGGCCGCCGCGCGCCTCGGGGCGCAGGTTCGGCTGCTGGGCGCCGTGGGCCAGGATGGCGCGGGCGACTTCATGTTGGACTTTCTGGTCCGCGCCGGGGTGGAGGTGGACGGCGTGCGGCGCGAAGGTCACGCCCCGACCGGCCAGGCCTTCATCACCGTCGATGAGGCCGCGCGGAACATGATCGTGGTCGCCGCCGGCGCCAACGCCCTCTATGGCGCAGACGCCGCGAGGACCGCCGATCTCGCCGGCGCCGGCGTGATCCTCACCCAGTTCGAGGCGACCCTGGCGGCCATCGAGGTCCTCTTCACCCGCCCCGAAGCTGGGGGCGCCCTGAAGATTCTCAACACCGCCCCGGCCCTGGCCGAAGGGGCGCACCTGCTGGCCCTGGCCGACATGCTGATCCTCAACGAGACCGAGCTGGCGAGCTTTGCGGGTCTGGACGCCGAACCGGCCAATGCTGAGGCCGCTATCGCCGCCGCCAGATCCCTGGTGAGACCCGGCCAGACTGTGCTGGCCACCCTGGGCGCGGCCGGCGCGGTGGCGGTGCGTGGGAACGAAGTGTTTGTCGTGGCGGGCCTGCGGCAGCGGGCGGTGGACACCACCGGCGCCGGCGACTGCTTCTGTGGCGCGCTTGCCGCTGGCCTCGACCGCGGCCTTGCCCTGCCCGCCGCCATGGCCTTCGCCAACGCCGCCGCCGCCCTGTCGGTGACCCGCGCCGGGGCTGCGGCCTCCATGCCCCACGCCGCCGAGGTCGAGGCCTTGCTGGCTACCGTTTAGGCGCTCAGGTCCGCGGCCGCCTCACCGATGGCCGCGCGGCGGTACTCCCGGGGCGACTGGCCGTAGGCGCTGCGGAAGGCGCGGCTGAAATGGGCCGAGCCGTTGAAGCCCCAGCGGAAGCAGATTTCTGAGATCGACAGCTGGGCGCAGGCGGGACTGGCGAGGTCGGCCCGGCAGCGCTCCAGCCGCCGGCCGCGCACATAGCCGGTGAAGCTCTGCCCCTGGCCGGCGAACAGCTTCTGCAGGTAACGCGGCGAGACCCCGTCCTCGTCGGCCACCCGACGCAGGGTGAGCTCAGGCTCCGCCAGCAGGACCTCGATGGTCTGGCGAACCCGGTGCATCTGCACCGCCCGCGCGCCCTCGGCGCCCCCGCGCGCCGCCGGTCCGCCGTCCTGGGCCAGGCAGGCCACCAGGAACTCGGTCAGGGCCAGCTCGACCGGACGCAACTGGTCGGCGGTCAGCTCATCCAGAGCCTCAGCTGCCGCGCGCAACAGGCCCGAAAAGACATGATTAATACCATCTCTCGCGGCCAGATGCCCGAGCCGCAGGGCCGACGGCGCCAATAGCCGGTGGTCCAGCGCCACCCGCGGCGCGGTGATGAACAACAGGCGAAACCGGCTCTCCAGCCGCAGTCCGGCGGCCTGCCCCGTCGGGCCATAGACGATGTCGCCCGCGGCCATGGGAACCTCGCGGGTCCCGTCCAGCAGGGCGGCCTCGCCCTCCAGCAGAACCGCCATCCAGATGGCGGCGGGTTGATGCGGATTGCGGCCTGAGATCACCTGCGGCGTCGAGGCCACCACCGCAAACTCCACCCCCATGGGCGAGGTCAGGCTGGAGACCTGGGCGTGGAACGCCCCCTCTGCCGGCAGGTCGCCGACGGGCAGACGCAACCGCTCCATCGCCTCGCGCCAGGCGCCCCGGCGCTCCGGCTTCAGATAGGTGTCGGTGGTGAACTGCCAGGCCTTCACAGGGCGTCTTTCGTCAGGCGGGATCCTTCACCGAACCCCTGGCCGGGAAGATGCCCCGGGGGATGCGCACATGGATGCCCTGGGTGCCGTCCACCACCTGGGTGATGGAGAAGTCGGCCGCCACGCTCATCAGCGAATAGGCGTCGTTGCGCGACAGGCCCTGATGCTCGGTCAGCAGGCCCAGCATGTCCAGGGAGGCGTTCTTCATCGCCTGGTTAAGATCGGGGTCGAACCCATGGACAATCCACCAGTTTGGCGTCTCCAGCAGGGGCGAGGGAAAGGTGAAGTCCTTGCGCAGGACGATCTGCATCAACACGTTCAGCGAGGCCTCGATGGCCGTGCCGCTGATCTCACCGTCGCCTTGGCTCACATGGGGATCGCCAATGGAGAACAGCGCCCCGTCCACCTGCACCGGATAGTACATGGTCGCCCCGGCGCCGATGCGCCAATTGTCGATGTTGCCCCCGTGCAGACCCGGCGGAATGGTGCTCACCCGGCCGTTCACATTGGGGGCGACGCCGGCCGTGCCCAGATGGGGCCGCACCGGCACCCGCACGCCAGGCAAGGCGCCTTGGCGATCACAGACCGGGCAGTTGGTGATGGTCCCCGGCGTCAGATACTTGCCAGGAAAGTCATAGGCATACAGCGCGCTGGCGGTCTGGGCGTTGGCGTCCAGCTCATAGATGGTCACCCGCTCCTTCTGGTCGAACTCGTCATAGAGATGGCCCCAGTTGGCCGCGAGGTTGGAGCCGTAGTTGCACCGCGGGACCATACGCAGATAGCGCACCTCAAGCATGTCGCCGGGCGCCGCGCCCTCCACATGGATGGGGCCGGTCATGATGTGGACGCCGGGATTGCGGTCGGCCTCGGGGATCTCGCGGAAGATGGCGGTGACCGCCTCGTCCATCATCAGCTCGGGATCGTCGCCGGCATGGTGGGTGATGGCTTCGGCCTGCACCAGGTCGCCGCTCTTGATCCTCAGGGCCGGACCACGGGCGGGATCGAAGTAGCCCCAGTGCACGGTCTTGGATGTGGCGTTCAGGGTGTGAAGGGCGCCCGGCAGGGTGTCGGCCCGGGTTTCGGTCGGCTCGCAGATGAAGGCCATGGGGACGTCCTTGGGAAAGCTGGAAATCAGGCGGCTTGGGCCGCCGGACGGCTGTCGAGCATCACCGTGGTCATGCTGAGCGAGCCGTGCTCGATGTGGTCGGGGCCGAAGACGGCGCGATCGCCGGGCATCCGCGCGCCCAGGGCATAGAGCAGCGGCCAGTAGTGGTCGGGCGTCGGAACCGAGCGGCTGGCCGCCTCGCCGAACGCCTCATAGGCCACCGCCGCCTGTGGCTCATCGTTGGCGATGGCCGCCTTGATGTGATCGTTGAATGCCGCGGCCCAGTCGAAGGCCGGGCGGTGGCGAGCGCCCCAGTCCATGGCCGGCAGGTTGTGGACGATGTTGCCGGTGGCCACGATCAGCACGCCCTCGTCGCGCAGGGGCGCGAGCTTGCGGCCCATCTCATAGTGCCAGGCCGGCGGCTTGCTGGCGTCCATGGACAGCTGGACCACCGGCACGTCGGCCTTGGGATAGGCCTTGCACAGCACCGACCAGGTCCCGTGATCCAGGCCCCAGCCCTCGTCCTGGGCCACGGGCATGGGCGCCAGCAGTTCGGCCACCCGCCGCGCCAGGGCCGGATCGCCCGGCGCCGGGTACTGCACGTTGAACAGGGCCTGGGGAAATGACGCGCCGAAGTCGTGGATGGTCCGCGGCTGAGCCATGGCGGTGACGCCGACCCCGCGGGTCAGCCAGTGAGCCGAGACGCAGAGGATGGCCTTGGGCTTGCCAATCGACTCGCCGATGGCGTTCCAGGCCGCCGTGGTGTCGTTGGTCTCGATGGCGATCATCGGGCTGCCGTGACCAAAGAAGACCACCGGCAGGCGTTCAACAGGCGCGTTCATGCCGGGACCTCGGCGCGCGGCCGGGCGTCGGCGCTCATCGCCTTCCAGGTCTGCTGATAGCGCGGCGTCAGCCACCGGTTGAAGGCGATCTGCGCGCCCTCCTGCCAGGAATAGCGGCCACGGATGGCGAAACGCGAGCGCAGGCCCGCCTGCACCAGGCCGTCCACATGCAGGTCCTGGGAGATGATGGCGCTGGCCGCGGCCATGTTCATGGCCAGCTTGTGCTCGAACGCCGGGTCTTCCATGGCGCCGGGCGCAAACAGCAGGCCGGTGTCCATCTCATGGGTCTCAGGCCCATCGGCGCGGACAATCAGATAGATCACCATGTCGCTGGTCACCACCAGGGACAGGGTTGGCGGGATGTTGGCGAAGGTCATCCGGTTGCGGTCGACATTGGTCAGCTTGGGGAAGACCGGCAGCAGGGCCTTTTGCGTCACATTGAAGCTGGCGTCGGCATGCAGGGTGCCGTTGAACCGCAGATAGCCGGCCGCGCCCTCGGGCGGCTCTGGAAACACCGACTGGGCGCTGGGAACGAAGTCGTGCAGCGGCCCCTGGTGCAGGCGGCTGGCGTGGTAGCCGTCATTATTGTTCTCGAACATCACCTTCCAGTTCCAGGGGAGCTTGGCGGCCGGATCAGGCCGGGGTCCCTCGGCATGGGCGAGATCGTAACCGGCCAGGGCGGCCTCGATCTCGGTCAGGCGGGGCGCCAGCGGGGCGGCGTTCAGATCGAAGTTCACGAACACAAAGCCCAGCCACACCTCGACCTTGAACCTGGGCAGGGCGACCTTTTTCTTGTCGAAGCCGCAGGTCTGCTCCATGGCCGGGGCGTTCACCAGCTTGCCGTCCAGGCCGTAGGTCCAGTGGTGGTAGGGGCAGACGAAGCCGCGGGTGTTGCCGTGGCCCTCGGCCACCAGCATGGCCCGGTGCTGGCAGACCGAACTCATGGCCACCAACTCGTTCTTGCGCGTGCGCGCCACCACGATGGGCTCGCCGATGATCGAGGTGGTGAAATAGTCCCCGGGGCTCATCACCCACGACTCGCGGCCCACGCAGAGCCATTCGTGGTTGAACACCGCCTCCTTCTCGAACTCATAGAAGCCGGCGTCCACATAGCAGGCTGGCGGCAGGGTCTCGGCGGTCTCAAACCCCTCCATGGAGGTGGACAGCCCGTCGAAGAAGGCGTCGTTCAGGAGGTGCGCGCGCATGCTTTAGGACCCTCGGCTTCCGGTTCGGTCGAGGCCTTGACGGTAGGCGCCACGGTGGGGGCGGTCTTGCACCAGCGCGCACGAGAACTTGGCCGGCGCGCGGCCAAAGCCCCCGATCGCCTCCTTTGCAGGCGGCGGTGATCAGGGGCTGATCAGCCGCGCAACCGCCGGCTCGTGCGCTGGCAAGCAAATGTGCGCGGATGGACAAGACCGCCGCGCCCCTGCCCGGCTAAGGTCGTCGTCACACAGCCGGAGCCCGCCGATGACCACCGCCATCCAACTCAAGACCCGCGAACTGAAGCCCGGCTTCGGCGCCGAAATCCTCGATGTCGACCTCGCCCGCGCCGATGGCGAGACCCTGGCCGGCGTGGTCGACACCTTCCACCGCCACGGCGCCATCCTGGTCCGCGGCCAGGAGATGACGCCCGCCCAGCTGGTCGACTTCGTGGCCCGGTTCGGCGAGCCCGAGGACCACACCCAGACGCAGTTCACCCTGCCTGGCCACCCCAAGGTGTTTGTCCTGTCCAACCGCCTGGTGGATGGCAAACCTATCGGCGCTCACAATGACGGGGTCGGCTGGCACACCGACTATTCCTACAAGGCCGAGCCGGTCATGTGCACCATGCTCTATGCCGTCGAGGTCCCGGACGAGGGCTCCGACACCCTGCTGGCCGATGGCTGCGCGGCCTGGAACGCGCTCAGCCCCGAGCGCCAGAAGGAACTGGACGGCCTTCGCCTGCATCATTCCTACCAGCACTTCATGGCCACCCGGGAGTTCGGCGACCGCCAGGAGCTGTCGGAAGAGCTCAAGCGCGACAATCCCGACGTGGTCCATCCCTTGATCCGCACCCACCCGGCCGATGGCCGCAAGGCGCTATGGCCGTCCACCGGCACGGTGACCGAGGTGGTTGGCATGGAGAATCCCAAGGGCCTGGAGCTGATCGACGAGCTGGTGGAGTTCATGACCCGGGACGAGTTCGTCTTCCGCCACAAGTGGCAGGTGGGCGACGTGCTCATGTGGGACAACCGCTGCACCCTGCACACCGGCACCCTCTACGACGACACCAAGTACTTCCGGACCATGCACCGCCTGTGGGCCAAGGGCGACGCCCCCTACTGACATGACGCGCACCTGGTTCATCACCGGCGTCAGCGCAGGCCTCGGCCGCGCGCTCGCCCTCGCGGCCCTTGAAGCCGGCGACATCGTGGCCGGCACGGTCCGCAAGAGCGCCGACCGCGAGGCCTTCGAAAGCCTCGGCCCCGAGGCCCACGGCTTCCTTGCCGACGTCACCGATGAGGCCGCTGTCGCCGCCGCCGTGACGGCTGCCGAGGCCCTGTCCGGCGGGATCGACATCCTGGTCAACAACGCCGGCTATGGCCTGACAGGCGCGGTGGAGGAGACCAGCCTCGATGAGGCCCGCGCCCAGTTCGAGGCCAATGTTTTTGGCCCCCTGGCCGTGCTGCGCTCAGCCTTACCAAGGATGCGCTCTCGCCGATCCGGCCATGTGATCAACATCACCTCGGTCAGCGGCCTGGCCGCCTGGTCAGGCACAGGCGTCTACTGCGCCAGCAAGTTCGCCCTTGAAGGCCTGGGCGAGGCCCTGGCCCAGGAGGTCGCCCCACTCGGGATCAAGGTCACCAATGTGGCGCCCGGCGGCCTGCGCACCGACTATGCCGGCCGCTCCCTGACCCGGGCGGTCCAGGTGATCGACGACTATGCTGAGACCGCCCACATGGCGCCCAGGCTGCTCGCCGAACACGCCGGCCAGGAAAGCGGCGACCCGGCCCGGGCGGCCCAGGCCATCCTGAAGATCGCCGGCGCCGAGGATGCGCCCCTGCGCCTGCTGCTGGGCGCCGACGCCCTGCACTACGCCATGCGCAAGATGGGCCAGATGACCACCGAGATCGGCGACTGGGCCGGCCTGTCCACCAGCATCAGCTTCCCCGAGACCTGACGGCTCATCCCCTTGACCGTCAGCCCCTCCCCGCCGCAGCCGCCGCTGGCTGCGGCGGGGGGTTCGAACCCCCTCAAGCCGCGCCGTCCTCCAGGTCCAGCACCCAGCCCTGCACCGTGGTCAGCGGTTCGAAGCCGAGCCTCTGCAGGATCGGCCGGCTGGTCTCCAGCGCCTCGGTGATCAGATATTCGTACCCCCGCCCCGCCGCCTCCCGCGCCCGGCTCTGCACCAGGGCGCGATAGAGGCCGCGCCCCCGCTGGGCCGGAGCCACCCCGCCGGTATAGAGGCCCGCAAAGCTGCGGCCCGCCGGCATCTCCAGGCGCCCAGCCGCGATCGGAACGCCGTCGGCATAGGCCACATGAACGGAGACCTCTCCGCCCCGGATCCCCGCCAGAAGCTGAGCTGGGTCGTAGCGGAACGGGTGGCCGAATGCGGCCTGGACGGCTTTCAGGAAGTCCTCGACATCGGCCTCCGTCGCCACCGTCCTGATCGAGAGGTGCGGGTCCGCGGGCGCCTGCCAGAGGGTCTCGTCGATGGCGCGAACCAGAAGGGTCTCCATCGGCTCCGCCTCAAAGCCTTGGGCCTCCAGGATGCGGGGCAGGTCCTCAGGCTGGTCATGGCCATGAACCTTCCACTCCAGTTGCCCACCTGTCGCCTTCAGATGGGCGACCTCGGCGGCCACCTGCGCTGGCGCATCGGCCTCTGACAGTTCGGAATAGACGATGCAGTTGTAGGGCCCGCTCAGCCGCACCACCCCCCCGACCCGGGCCGCCACCAGCCCCCCTGTCAGCGGCGGGTCCCGCCGCATCTCAGCGTCATAGCGCGCCAGAAGTTCGGTCTGCATGGGAACCCTCTCCTGTGATGCCCACTGCGCCCACGCCCCGTCGGTATGAACAATTCATACCTCGTGTTAGCCTCCGCCGCAGCGCGAAAGGCCATGCCATGATCGAGAAGAGAACCGTAAGCCTGCCCCGGGACCAAGCCGAATTCATCGACGCCAAGGTCAGTTCCGGCGACTATGCCTCAGCCAGCGAGGTTGTCCGCGCCGGCCTGCGTGCGCTCAAGGAACGCGACGAGGCCATCAGCCGCTGGCTCCGGGACGAGGTCGCCCCCACCTACGACGCCATGCGAGAGGACCCCGGCCGGGCCGTTTCCTCAGCGTCGGTCTTCTCCGACATCCAGGCACGGCACGAGGAACGGTCGAAGGATCGCAAGTGATCCGCCGCGCCATTGTCTTCAGTCCTGAAGCGAGAGACGATCTTCTCGCCCTGTATGACTGGATCGCCAGTGAGGCCTCGCCCGAGACGGCGATGGCCTACATCAGCCGGATCGAGCAGTTCCTCGCCGGGTTCGAAACCGCAGCCGAACGGGGCACGCGCCGCGATGGCATCCGTCCAGGCCTCCGCACTATCGGCTTCGAACGACGCCTGACCATTGCTTTCTTAGTCGAGAATGAGGTCACAATCCTGCGGGTGTTCTATGCCGGCCGGGACTGGGAAAGCTCGCTGGATCTGCCTTAATCAATCCCGACAAGGTGGCGACGGAAGATATACATGGCTCGTCCGATGATCGTGAGTAATGCGGACATCAAATTCGCGCGAAACACATTGCGATCGTTCGTTGAGAACGTGGCCCTTTCGCGAGCGCTACTGTCCATCGAAAAGCCGCCATATGCGCTGCGGCTGGCTCAAGGATCAGCATTCGATATTGCCGCTATTGAATGGTGCATCTTGTTCGGATCTGACCATGCGCGCCTCCAGCACATTCACTGGAAGAACATGTTCGACGAAGATCGCTTTCGCGACGGCCTACTCGAATTTCTGACAATCTCGAAGACTGAATGGAAGTCTTACCGGCAGAATTTGGTGAATTATCGTAATGAGCTTGCCGCCCATCGAGACCTGGATCCAGTCACCGGCAGCTATCCCAGCTTCGAGACAGGGTTGTCTGCGGCCGCCTTCTACAACGAGAAACTCGTTGAATTGGCGAATACAAGAGGCGTCTCATTGTCGGGTCCTACGCTCATGGAACATTTTGAGGTTCGCGCTGCCGAGTTTCGCGAGTGGGCGAGTTCCGCCGTTAACTAGCGACACTTCCCAAGGCCAATACCTCGTTCCTGACTGGTGACTGGCGTTGATCTCTGCTGGGCGCGTTGAACTGCCTCAAAACGGCCTATCCCCCGCCACGGTCACCCGAAACCCCGACCGCGTATCCGGGAAGTAGTCCCAGATGGCCTGGTGCCAGGTGCAGCGGTTGTCCCAGAAGGCCACCGAGTTGGCCCGCCAGCGGAAGCGGACCTGGTAGTTCGGGTTCATGCAGTGGACGTAGAGGAAGTTCAGGATCGCCGCGCTCTCCTCATCGGCCAGGCCCTCGATGTGGGTGGTGTAGGACGGGTTGACGAAGATCAGCTTCTTGCCCGTCACCGGATGGGTGCGGATCACCGGATGGACCGAGCGGTTGTACTTGCGGTCCAGGTCCGGGAAGAGCTTCTGATAGACCGGGTTGGCGTCGTGGACGGCCTGCAGCCCCTCCAGATAGACCTTCATCCGCTCTGACAGGGCGTCATAGGCCGCGTACATCGAGGCGAAGACCGTGTCGCCGCCGCTCTCGGGAACCACGGGCATATAGAGGATCGAGCCCAGCGGCGGTTCGGGATCGCAGGTCAGGTCGGAGTGCCAGTTCTCCCCGGCCACGAACTTGGAGTCCGCATCGGCGTGGATGGCGACGATCTCCGGATGGCCCTCGATGCCGGCGATGGCCGAGTGGATGGCCAGTTCGCCAAACAGCCGGCCGACGGCCTTGTGCGCGTCGTGGTCCATCTCCTGGTCGCGGAAGAACAGCACCTGGTGGTTGGCCAGGGCCTCGCGCAGCTCGGCGGTCTGTCGGTTGCTGAGCGGCTTGCCGAGATCGAGCCCGAACACCTCGGCGCCGATCCGGCGGGTCATCGGCTTCACGTCCAGAACTTCGTATCCCATGGTCTTTGACCTTTAGTCCTCTGGGCCCAGGAACCGGCCCTGGCTGTAGATGAGGGGGTCGCCCGGAGTGGCGGCGATATTCAGCCCCCGGCCGATCAGGATGTCGTGGTCGCCCGCCGCATGCAGCGAGTGCAGCCGGCAGTCGATGCTGGCCAGGGCGCCGGCGATCTGCGGGGCGCCCAGGACGCCCGGCGTGATCTCCACGTCCGCGAACCGATCGGTGGCGCCGGGGCCGGCGAACAGGCGGGCCAGCCCGCCTTGGCCGGCGGCCAGGATGTTGATGCAGAAGTGGCCAGAGCGCTTCACCGCCGCCCGGGTGCGGCTCTTGTGATCCAGGCAGACCAGCAGCAGGGGCGGATCCAGCGACACCGAAGAGAACGCGCTGACCGTGGTGCCCACCGGCTGGCCCGCCTCGTCCTGGGTGGTGACGATCACCACGCCGCTGGCGAAGGCGCCCATGGCCGCCCGCCAGGCCAACGGATCAAGGGGCTCTGCGACCTCGGCATCGCCAAACAGGGTGGTCTGGCCCATCAGTCGTTTCCGAACGGGTTGTCGCCATAGACCGGCGCCGGGCCGCTCCTGGCCTGGGCCGTCTCGGCGCGGCCACAGATGGCCAGCGCGGTGAGCGCATAGACGAGCGCGCTGTCGGTCAGGTCCTTCGGGGACGGACGCCAGCGCTTGAAGCCGGTGGTGATGGCCGGAATCCGCTGCATGTTGAAGACATTATGGTCCCGCCACATGCTGGAATAGACCGGCGCGGCCCGCTGCACCGGATGGCCGAGCGACAGACGGGTGGCGGCATCCACCGCGCCCACCAGGGGGGCGACCTCGCCGGCGTCAGCCTCAAAGCCGTGGCGGACCACCACCGGCTCGATATCCACCTCGCCGAGGCCCGCGGCCCGGACCATGCGCTCCAGCGAATGCTGCAGGTCGGCGATCTTCTGCCGGGGATTCAGCCCCACCTCCAGATAGAGGTTCACCAGCTCGGTCCCGGCCCCGAAGGCGTAGGGAATACCGCCCCGCACCGAGGCGATCTGCGCCTTGGGCAGGGCCACGCCGCCGGCGCTCTCATAGGCGCTGTCGGCCTCGTACTGGCGGCTCCACTGGTGGATGGCGTCGGTGAGCGCCCCCAGGCGATAGATCGGATTGGGATGGTCGCCCGACTTCTCCGGCTGGGTCAGAAGCGGGGTGAACACCCCCTCCCCCCACAGGCGGAAGCGGAAGACCGCATAGCCGCAGCCGACCCAGGTCAGACCAAAGTCACAGCCCTCGGCGGCGATGGCGTAGTCGGGCGCCACGCCGCCGTGATGGAACAGGTAATGGGCGCCGATATCCTTGCCCATATAGGCCACGCCCTTGTGCTCCTCGATCGGCTCAGGGCCGATCTCGCCCGGGCAGGCGGTCAGATAGAGCTTGCCCGCCAGATCGTAGCCGGCGGTCTTCAGGGCCTTGGCCGCGATCAGGAAGCAGCTCATCGGCCCCCGGTCATTGGCGATGGGATAGCCATAGAGGACCCCGTCCTGGAGCCAGCACTTCTCCCACTCCGGATTGTCCAGGGTCTCGGGCCGGTACTTGTAGGCGTCGAGATCGGGATTCCAGGTCGGCGCCTCGGTGTCCAGGTGGGCGGTGAACAACAGGTTCTTGCCCTCGCCGGTCCCGCCATAGGTCCCGATGATGTTGTTGCGCTCAGGGGTGGCGCCGACGCGGCGGGGATTGAACCCCTCGCGCTTCATCCAGTCGTGGACGAACTCGCCGGCGGCGAACTCATGACCGGCCGGGCTGGGTATATTGCCGAGCGCCAGGGCCAGCTCGACGATCTCGGTCTCGCTGATCGCCGCGGCGATGGCCGCGCGGTCGGCGTCGGTGACGGCGAACGGCGCCTGGGCGCCGGGCAGTTGAAATCCATCGGCCATTACGCGGCCTCCTCCCAGGCGGTGATCACCTGATCGGTCTCGACCAGGATCGCGCAGTTCAGTTCCAGGGCCTTCAGCGAGGCCGCATGGACCTCGGCCTCATAGGCCGCACAGGCGTCGGTGGCGACGAACACATGATAATCCAGATGAAAGGCGTCGCGGACCGTGCAATCCACGCAGCATTCGGTGGTCAGCCCCGCCACCACCAGGGTGTCGACGCCCAGGCCCCTAAGCACCCCGTCCAGTGGCGCGTCGTGGAAGCCGGAATAGCGGGCCTTCTCCACCACCGCCTCGCCCGGCAAGGGCTTGGGGCCGTAGAAGTCCGAGCCTGACTCGCCCGCCCGGCAGAGACCGGAGTCGGAGTCCGGGTCGCCGCCGCGCCGGCGCATCCGCTCGCGCCAGGAGGGCGAGTCGGTCTCGGGCCTCGTGAACAGACCGACAAACACCACCGGCGCGCCGGCCCTGCGCGCCGCATCCGCCAGGGCCTCAGCCTTTGCAAGGGCGGGCGGCACGGTGGAGAGATCGACGCCCCATTGGCCGAGGCGGCCTTCGGGGGCGGCGAAATCCACCTGCATGTCGATGATCACCAGGGCCGTGCGAGACGGCGTGATCCAGGCCGCCAGGCCGTCGGATGCTGGCGCTGACGCGACGAGGGCGCTCATGCGAAGGCCGAGCGCAGGCCAGGCAGGATCTCGGCGCCGAACATCTTCAGGCCCTCCACATAGTCGGGGAAGATCAGCATCAGGCCGTCCAGCTGGGCGAACTCCACAAACTCCTG
>NZ_JAUSBZ010000142.1 GCF_030651755.1 Phenylobacterium sp. | reverse complement strand
GGCTAGCACAACGCAAACCCTCATCAGCGCTTCCTCGCGACGACGCCACTGGCGGGGCCACTATTTGTCTCCCACAAGGCCCGCGCCCGCTCGATCCGGCCGACAGACACCTCTAGATCGCGCAGCAATCCATCTTGGATGGAGTAAATCCAGCCGTGAACCTCCAGAGGCTGTTTCCTGCGCCAGGCGTCCCGCACGAAGGGATTGGCGGTGATCTGGCGGACCTGTTCGATCACATTACGCTCGCAGAGATCGTTCACCCGGGCCTCAGGATCAGTGATCATCGAAAGCTCATGCTCGCAGCGCCATGAGAGGCTTCTGACCGGGGTGAGCCAGTGGTCGATCAGGCCGTGGCGCTCGTCTGACAGGGCCGCGCGGACGCCGCCACAGCCATAGTGGCCACAGACGATGACATGGCGGACCTTCAAGACTTCAACGGCGAACTGGAGGACCGAGAGGAAATTGGCGTCTTGCGGTGGCGCGAGATTGGCCACGTTCCGGTGAACGAACAACTCCCCGGGATCGAGGCCGACGATCTCGTTGGCGGGCACCCGGCTGTCTGAGCAGCCAATCCAGAGATAGGCAGGCGCCTGCTGGCTCGCCAAGCGCCGGAAGTACTCCGGATCGACGCGGGCACGGGTCGCCGCCCAGCGGATATTGTTGTCGAACAGCTCAGAGATCATGGCTGAGCTTCGAGGACGAGGCCCCGCCTCGCGGCCAGCCGTCGGCTCAACGCCGTCAGGTCGGCGACTGTCAGTCTCAGCCGCGCGATTGGCAGCACCACGGCGTTTTCCAGCGCCAGGTGGCGCAATTCGTGCCGCGCGAAGGCAAGAAGTACAGACTTGGCCTCTGGATCGAGCCCCGGCGCCCGCTGGGATTTCAGCGCCGACTCCAGGCGATCCCTAACGACCTGTGACTGAGTGACGTCAGCGCGGTGCTCGGCAGACAGCCGGCCCAGGACATTCTCGATTTCGTCCTCAGGCAAGGCACGACGTCGAAGTAAGGGGAAGAGGTCCTCTTCTTCGTCGATGACGTGCAAGGCAAGATCATAGCGGATGAAGTCGATGATTTGGCTGATGGGCCCTGAACTGAAGACGGGACTGGCGGCCACCTCCTCGATCATCCGACAGAGCTGCCTGTGGCGGTAGTGCTCGGCAAAGAACCAGTCGAGGGGCTCGTAGAGCAGTTCTCGGGGGATGTCTTCGATGTCCGCAGGCGGGTCGCTGGGCATGGCCGGCTCTCCAAGGACGTTCAGTAGCGGTAATCGAGGCTGACCCAGATCTTGGTGCGATCGCCGTAGCCGGGACGGTCGCCCTCGAACCAGGCGAGCTTCGTTTCGAACGCAAGGTGTTTGGTGAGTTGGGCGGACGCCACGAGGTCCAACTCCGTCCCATAGTCAGCGCCGCCTTCGGGAGTGGTGAAGCGATGCGCCGCCGCAGACAGGCGGATTGGCGGAAAGCCCGTGGGCTTGAGGGTGGCGCCGACCTTGGCGTTGAGGTCCTGAACACCATCGGGCGGTGTGGTGAGGAACACATCGGCCCACCCCTGGAAGGCGTGGAGCGTCGCCAAAGGCGTTGCGAAGCCGCGGCGGCCGTCACCGTCAAGTCGTTCCACGCCGATGCTCGCCCAGATGTCTTTCTGACGAAGACCCAGCGTGAGCGCGGCGTAGTCCAGATCAAAGTCTGCGGGATTGCCGCCATAGTCGGCCTGTCGGGCGTAGGCGGCCTCAAGGCTGCCTTTCAACCCGTCAGGAGAGAGCGACCGTTCCATGCGCAGGGCCATGCCTAGGGTTGCGCTGGACTGTGCCGGGGCATTGGCGAAGTCGAGCCATTCCCCATGAAGGGTGACCTGCCCCCAGGCGGGCTTCCAGTCGGCCTGGGCCAGATGACTGTCTGAACGCCAGTCGCCCTGCGGGTGATCATCGCCGAAGATGCGCTGTACGCGATCCACATAGACATAGGTGAGCGCGAGGTCGGGGATCGGCTTGAAGTCCAGACGGGCGGCGTCGAAGGTCTGTTCGTTCTGTCGGAACCCCACATTCCCGACGAAGCGCGCTGAGCCCAGGATGATCCGTTGGCGACCGACGGCCGCGGCGGCCCGGTCGCCACTCCAGGCGACTTGTAAGCGATTGAGCTCGGTCGTCTCCGGATCAGGGACGATCGGATAGGTGAGCTTGCCATTGGTGGTGGAGTTGTACTCGTCGCTGAGCGCGACGATGTTCTCGCCCTCGATCAGGAACCGCGCGCCTTTCCAAGGGGCTGTTTCGAATCCGAGGCGGGTGCGCAAGGTGAGCGCCGAGGCGCTGTTGTTCAGGCCGCTCTGATCGACCGATTCCTGTCGAAGACGGCTTTCGAGGATCAGCGTGGGCGCCTCAGAGGCGTGCGCGATGCCAGGGGTGACCAGGATCGCCAGACTGAACGCGACGTTGACCGACCGCATGGCTTATCTCCGCTTGATGAGCGTGTAGGTGTGCTTCTGCTCGGGCTTGGGTGTCAGCCGCGACTTCAGCAGCGAAGCCATCGCTGCGACCGCCGGATCAGCGGCCCCTTGGGTGGCCGAAATGAGCTGGGTCCAAGACTCGTCTTTGGCGTGGTCGACGAAGTGCCGGACCGCTCGGCGCACGAAGAGGGCGACCTGGAGATTTTCGCTCGCGGCTGCGGCCTTGACCCGGCTAGCCAAATCTATGTCCGTCGCATCCAGCCAGGCTTCAAGCCGGTCGGCCGAGGCGCCGTCCGAGAGCATTGCGCCGAGAGAAGGGGCGCCTTCGGAAAGCCGCCCGTCCTGAGTCAGGCTGAAGGCGACGCCTTCGGCTCGGGCGCGGTCGGCGAGCTGGGCGACATATCGGGCAGCCGCCGCCGTCCAGGCTCGGCTCTCGAGATGCAGCCTGATCTTGTCCTCGACATATTCGAACGGGAGCGCCCTCCCTTCGATCCGACGTTCAAGTTTGAGAACGTGCCAGCCGAAGCGCGAGCGGACGGGAGTCGTCAGGATTTCCCCAGCCTTCAGGCCCGCGAGCGCGCGCTCGACCTCAACCACCAGGTCGCCTGGACCGAGTTGACCCAGGGAGCCGCCCACCGCTCCAGAGGGACAGTCGGACGACGTCTTCGCAAGTTCACCAAACCGGTCAGGCTTGTCCGCGAGCTGAGCGAGCATGGCCTCGACGGTTTGCCGGGCAGACTCCCAGCCTTCCGCATCGTCGGACTTCGGCTCAATGAGAATATGTGCGGCTTCGATCAGGACAGGTGTCGTGAAGCGCTGACGCTGTGCGTCGTAGACGCGTCGGCACTCGGCCTCGCTTGGGGACTCGATCTCGACTTCTGCGTCGAGGGTGGCGCGGATCAGCGCCTCCTCGGGAGTTTCCTCACGGCCGTTGTCATCCAGCAGCGGCTGGGCGTCCAGGCCAAGTTCGTCGGCCCTGTGAAGGAGCAGGGCCCTGACCGCCAGCGCCTTCCCCGCAGCGATGCGGGCTTCCATCGGACTTGCGCTTGGATGGTGCTGGGCCTCCTCAGCGATGAGGAACTCCGGGATTTCGACGCCTTCGACGACGAGGGTGCTGGTCATGGAGCTACTCGGCGGCCTTGAGGGCTTCGGGACGGACGGCTTGGATTGATGCGCTGCGCGCCGCAGGGGATACCGGCTCGGTCGGATAAACAGGCGCGGCGGCGACCCGTCGCAGAGGCAATGCGCGCTTGGTGCGCACCAGCTGCCAGCCACGCCGGTTCAGGTACCAGACCGGGGCCGACAGCATGTGGACCAGGCGGGTGAACGGGAACACCAGCAGGATGGTCATCCCCAGCACCAGGTGGGCCTTGAAGATCGGATGCACATCGGCGACGTAGGCCGCCACGCCCGGCCGGAAGGTGAACACCCCCTGCGCCCAGCTCATGAACTTGAGCATCTCATGCCCGTCCAGGTGGCCGGCCGACAAGGGAATGGTCGCCAGGCCCAGGATCAACTGAGCCAGCAGCAGGATCAGGATGGCGGTGTCGCCGAAACTGGAGGTGGCCCGAATTCGCGGGTCGAACAGCCGACGATGCAGGAGCAACAGGCCGCCCACGAGGCAGAGGACGCCGGCGAAACCGCCGGCGACAATGGCCAGAATCTGCTTTGCGCCGTGCGGCACGCCGAGGGCGTCGAACACCCAGATCGGCGTGAGCAGACCCACGAAGTGGCCGCCAAAGATGGTCAGTATTCCGACGTGGAACAGTACGGAGCCCAACACGAGCTGCTTGCGCCGCAGCAGCTGGGAGGAGCCCGTTCGCCAAGTATATTGTTCACGGTCGAAGCGGAGGACCGAACCCAACACAAGAACGGCCAGCGCAATGTAGGGAAAAACCCCGAACAGAAATTGGTTTAGGAGTTGCATGGCGAACCTCAGGCGTTGGCGGCGGCGCGGCGCGGCTGACGGCCGGGCTCGGCCATCATCGCGTCGACGAGAGCGGTGGCCTTCGGGCAGCCCACGTCGGAGGGGCCGAAGGTGACGGCGGTTTCAGCCCAGGCCTTGTCGATGGCCTCCAGATCGTTGGGATCCTCGTCGGGCTCGCTCAAAAGTGCGGCCAGTGCGCCCGGGTCTGCGGCCTGCGAGGCGAGTTTGCCGAGCGCGCCGAATATGGCGCGATAGGCGCTGCCCCGCGACTTCAGGCGCTCACCCATGGCGTCCAGGACGTGCGCCGCCTCCCCCAGCAGGGAGGCGGCCTGGGCGTCGGGCAGGGTGGAGAGGAACTCAAGGAACACGGGCAGGAAGTCGGGCAGTTCGTTGGCCGACAGGTGCAGGTCGTGGGCGCGATAGAGTTCGGCCAGGGCGACCATGGCTTCGCCGCGGTCGCGGCTTTCGCCATGCACGTGCTCATAGAGGTTGAGCGACAGAGACCGGGTGCGGTCGAAGAGCTCGGTGTAGCTCTCCTGCAGGTCATAGATGTCGCCGCCAGCGATCTGATCAACGAGGCGTCCCAGCGCCTTTAGGATGGCTTTTGGAACCATCCCCTCCGCCTCGATGAGCGCCAGGGCCTGAGGCGCGAGCCGCTGCAGCTCAGGGGTCGGATAGGTAAGCAGGTGCGCAAGCGCCTGATAGGTGCGGGCCATGGGTCAGGCCTCCATGGGGGTTTTGGCGCGGCTGCGCTTGTTGGGTCCAAACAGGCCGAGCTCCGTGCGTCCGCCGGAGCAGCCATTGCCAAACGAGAAGCCGCAGGAGCCGCGCATGTCGTAGGCGTCCTCCGCCACTTCGCGGTGCGCGGACGGGATGACGAACCGGTCCTCGTAGTTGGCGATCGCCAGGTAGCGGTACATCTCGTCGATCTGGGCGGCGGAGAGTTCGACGCTTCCCGCCAGCCTGTGGTCGATGACGCCCTCGACGGTCTTGGCGCGCATGTACCCGCGCATGGCCAGCATGCGCCTCAGGGCCAGTTCGATCGGCGCCTCGCGGCCGGCGGTCAGCAGGTTCGCGAGGTATTTGACCGGGATCCGCAGCGAGTGGACGTCAGGCATTTCGCCATCCATCTCAATGGCGCCTGCGGCCGCTGCGTTCTGGATCGGTGAGAGCGGCGGCACGTACCAGACCATCGGCAGGGTTCGGTATTCAGGGTGCAGCGGGAAGGCGATCTTCCAGTCGATGGCCATCTTGTAGACGGGGCTCTGCCGCGCTGCGTCGAGCCAGGCTTCCGGTACGCCGTTGGCGCGCGCCTGGGCGATTACCGCCGGGTCGGTAGGGTCGAGGAAGATGTCGAGTTGGGCCTGATAGAGGTCCTGATCATCAGGCGTGCTGGCGGCGGTCTCGATCTGGTCGGCGTCATAGAGCAGGACGCCGAGATAGCGGATGCGCCCGACACAGGTCTCCGAACAGACGGTCGGTTGACCGACCTCAATCCGCGGGAAGCAGAAGGTGCACTTCTCCGATTTCCCGGATTCCCAGTTGTAGTAGATTTTCTTGTAGGGGCAGGCGGAGACGCACATGCGCCAGCCTCGGCACTTGTCCTGGTCGATCAGGACGATGCCATCCTCCTCGCGCTTGTAGATCGCGCCCGAAGGGCACGCCGCCACGCAGGTCGGGTTGAGGCAGTGCTCGCACAGCCTCGGCAGATACATCATAAAGGTGTTCTCGAACTGGCCGTAGATCTCCTTCTCGACGCTGTCGAAGTTGTAGTCGGCTGAACGCGTGGCGAACTCGCCCCCCAGGATCTCCTCCCAGTTCGGGCCCCGCTCGATCTTCTCCATCCGCTGGCCGGTGATCTTCGAGCGCGGCCGCGCGGTCGGGAACGCCTTCATCTCCGGCGCCGTCTGCAGATGGCCGTAATCGAAGTCGAAGGGCTCGTAGTAGTCGTCGATCTCCGGCAGGTCGGGGTTGGCGAAGATCTTCGCCAGGATGCGCCACTTGGCGCCCATCTTGGGCTCAATCTTGCCGTTGGCCTTGCGAGTCCACCCGCCGTTCCAGCGTTTCTGGTTCTCCCAGTCCCGCGGAAAGCCAACGCCGGGCTTGGTCTCCACGTTGTTGAACCAGGCGTATTCAACGCCTTCACGATTGGTCCACACATTCTTGCAGGTAACTGAGCAGGTGTGGCACCCGATGCACTTATCGAGATTCAGCACCATGCCGATCTGGGCGCGGACTTTCATTGGGCGAAATCCTTGGTGTTGAGGGTTTCTTCGAGCCAGTCGACCTTGGTCATCTTGCGAAGCACGACGAATTCGTCGCGGTTTGCGCCGACAGTGCCGTAGTAGTTGAAGCCGTAGGCGAGTTGGGCGTAGCCGCCGATCATGTGGGTAGGCTTCAGCACCGTGCGGGTGACCGAGTTGTGGATGCCGCCGCGCTTGCCGGTGATCTGCGACCCTGGCGTGTTCACGATCTTTTCCTGGGCGTGATACATGAAGGTCGTGCCTTCACGGATGCGCTGGGACACGACGACCCGCGCCGTCAGGGCCCCGTTGGCGTTGAAAGCCTCCACCCAGTCGTTGTCGATCAGACCCGCCTTCTTGGCGTCGACCTCAGAGATCCAGATGACTGGGCCGCCGCGGTTCAAGGTGAGCATCATCAGGTTGTCGGAGTAGGTCGAGTGGATGCCCCACTTCTGGTGCGGGGTGATGAAGTTCAGGACGATCTCAGTCTGGCCGTTGGGCTTGGCGCCCTGGACGTAGGTGGTCTTCAGGTCGATCGGCGGACGATAGACGCAGAGCGCCTCGCCGAACGCCCGCATCCACTCATGGTCCTGGTAGAGTTGTTGGCGCCCGGTGAGAGTCCGCCACGGGATCAGTTCATGGACGTTGGTCCAGCCGGCGGTGTAGCAGACCTTCTCGCTCTCAATGCCAGACCAGGTCGGCGAGGTGATGATCTTGCGCGGCTGGGCCAAGAGATCGCGGAAGCGGATTTTCTCGTCTTCCTTGGGCAGGGCCAGATGGGTGTGCTCGCGGCCGGTCTGCTTTTCGAGCGCCGCCCAGGCCTTGACCGCCACCTCGCCATTGGTCTCGGGCGCCAGCATCAGGATGGTTTCGCAGGCGTCGATATCGGTCTCGATCTTCGGCATGCCCTGGGTCTGGCCCTCCTCGAGGACCTTGCCGTTTAGCTCGGCCAGCAGATCGACCTCGTGCTCGGTCTTCCAGCCGATGCCCTTGCCGCCATTGCCGCTGGCTTTGAGTAGCGGCCCCAATGCCGTGAAGCGCTTGAAGGTGTTCGGGTAGTCCCGTTCAACGACTGTGATCTGGGGCATGGTCTTGCCCGGGATCGCCTCGCACTCACCCTTGGACCAATCGCGGACATCGAACGGCTGAGCCAGTTCGGCGGCGCTGTCGTGTTGGATGGGGGTGAGAACGACGTCCTGCTCGACGCCCAGGACTTCCGGAGCGACATTGGAAAACTGCTTGGCGATCGCCTTGAAGATTTCCCAATCCGACTTCGACTCCCAGGCCGGGTCCACAGCCGCCGACAGCGGGTGGATGAAGGGGTGCATGTCGGAGGTGTTGAGGTCGTTCTTCTCGTACCAGGTGGCTGTCGGCAGCACGATGTCGGAGTAGACCGCCGTGGTCGACATCCGGAAATCAAGGGTGACCAGAAGGTCGAGTTTTCCCTCCGGCGCCTCGTCATGCCACTTCACATCGTTGGGCTTGCGCCGGCCGTCTTCGCCGAGGTCCTTGCCCTGGACGCCATGGTTTGCGCCCAACAGGTGCTTCAGGAAGTACTCGTGACCCTTGCCAGACGAGCCCAGCAGGTTGGAGCGCCAGATGAACATGTTGCGCGGCCAGTTGGCCGGGTCGTCGGGGTCCATGCAGGACATCTCAAGATCGCCGCTCTTCAGCTGGGCGAGCGCATAGGCCTTTGGGTCCTGGCCAGCCGCGGCCGCGGCGTTGGCGACCTCAAGCGGGTTTGTTTTCAGCGCCGGCGCCGAGGGCAGCCAGCCCATCCGTTCGGCCTTGGCGTTGAAGTCGATCATCGACCCGTCCCAGACGCCGTCGGGGGCGGTGGGTGACAGGATCTCGCTCATCTCGACGGTCTCGTAGCGCCACTGGTCAGAGTGGGCGTAGAAGAATGAAGTCGAGTTCTGCTGCCGGGGCGGCTTGGCCCAGTCTGTGGCGAAGGCCAGCGGCGCCCAGCCCGTCTGCGGCCGCAGCTTCTCCTGGCCGACGTAGTGCGCCCAACCGCCGCCCGTCTGGCCGACGCACCCGCACATCACCAGCATGTTGATGACAGCGCGGTAGTTCATATCCATGTGGAACCAGTGGTTCATCGCCGCGCCGATGATCACCATCGACTTGCCATCGGTCTTTTCAGCGTTGCCGGCGAAGCCACGGGCGACGGCGACAATCTGATCCTTCGGCACCGACGTGATCGCCTCAGCCCAAGCCGGCGAATAGGGCTGCACGTCGTCGTAGCTGGCCGGCATATGGTCGCCGCCGAAGCCCTGATCGACGCCGTAATTGGCGAGGAACAGGTCATAGACGCAGGCCACCAGGGTCTCGCCCTCCGGCAGCTTCATACGCTTGACCGGCACATTGCGGACCAGGACGTCGGGGTGGTCTGTCATGGCGAAGCCATTGGTGGCCGCGCCGCCGAAATAGGGGAAGCGCACGGCGGCGACCTCGTCGTGGACACCTTTCAGGCCCAGGCGGAGCGAGGTCTCGCGGCCAAGGCCATCCTTCTCCTCAAGGTTCCACTTGCCGTCCTCGCCCCAGCGGAAGCCGATTGAGCCGTTGGGCACGATCACTTCGCCGGTCGCTTCGTCGAGCGCGACGGTCTTCCAGTCGGGGTTGTTCGTCTCGCCTAGGGCCTGGTCGAACTCTGCAGCCCGCAGCAGACGCTCGGGCACATAGGCCCCGTCCTGCGGCACCAGGCGGACCAGCATCGGCAAGTCGGAATACTTGCGCAGGTATTCGCGGAAGTAGGGCACCTGCCGGTCAACATGGAACTCCTTGAGGATCACGTGGCCGAACGCCATGCCGAGCGCCGCGTCAGTGCCCTGCTTAACGGCTAGCCACAGATCGGAGAACTTCGAGGCCTCTGAATAGTCGGGGCAGATAACTACAGACTTTGCCCCGCGATAGCGGGCCTCCGTATAGAAGTGGGCGTCGGGCGTCCGCGTCTGCGGAACGTTGGAGCCCCACAGCATGATGAAGCTGGAATTGAACCAGTCTGCGCTCTCGGCGACGTCAGTTTGCTCGCCCCAGGTCTGTGGAGAGGCTGGCGGCAGGTCGCAGTACCAGTCGTAGAACGACCCACAGACGCCGCCAATCAGCTGCAGGTAGCGCGCGCCGGCAGCGTAGGAGACCATCGACATGGCCGGGATCGGCGAGAAGCCGAAAATCCGATCAGGACCCCAAGCCTTGATGGTGTGCGCATTGGCGGCCGCGATGATCTCAGTCACCTCGTCCCAGGTGGCGCGGATGAAGCCGCCGGCGCCGCGCATGGTCACATAGGAGGCGCGCTGCGCGGGATCGTTCTGGATCGAGGCCCAGGCCGCCACTGGGCTGAGCGTCGCGCGGGCCTTGCGCCACAGCTTCAGCAGGCGCGAGCGGATCAGCGGGTATTTCACCCGGTTCGCGGAATAGAGGTACCAGCTGTAGCTGGCGCCGCGGGCGCAGCCGCGCGGCTCATGGTTCGGCAGCTCCGGACGGGTCCGGGGATAATCGGTCTGCTGGGTCTCCCAGGTGACGATCCCCCCCTTGACGTAGATTTTCCAGGAGCAGGAGCCGGTGCAGTTCACCCCGTGGGTGGAGCGCACCACTTTGTCGTGCTGCCAGCGGTCGCGGTAAGCCTGCTCCCAGGTGCGGTCATCGTCGTTGAGGACGCCGTGGCCGTTCGAAAAGAGCTCGGTCTTGCGTGTGAAGAACGCCAGGCGATCAAGGGTGTGGCTCATGCCGCGGCTCCCAGTTTCGAGGGTTGAGGCGCGTGCAGCATGGAGGTCTTGCGGCCGTAGAAGGCCCAGTTCACCGCGACGCAGCTAAGGTAGAAGGCGAGGAAGATGAGGAGTGCGGTCTCAGGGCCGCCGGTCGCCTTGAGCGACTCTCCAAAGAGCTTGGGGATCACGAAGCCGCCATAGGCGCCGATGGCCGACGAGAAGCCGACAATGGCGGCTGACTCCATCTCGGAAGCCTTGAGGCGAGCCACCGCATCGGCTTGGGGCATCAGCCGCGGCATGTCGCTCCGCATGATCGCCGGGATCATCTGGAAGGTCGATGCATTGCCAATGCCGGTCCAGGCGAACAGCCAGATGAAGCTGGCGAAAAAGACCGCGAAGGAGGGTTCCGTCCCCCAGGCTCCGACGCTGTGAAGCACAGCAACCACGCCCCCAGCCATGGCGAGGAAGACCCAATGGGTGACGTGCTCCCCACCAAACTTGTCCGAAACCCAGCCGGTCAGGGCGCGCGCCGCGGCCCCGACCAGAGGGCCGAGGAACGCGAACTGAAGGCTGTTCACATCGGGGAAGAGGGTCCGCATGAGGAGCGGGAAGGCGGCCGAAAAGCCGATGAAGGAGCCAAATGTGCCCACATAGAGGTAGCACATGATCCAGTTGTGCTTACGCTTGAAGACCACGGCCTGGCTCGAGAAGGAGGCCTTGGCCGAGGCGATGTCGTTCATGCCGACCCAGGCTGCTACGGCGGCGGCGAGGATGAACGGTACCCAGACGAACCCCGCATTCTGCAGCCACAGCTCGCTGCGGGCCTCGCCGTCCACAGCGACTTGCGGGGCGCCCACCACAGGGGCGAAGGCGCCGGCCACAATGACGACAGGCACCAGGAACTGCATCACGCTGACGCCGAGGTTGCCGAAGCCGGCGTTGAGGGCCAGCGCATTGCCCTTCTCAGCCTTCGGATAGAAGAACGAGATGTTGGACATGGACGAAGCGAAGTTGCCGCCGCCCAGACCGCAGGCCAGCGCCAGGGCGACGAACACCCAGTAGGGGGTCTCCGGCTGCTGGACGGCCAGGCCGATGCCGATGGCGGGGACCAGCAGCGAGAGGGTGGAGATAGTGGTCCAGAGCCGCCCGCCGAGGATTGGTACGAGGAAGCTGTAGAAGATCCGCAGGGTCGCACCTGAGAGCGCCGGCAGGGCCGTCAGCCAGAAGAGCTGGTCGGTAGTGAAGTCGAAGCCGATCAGTTTCAGCTTCGCCACGACCATCGACCAGACCATCCAGATGGCGAAGGCCAGGAGCAGGTTCGGAACACTGATCCAGAGGTTGCGGCTGGCGATAGACCGACCGGTGGAGTTCCAGAACTCGGGGTCTTCAGGGCGCCAGTCTGTCAGGACATGGCGGGCGGGAGGTGCCGAAGACATGGCTTCTTGCCCTTTCAAGTGTCAGCGCGCAGTCGGCGCGATGGCGCCAGACGCGGAGGGAGGATTGGGGGTCATGCCGACCATCTCAGGCAGGGCTGGGAGGTCGCGCAGTTGCGGTGCGGACTTCTGTTCCATCCGACGGATGGCGAAGTGCATCCAGGTCAGCGCCGTCGCCGCCAGGAGGAAGAGCAGCATGAAGCAGCTAGTCCAGACGCCGGTGAGGTCGTTCAGAGCACCGAAGACGATCGGTAGGATGAACCCGCCCAGGCCGCCGACCATGCCCACCAGACCGCCGACGGCGCCCACATGCCCGGGGTAGTAGACCGGGATGTGCTTGTAGACGGCGGCTTTGCCGAGGCTCATGGCGAAGCCGAGGACGAATATCAGGACGACAAAGGGGATGAGGCCGGTCGAGAGGCTGAAGCTGATCGGGCCATTGATCCCGTCCACCACATAGCGCGTCGACGGATAGGAGAGCAGGAAGGTGCAGATCACGCTTACGCCGAAGGTGATGTACATCACCCGCCGGGCGCCGATCTTGTCCGACAGCCAGCCGCCGAACACTCGGAAGAGCGAGCCGGGGATCGAATAGGCTGCGGCCAGCATGCCAGCGGCCTTGATGTCGAGGCTGTAGACGCCAACTAGGTAGCTCGGCAGCCAGAGCGCCAGGGCCACGAAGGCGCCGAAGACGAAGAAGTAATAGAGGGCGAAGCGCCAAACCTGCAGCTTGCGGAGGGGGGTGAGCTGGGCCCCAGCCCGGGCCGGCTTCTCGCCTGAGGCGCGGCGCGCGACGAGTTCCGGATCGTCACGGGTGATCAGGAAGGTCAGGACGGCGATCCCCGCCAGGGCGAGCGCCCAAATCTGCGCCACGGCCTCCCAGCCCAGGGCGACCATGACAAAGGGCGCGGCGAACTTGGTGACGGCGGAGCCGACGTTCCCGGCGCCGAAGATTCCCAGGGCGGTGCCCTGGCGTTCCTTGGGGAAGAACTTAGCGACATAGGTCACGCCGACGGAGAAGGCGCCGCCGGCGACGCCGACGCCCAGGGCCGCGACCAGAAACTGCGGGTAGGTTTCAGCATAGGACAGCAGGAAGGTGGCCGCCGCCGCGGCGAGCATGACAGCCAGGTTGACGATGCGGCCGCCATACTGTTCAGCCCAGATGCCCAGGATCAGGCGGATCAACGACCCGGTCAGGATGGGCGTCCCGATCAGCAGGCCAAACTGCGCGCCAGACAGGCCGAGATCCGTCCGGATCTGCACGCCAATGATCGAGAAGATGGTCCAGACCGCGAAGCAGGCCGTGAATGAGAACGTGCTCATCCACAATGCTGTCTGGGCGCCTTGCTGATGGCCTGTCGGTGCGCTCACCGATCGTCCCCCTTGTCGTGACCGAGCCAAATCTCGGTGAGGCAGGGATAGGACGATCTATGGTCTAGGCTGATTGATGCGGATCAATTGCTGCAGTGCGCAACGGCAATTATGACAGAATGCCGCAGCAATACAGGCGGCAGCGAGAATATACTCAAGGTGATGATTGATGAAGTGGCTAGTCGGACTTGATGCTTATCAAGCATCGATGATCTGTCAGACTATCCACCCAGTTGTGACAGATTTCGGGTGTCCCCCGAGCGCCCTTCAGCCAAACGGTGACCGCGCGGCTTCATCGCCAAGGCCGATTCGATGCGCGCCTCCAGAGCTGGTCGGTCGTCGCTCGCCAGGAGGTCACGCAGATCCACCCCGTCGTCGCCAAAGAGGCAAAGCCGGAGCTTGCCGGCGGCGGTGATCCGCAACCGGTTGCAGCTATCGCAGAAGCCAGGAGAATAGGGCGCAATGAGCCCCAGGCGCCCCTCGTAGTCCGGGTGGCGGTACTCAATCGCCGGTCCATCGTCGGGGCCGCGCAGGCAGGGACTCCATCCATGGTCGGCCAGCCACGCGAGCAAGCGGCTACCGGGCACGTGTTGATCTTCGAAGAAGGCGAGGTTGTCGCCGGTGCGCATCAGTTCGATGAACCGCACGGCCACCGGCCGTGTCCGGACATAGTCGGCGAAGCGATCAAAGCCCTCACCGACCGCGCTGCGCTGCAGGACAGCATTCAGCTTTACGCTGGGCAGGGCGAGATCCAGGGCGCGGTCCACACCTTCGAGCACCGAATTCAGACGGTTGTGTCCGGTGATGCGACGGAAGACGTCGGGCTCCAGGCTATCGACGCTCACATTCAGGTTGGTCAGGCCAGCGGCCGCCCATTCTTCGATGTAGCGGGCGAGGTTCCAACCGTTGGTGGTCATGGCGACCTTGTTGCCGCCCGGAAGGGCGCTGAGACGGCCAATGATGTCGCCCAGGTCGCGGCGCACGGTAGGCTCGCCGCCCGTCAGTCGGAACTTGGTGACCCCACGGTGGCTGAAGACCCGGCCGAGACGCTCGATCTCCAACGGGGTCATCAGGGCGGGACCTGCGACCTTCTGATAGCCGTTCGGCAGGCAGTAGACGCAACGGAAGTTGCACACCTCGGTCAGCGAAATGCGCAGATAGCGGAATCGACGGCCAAAGCCGTCGGCGAAGGTTTCCACGTGAGCCCCTTTCCAAGCACGGGAGACGAGGCCGTTTCCAACCTCACCCTTGCCGCCCTGGGCGGCTCGGCGGGGCGCCCATGGCCAAACGGCTTTAGGGCGACGCGCTCGGAGCATTGCGGCGGACGAGAAGCGCCGCCGATGAAGACAAGTCTATTTCAGCTGCCCCAGCCCCCGATTGATGACCATCAAGCCTGGCCCGCGACCATAGGGCGCGGGCGGGCCAGCATTGGGATGTGGCTGACGGCGAATAGTCCGAAGGCCAGCGACCAAGCGATGACCGAGGCGCTGAGCAGGACCGGATTGAGCGATCCTGCCGCCGCGCTGACGCGCAAGAGCGCCGCCAGATTGATCAGCAGGTAGATCGCTTGCACGCTGCGGTCAGCGGCGAGCGCGCGCCCCGTATGTCCCCGGCTGGCGCGCGTCATTACTGCGAGGGTCATCACGCCCACCGCGCCGACCGTGAGCGCGTGGACGCCGAGCGTCGGAGGCGCGCCAGGCGCGAAAACGCCCAGACCGAGCAGGCCAAGGGCCAGGGCAAGCCAGCCGTATCCGACATGCAAAATCCAGACGAGCGGCTCTTTCAGGGTTCGCCACCCACGCCAGCGGGCGAGGCGCACGAAATTGAGCGCGCCGGCCCCAGCCATGGCGCTTCCAGCTATCAGGCTCGCAGGCGAGGCGAGCCAAGCCGCGAGCGCTCCTGCCGTCGCAAGCAGGACCAGGTGATCGAAACGCGACTCAGGGCGCGCTGAGGGCGCCTGACCCTGAGCCTTGAGCCAGTTGTTGGTGAAGCTCGGAACGATGCGTCCGCCGATCAGTGCGATGAGCAGCGCGATCGCCGCCATTCCCACACGCCAAGCGAGGTCGGTGCCCCAGAAGACCGGACGCAGATGAAAGAGGACGTTGCCCAGGGCCATCAGGCTGACCAGCATGCAGACCGGGAGGTTGCGCCAGTTGCGGCCTGCCAGAACCTCGCGCCAGATCACCGCAGCGAAGACGATCAGGAACGCGCTATCGACGGCGCCGATGACTATGGGCGACAAACCCGGGGCGAGCATTGCGACCCGACCTGCCGCCCACAGGCCAAACAGGCCGGCGAGGGGCGCTCCGATGACCGGCATGCGGCCGGTCCAGTTCGGAACCGCGGTCGTGAGGAAGCCGGCGACAATGGCCGCCAAGGCGCCGAACAACATCTCATGGATGTGCCATTCCCGACTCAGCCAGCCATCCCCAGCCAGATAGCTCCAGACCCAGAGTGGGGCGGTGATCGACGCCCAGATGGCGCCGCCCAGGAAGAAAGGCCTAAAGCCGTAGCTGAAGATAATTGGTCCGGAATAGGCGCGGCGGCGTGATGCAGTGCTCATGGGATGAGAATGCGCCGCATCTGCGCGACTCGCCTTGACCCCCATCAAGCAGGGGGCGGCTCATCCGCACTTCGAATGTCCGCAATCCACACAGGTTTCGCAGCCTTCGCGCTTGACCAGTTCGAAGCCGCCGCATCTGGGGCAGGCGCAGGCCTGCACAGCATGCGCTTGCGACGGCTCGAGGGACATGGGGTCGGATACCGGCGCCTCGGCGGGTTCCGCGGCGTCTTGCCGCGCGGCGAGGTGCTGTTCAATGACCGCGCCAATAGCGGCGAGCAGCGAAGGCACATAGCGGCCCTCCATCCATGCCCCGCCGCGTGGGTCGAAGACAGCCTTCAACTCCTCCACGACAAAGGCGATATCGCCACCCCGGCGGAATACGGCTGATACCATCCGTGTCAGGCCCAGGGTCCAGGCGTAGTGCTCCATGTTCTTCGAGTTGATGAAAATTTCAAACGGACGCCGGCCGGCTGCATCGACGACATCATTGATCGTCACATAGACCGCGTGAGCGCTCTCCGGCCATTTGAGCTTGTAGGTGGCCCCCTCCAGGGCGCGTGGGCGGGCGGGGAGGTCATTGGCGGGGACGGCGCGGGCGCTGCTTACGGCCGGACCCGCAGGAGGCGTCACCGATAGCACCGAGCCTGTCACGGCGTTGGGTCGGTAGGTGGTCAGGCCTTTGCAGCCGAGCCGGTAGCCCTCCAGATAGACATCCCCAAAGGCGTCGAAGTCGATCGTTTCGGGGCAGTTGACCGTCTTGGAGATCGAGGAGTCGATCTGCGCCTGGGCTGCGGCCTGCATGCGCAGATGGTCGGCAGGGTTGAGCGTCTGTGCGGTGACAAAGATGTCGGCCGGAGGCTCTGTATCGCCGTGCAGACGTTTCCAGAGGGCCAGAGCATAGTCCTCGACCGCCTCCTCGCGCGTGCCGCCGTCCGGCTGGCGCACCTTGCGGGTGTAGGCGAAGGCGAAAACGGGTTCGATGCCTGAAGAGACGTTGCCGGCCAACAGCGATGTTGTGCCGGTGGGGGCGATCGAGGTCAGGCATCCATTGCGCAGGCCATGGCGGGCGATGCGCGCGCGCGTCTCCTCATCCAGGTCGCGAAGGTTCGGACGATCCAGGATGGCGGGATCATAGAGTGGGAAGGCGCCCTTTTCGGCCGCCAGATCGGCTGAGGCACGATAGGCTTCGCGTTTGATGTGGCCCAGCCATTCACGGGTCAGGGCGACGGCCTCGTCCGAACCGTACGCTGCCCCGCAAAACACGAGCGCATCCGCCAGCCCCGTGACCCCGAGCCCGATGCGGCGCTTGGCCTTGGCTTCAGTCTCCTGGGCCTCGAGGGGGAAGCGCGAAATGTCGATGACATTGTCGAGCATCCGCACCGCGGTGTAGGTCAGCTCGCTGAGCTGAGACAGGTCCAACCGCGCCCCGGCGCTGAAGGGCGCCTCAATGAGACGGGCAAGGTTGATCGAGCCCAGCAGGCAGGCGCCGTATGGCGGGAGCATCTGCTCGCCGCAGGGGTTGCTGGCCAGGATGGTCTCGCAATAGCTCAGATTGTTCTGGGCGTTCACCCGGTCAATGAAGATGACCCCAGGCTCGGCGGCGTCGTAAGTCGCCTGCATCAGACGCCGCCAGATGTCCTTGGCGGCGACGGTCCGGACAACCTGTTCTTGATAGACAAGCGGCCATTCGGCATCCGCCTCCAGGGCGGTCATGAAGGCGTCTGTCACCAGGACGGAGAGATTGAAGTTGCGAAGCCGCACGGGGTCTCTTTTGGCGTCGATGAAGGCTTCGATGTCCGGGTGGTCGATGCGCAGACACCCCATCATCGCCCCACGGCGCTGTCCGGCCGACATGATCGTCCGGCACATGGAGTCCCAGACATCCATGAAACTGAGCGGCCCGGAGGCGTCAGCGGCCACGCCTCGGACAGGGGAGCCGGACGGGCGGATCGAGGAGAAGTCCATGCCGACCCCGCCGCCCTGCTGCATGGTGATCGCCGCTTCGCGCACCTGCCCGAAGATGGCCTCGAGGCTGTCGGGAATCTTGCCCATGACGAAGCAGTTGAAGAGCGTGACGGCGCGCCCTGAGCCGGCCCCCGCCAGGATTCGGCCCGCGGGAATGAACTTATAGTCCTCCATGGCCGACCGGAACCGTTCGGCCGCCGCCGCGCGCATATCGGGCGCCTCGCCCTCGGCAAGGGCGACAGCGACGCGCCGCCACGTGGCCTCAATGGAGTCATCGGCCTCGGCGCCCGAGGCGGGTGCGAAACGATATTTGCTGGACCAGATTTCCTGGGCGAGAGGATTGTCGAACGCCATCAGCCTGCCTCCTGGGTGGGCCTTGGAGGCTGTTCGATTCGCTGCGGCGTGCGACAGGGGCCGTGCGGTGTCGCAGGGCTCCGAAAACCTGCTGCCGGCCAGGTGACGGACATCAAGCCCCGGGAGTGGGGGCTTCAATGCGACCGCTGGCGTACAGGCCCAAGGTGATCTCTCACTCAGGAGATCGCCCAAATGCTTTCCGAGATGCAGATCGTCGAGCGGGAGTTCGCCCGCCGCCCGCCGCTGGCCGACGACGACCGTCTGGCGCCGGCCACGGCGAACTCTTCGCGCGCGCCCGCGCCAAGCCGTCCGATCCGGTGGCTCCATGCTATGGCCTGGGTGCTGGCGACCCCATCCGCCGCCGTCCTCCTGGGCCGCAGCTGAGCGCTAGAGCGTTAGCACCCTGACCGGCGCCCCGGCCGGCAAGCCCGGCGAGCCAGCCTCGCGGCGCGCCAGCAGGGTCCATTCGCCCATAACCGCCTGAGCGCTCGAATCCTGACTCTCGCAAGGATGTGCGCCGCTCGCCTTCATGCGGGCTCGCACGAAAACTTCTCGATCACCCGTGGGCGCGAAAGGTTGGCCCGCCGGCGCATCGCGCCAGGCCCAGGCCTCAGATTGCGATCGACCGCTAAGCGCAGCCAGCAAGGGCGCGAGAAACAAGCGCGCCGTGACCATGGCGGCGGTGGGGTTGCCAGGCAGACCGACCACCAGCCGCCCGTTGGACCGGCCAACCCAAACCGGCTTTCCCGGCTTCATGGCGACCTTGTCGATGATGAGCTCAAGCTGCTCGAAAGCCGCCCGGGCATAGTCCTTTTCACCGACCGAGGCGCCCCCCGTCATCACGATGAGGTCGGCGTTCGCCTGTTCGTCGGACACAGCGCGGCGCAATGTGGCCAGATCATCAGGCGCATGACGGCGTCGGACGACGCCCGCACCCCATTGGCGGGCCAGACTGGCGACACCATAGGACACGCTGTCGGGAACCCGTCCGGGCCGATCCAGCGCTGTTCCAGGCGCGACCAGTTCATCGCCGGACGAGATGATGGAGACCCGTGGACGGCGGTTCACAGAGACATGCGGCCGGTCGGCCGCCGCGGCGAGCAGTTGAGCGCCCGGATCCATGACGCGTCCCCGCCTCAGCAGAACCCGATGAGCCCGAAAGTCGGATCCCGCCTGCCGGATGTGGGAACTGGAGAGCCGACGAGGATCCAGTGTGATGCCCTCAGCCGTCGCTCGAACCAGTTCCTGTGGGACAACCCGGTCGAAGTCTGCAGGCAGCGGCGCACCGGTAAAGATGCGCACGCACACCTCTGCGGGCAGTTCTCCGGGGGGCGCGGCGCCGGCGAAGACTTCGCCGCTGATCGGCCAAGCGGTGCGCCCAGCCTTCAACTCGGAATCGCGGATCGCATAGCCGTCCATGGCTGAGACGGCGTGGGTTGGGCTGTCGCAGACGGCCAGGATATCTCTCGCGAGTACTCGGCCGTCGGCTTCCTCTAGACCAATTGTCTCAGCGCCTAGCGGTTCGGCCAGATTCGTCAGCCGCAAACAGGCCTCATCGAAGCTGATCACGCGCAGACACCGCGATAGCGAGGAACCTGGCCGACCAGGGAGCAGGGGCGGAAGCGACTGTCAAATTCCTGTGCGAGCACCAGATCCCAGGCGTCGCGACATGCGCCCGTGGAGCCTGGCACACAGAAGATGAAGGTCTCGCCGATCTGACCGGCAAGCGCCCGCGACTGCAGAGTCGAGACCCCCACCGTCCCAAAGCTGGCTTGGTGAAAGATGACGGAGAAGCCATCCATCTCGCGGTCCAATAGCGGGCGAACCGCCTCGGGCGTCACGTCTCGTGGTGAGAACCCAGTGCCGCCGGTCGTGAGGATAACGTCCACCTGAGGGTCA